>CAMLHB010000131.1 GCA_946479725.1 uncultured Actinomycetes bacterium | reverse complement strand
CCTCGGGGGGGTGCTGGCCGTCGGCGTCGAGGTGGGCGCAGGCGTCGTAGCCGTTCCGCAGCGCGTAGAGGTAGCCGGTCTGCAGAGCCGCGCCCAGGCCCTGGTTGAAAGGAAGGGAGGCGACCAGCGCCCCCGCTTCCCGGGCCCGCTCGGCGGTCGCGTCGCCGGAGCCGTCGTCGACGACGAGCAGGTCGGCCTCGGGCAGATACTTGCGGACGTCGGCGATGACCTCGGCGACCGAGGCCTCCTCGTTCCAGGCAGGGATGAAGACAAGCGTTCGCACAACTTCGATTCTCCCATGCGGGCGTGGAAACGCCTGGTCTGCCGCGGCGAGAAGGGGATTGTGTTAGTAAATCCTCATGCGCCGCTCGGAGCAGAACCCGGCCGGGGCGCCTCCGGGATCCCTGCGGATCGGGATGCGCCTCTGGCTGACCGCCGCCTTTGCCGCGGTCAGCTTGATCACCGCCTCCGCCGTCTACCTATTCGGCGACAAGCCGCAGGCGCTGATCGCGGCGGTGACCGTCGGCGTCCTCGCCGGCTTCCTGATCGCGGTCGCGATCTCCCACCGCGTCGTCGGCCTCGCCCGCGCCGCCGGGGAAATGGCCGGCGGCTCCTTCGACCACCCGCTCAACACCTCCGGCCCCGACGAGATCGGCGACCTCGCCCGGGCGCTGGACTCGATGCGCGCCTCGCTGAAAGAGAGCTTCGGCGTCCTCTCCTCCGACCGCAACAAGCTGGCGGCGATCTTCGACGGCCTCACCGACGTGGTGATGGTCGTCGACTACGAGGGGCCGGTTCGCTTCTCCAACAGCGCCGCCTCCCGCCTGCTCGACGATTCCGGCCAGCCGCCGGAGGTGGTCCTGCCGCAGCTCCACCGCGCCGCCGAGGTTGGGTTCTCCGCCCACCCGGCGCTGCGGATCGGCGACCGCGCCTACGCGATGACCGCCCGCTCGCTGCCCGACGAGCGCGCCGTCCTCGCCGTCCTCCGCGACCGCACCGACGAGCTGCGCCAGGAGCTCGCCGAAGCCGACTTCGTCTCCAATGCCGCCCACGAGCTGCGCAACCCGTTGGCCGGAATCTCCGGCGCGATCGAGGTCCTGCAGGCGGGGGCGAAGAACGACCCCGGCGACCGCGACCACTTCCTCAAACGGCTGGGCGAAGACGCCGAGCGGATGAACCGGCTGACCCAGTCGCTGCTGACCCTGGCGCGGGTCGAGTCCCGCGGCGCCCCGGAGAGCGAACCGGTCGACGTGCCGATGGCGATCAAGGACGTCGTCGCCGCCTGCGAGGCGCCGCCGCACGTCGATCTGGTTGTCGACGTCGAGTCCGACCTCGCCGCCACCGGCGACCCGACCCTGCTGCGTCAGGTGATGATCGGCCTGCTCACCAATGCCTTCAAGAACACGCCACCGCCCGGCACCGTTACCGTTCGCGGCCGCCATGACAGCGAAGGCGAAGTCATCCTGGAGGTAATCGACACCGGCACCGGCATCCCAGCGGGCGAGCTGGAGCGCGTCTTCGAGCGTTTCTACCGCCGCTCGGAGTCGCGCAAGCAGGAGGGCTTCGGCCTCGGCCTGGCGATCGCGCGGCGGATGGTCGACGTGATGGGCGGCCGGATCGGCGCCGAGTCGGTGGAGGGGGAGGGGAGCACCTTCTGGGTGCGCCTCCCGATCGCACAACCGAGCCCGACCCCGGTGGCCTAGTGGCCCCCCTGGCAAATTCCGGCACCGATTTGGCGGCTGCAAACCTTCGCCCGCCTTTGTCCTCGGTCGGCCAAATAGTGAAACTATTCGGCCTCCCTGCGTCCGCGGCGTGCTCGGTTTTCGCTCGCCAAATCGACACCGGACTTACCAGGAGGACCACTTGAGCAGCGGCCGCATCCTCATCGCCGATGACGAGCCGAGCGTGCGCGACTCGGTCGGCTACGCGCTGGCCCAGGAGGGCTTCGAAGTGACTCCGGCCGCCGACGGCGACGAGGCCGCCGAGCTGCTCGGCAACGGCGTCCCCTTCGACCTGCTGATCCTCGACATCATGATGCCGGGGCCGTCGGGGCTCGACATCTGCCGCGACGTGCGCTCGCGCAGCGCCGTCCCGATCATCGTCCTCACCGCCAAAGACGCCGAGGTCGACAAGGTGGTCGGGCTCGAGGTCGGCGCCGACGACTACGTCACCAAGCCGTTCTCGGTGCGCGAGCTGCTGGGCCGGGTGCGGGCGCAGCTGCGGCGTCGCGAGCTTGACCGGGCGCCGCTCTCCCAGGCGGTGAAAATCGAGTCGGGGCCGGTCTCGATCGACCTCGTCCGCCACGTCGCCACCGTCCGCGGCGTCCCCGTCAACCTCACCCGCTCGGAGTTCCAGCTGCTGCGCCTGCTCGTCGCCCGCCCGGGGGAGGTCTTCTCCCGCGCCCAGATCATGGAGGAGCTGTGGCAGACCGAGTTCGACGGCGACGAGCGCGCCTGCGACGTCCACATCTCCAACCTGCGCCAGAAGGTCGAGCGGGACCCGCAGAAGCCGGAGCTGGTCCTGACCGTGCGCGGCGTTGGCTATAAGTACAACCCAGACGCCAACTAGGAGAGGGGCCCTATGCCACTGGTACCGATGGTCGTCGAGCAGACTGCTCGCGGCGAGCGCTCATTCGACATCTACAGCCGCCTGCTCGCGCAGCGGATCATCTTCCTCGGCGAGCCGGTCACCGAGGACCTCGCCAACCTGATCATCGCCCAGCTGCTGCACCTCGAGGCCGAGGACCCCGACAAGGACGTCAGCCTTTACATCAACTCCCCCGGCGGCTCCGCCTACGCGGGGCTGGCGATCTACGACACGATGCAGTTCGTCAAGCCCGACGTGCAGACGATCTGTTACGGGATCGCGATGTCGGCCGGCTCGCTGATCCTCACCGGCGGCGCCGCCGGCAAACGGATGGCGCTGCCCAACAGCCGCATCCTCATCCACCAGCCGAGCGGCGGCTTCGAAGGCCAGTCGAGCGACATCGAGATCCATGCCAGGGAGATCCTTGCCCTGCGCGAGCGGCTCGACCAGATCTACGTCAAGCACACCGGCCAGTCGGAGGAGCAGATCCACACCGACATGGAACGGGACAAATTCTTCCAGCCGCAGCAGGCGGTCGAGTACGGCCTGATCGACCGCGTGATCGAGTCGCACGAGTTCTCCGGCGAGGCGCCGGCGGGGAGCAACGGCTCGGCTCCCTAGGCGCTAGAGGCGGCGCCAGGCCCAGAGGCCGGCCACCGCCGCGGCGCCGCCGGAGACGATGCCGCCGATTCCCGCCTGGCGGGTCTGCGGGTTTCCCGCCGTGACCCCAAGAGCAACGGCGTCGGCGGCGTCGCAGGCGCTGGAGATGAGGAGCGCGGTGCGGAGCGCCTGCCGGTCGTCTCGGGCCGCCAGGGTCAGCGTCCCGATAGCGATGTCCCTGCCGCCTCCCAGTCTTGCCAGCGCCCGGCCGCCGGCGTCGGTCTCGCCGAAGCCGAGCACGCGCAGCGCCGGCCGCGTCGCCAGGAGGATCGCGACCCCCATCGCCACCCGGGTTGAGCCGATCCCAAGTGCAACCTGCCGCGCCTTCGCATCCATGCCCCCCATCATTACCCAGCTCCCCCGAACTGCATCAACTTGGCTACCTGCTGGGTGGCCAAGTTGATGCAGTTCGGGGGACGGGCGCGGTTCGCGATGATGGCCTGATGGCAGAGGGCGACACGATCCTGCGACTGGCGCGCCGCTTTGAAGCGACGCTGCTGGGGGAGGAGGTGACCGCGACGGCGCCCAACCCGCGCGGGAAGGCCGCCGGGATCGAGCGGCTCAGCGGTCGCACGCTCGAGGACGTCTGGGCCCACGGCAAGCACCTCGTGCTCGGGTTCGGCGAGGTCTCCCTGCACAGCCACCTGGGGATGAGCGGCGGCTGGCACTTCTACCCGCCCCGCTCGCGCTGGCGGCGGCCGCGGAGCTCGGCCTGGGCGGTCCTCTCCGGCGGCTGGTGGGACGCGGTCCAGTTCGGCGGCCCGACCCTGCAGCTGGGGGCGACCGCCCGAGTGCGGCGCAACCCGCAGCTGACCGCGCTCGGTCCCGATATCCTCGCCGACGACTTCGACCCCGACGCGGTGATCCCAGGGTTGCGCGCCGACCCGACCCGAGGCCTCGGCGACGCCCTCCTCGACCAGCACCTGGTCGCCGGCATCGGCAACATCTTCAAGAGCGAGGCCTGCTACGCCGCCCGCGTCGATCCCTGGCAGCCGATCGACGACCTCGGCGACGAGGAGCTGCGCCGGGTCCTGCTCGCCGCCCGCGAACAGATGCTGAGCGCGGTCGACCGCGGCGACCGCCACCGCTTCCGGATCTACAAACGCCGCCAGAGCGTATGCCCCTCCTGCCGCGGCCCGCTCTCCTCGCGCGGCCAGGGCGACGCCAACCGCACCACCTATTGGTGCCCGCGGTGCCAAAGCTGAGGCTGCGGCGGGCTCCAGCGCCCGCCCCGAGGTCCCGCCCGCGCTCCTACTACCGGGTGGCGGGGGTGCCGCTCGACGCCGAGCTGGAGCGCCTGCGGGCGCTGCCGGTCTTCGCCGATGGACCGCTCGCCGAGCGACGCCCCGAGCTGAAGGTGCGCTGTGCCAGCCGCAAGCCGAACCGCCTTGGCTTCGCCGTCCCCGCCGAGTTCCGCCTCTCGGTCACCGCCTATCCCGGGATCCGGCCCGGCGATGTCCTCGAGACCCTGCTCCACGAGCTGGTCCACCTCCACGTTGGCCGCGCCAAGGAAGCCCACGGCTGGCACGGCCCCACCTTCAAGCGCATCCTCAACCAGGCGATGCGCGAGGCCTACGCCATCGCCATACCAACACCGCGAGCCACCCTGCACGGCCCATACGCGGCTGCTATCGAGGCTCGGCTTCGCGGCTAGCTTCCGCCGCTTCTTCCTCCTCCCACCGCCTGCGCTCGCGCAGGCGGTGGACGAGGAGGACGAGGATCACGACCAGCGCCGGCGCGAAGACCGGCAACGCCACGATGGCGTTGTGGTGGGCGAGCGGCAGGGTCACCTGCCGCCGCCGTGTTGGAAGCCGGGGAGGTTGCGGAGGCGCAGCCGCGCCCGCCGCGGCGCCGGCCGCAGGCCCACCGCCAGCCGGTGCAGCGCCCAGGCGAGGAGGATCAGCAGCGAGAGCGCAATCCCCGCCACCGCCGAGTAGGCGAGGACGGTGACGATCGGGTTGCCGGTTTTCGCCTCGCGCTGGAGCAGCTGGTGCTCGTCGCCGAAGGAGCGGGTGAAGCGGGCCGGGGCCGGCACTTCTCCGACCGGGATCGCCGCGTCGCGCGGCAGGTAGATCGGCAGCGCCGTCAGCGAGTTGCCGTCGTGGAGGCGGATCATCGCCTTCCAGTCGCCGTGGACCGGAATCGGCTCGGTGGTACGGTAGACCCCGGGGCCGGTCCGCTCCAACGGCGCCACGACGAGACCGCCGCCCTGCCAGGCGGTGACGTCGAACCACTCCGCGTTTGCGGCGGCGTCGGGCGGGTCCATCCGCACGGTCGCTTCGACCTCGCGGCCGCCCTTGCCGGCGACGTCGTGCAGCGCCACCTGGGCGCTGACCCCGTCCTGGGCCGGCGTGTAGAGGCCGTAGGCGACGAGCGCGGCGAGAACTGCGGCGCTGCAGAGCGCCGCCCGTCGCAGCTGCGGCGAGCGGGGGAGGGGGACCGGCGAGAGGTGGGTCCCGATCCAGGCGCCGATCGTGGCGCCGGCGATCGCCGCGGCGAAGCCGACGATCGCCGCTTCCGGGAAGGCCGCCGCCGTCCAGGGCAGGGGCATCCAGAGCTGCGTCCAGGCCCACTCGGCAGCGAGGCCGACGGTGCCGACCCCAACCCCGGCGGCGAGGCCGAAGCGCAACGGCTTCTGGGTGGAGACGACGAGGGCGATGACCTCAACGACGACCGCCTCGACGACGTAGAGCGGGAAGTGGGGCATCGTCTGTCCCAGCACCGGGCCGATCAGCAGAGCGAGGCCGCCGCGCAGGAGAATGAAGAAGCCGGCGGCGCCGAGGGCGGCGCCGGGGCCGGCGTAGACGCGCGCCAGGGTCAGGCCGATGCCCGCGGCGAGCATCAGCAGCATCGGCTGAAAGATCAGCTGGAACTGGGGGACGCCGAAGTCGAACTCGGCCTGGAAGGTCGAGAGGCCGAGCATCAAACCGCCGGTGAGGGCGACCGCGCGGGCCATCTTCGTGTGCAGGAGCTCCTCGACCGGGACCTCAGCCGAAGCGTTCGCCCGCATCCCCTCGACGGCGAGGACGGCGATCCCGACCAGGGTCATCGCGGCGCCGCCGATCAGCATCAGGTGGGTCGGGCCCCAGAGGGTCACGTCCTGGCCGAAGAGGCGGTGCCAGACGTCGTCGAGCGGGAACCCGATCAGCGAGAAGGCGCCGCAGGCGCAGATCAGGACGCCGCCGAGCGGCGCCCACCAGTCGCGGCCGATCCGCACCGCGACCGTGCTCGGCCGCTCCTTTGGCAGCACCATCGCGAAGAACCCGGCGCTGAAGATTCCGAAGAGGCCGAGGAGGATGAAGTAGTGGGCGGGGTTGGCGAGCGGGCCGGGGTCGCGGCCGTTGTCGATGTGTAGGGAGATGTCCCAGTCCATCCCGAAGAGGGCGGTGAGTAGGGAGGTGGTCGCCAC
>CAMLHB010000130.1 GCA_946479725.1 uncultured Actinomycetes bacterium | reverse complement strand
ACCAGCGGCCGGGGGAGAGGCCGGTCGGGCGGGCGACGATTGCGCCGCAGGCCTCCAAGCGGGCGCCGCGGGCAGCCGCGAGCGAGGACGGCCGCGGCGAGCTGGAGCTGCGGATGCGGACCCTGGAGGGCCAGGCGCCGACCGAGCACGTTTACGAAAAGCTCTTCGCCGAGCACGACCCCAGCTTCTGGCTCGACAGCGCCGACGCGCCGACCTGGCTCGCCCGGTGCTCCTACATGGGCACCACCGCCGGCGCCGGCCGCTGCTTCGTCAGCTACGACGTCGACCGCGGCGAGGTCTCGGTCGACCGCGCCGGTGTGCAGACCGTCGAGCACAAGTCGATCTTCGACTACCTGCAGCGGGAGCTGGGCCGGATCGAGGTCGACCCGCCGGAGGGGATCGACCGCGGCCTCGTCGGCGGCTACGTCGGCTACCTCGGCTACGAGCTGAAGGCCGACTGCGGCTCGCCCAACGTGCACAGCTCCGACCTGCCCGACGCGGCGCTGATGCTGGCCAACCGCGTCGTCGCCGTCGACCACCACAACGACAGGACCCACCTCTTCGCCCTCTGCCGCGGCGAGGACCCGGAGGCCGAGCGCTGGCTCGACGCCGCCGAGGAGCTGGTGGCGGCGGCGATCGCCGAGCCGCCGGCGCCGCAGCCACTGGCGCCGCCGAGCGAGCCGGGCGCCCACGTCCGCTTCCAGTCCGGCCGCGGTCGCGAGCGCTACCTCTCCGACATCGAAAAGTCGCAGGCCGAACTGCTCGCCGGCGAGTCCTACGAGGTCTGCCTCACCGACCAGTTCTCGACCGACGCCAGCCCGGAGCCGTTCGAGCTCTACCGGCAGCTGCGCCGCAGCAACGCCTCGCCGTTCGCCGCCTTCCTGCGTTTCGGCGAGTACGCCGTGGTCAGCTCCTCGCCCGAGCGCTTCATCTCGGTCGACCGCGAGCGCCAGGTGATGGCGCGGCCGATCAAGGGGACGATCTCCCGGGTCGAGGACCCGGCCGAGGACGCCGCCCGGGTTCGACATCTGGAAGCGGATGAGAAGACCTACGCCGAGCACCTGATGATCGTCGACCTGCTGCGCAACGACCTCGGCGTCGTCTGCGACGTCGACAGCGTCACCGTGCCCGACCTGATGGTGGTCGAGCCCTACGCGACCGTGCACCAGATGGTCTCGACGATCGTCGGCCGGCTCGAGGACGGCCGCAGCGCGGTCGACTGCGTCCGCGCCACCTTCCCCGGCGGTTCGATGACCGGCGCCCCGAAGGAGCGGACGATGGAGATCATCGACACCCTCGAGGAGGAGGCGCGCGGCGTCTACGCGGGCTCGATCGGCTACTTCGGCGCCGACGGCAGCACCGACCTCAACATCGACATCCGCACGATCGTGTTGCGGCCGGGGCGGACGACGATCGGGGCCGGCGGCGCGATCGTCATGCAGTCGGACCCCGAGGAGGAGTTCGACGAGATCTTGCTCAAGGCGCGGGCGCCGATGGCGGCGATCGCCCGCACCGTCACCGGATCCGACGCCCCGGGAGAGGCCTGGAGCGTCGAGCTGGAGCCGGCCGCCCGGCAGGCGGGGGCCGCGTGACCGAGGCGACCGCCAGCGAGGTGACGGTTCGGGAGGCAGGGGCCGGAGACGTCGAGGGGGTTGCCGAGGCGGTCGGCAACCTCCTCGACGAGCTCGGCGGCCGCCGGCCCACCGAGGCCGAGCTCGAAACTGAGGTCCGCGCCCTGCTGGAGGATCCGGCGGGGGGCTCGGTGCTGATCGCGGAGGCCGACGGGGGGATCGTCGGCGTCCTCAGCGCCAGCTGGCAGCGGGCAATCCACGTTCCCGGCATCTACGCGACGATCCAGGACCTCTGGGTCGATGAGGCTTGGCGCAGTCGCGGCGTCGGGGCGGAACTGGTCGAGGCGGTCGCGTCCCAGGCGCGAGCGCGCGGTGTCGGTCGGCTGGAGGTCGGCCTCCCGCGCGAGACCTTCGCGGCGATCGCCTCGACCGAGTCCTTCTACAGTCGCAACGGGTTCGAGCACCTCGGACCGCGGATGCGGAGGCTCCTATGACCCCGAACCGCATCAACTTCGCGACCCAGGAGGTAGTCAAGTTGATGCAGTTCGGGATTGGGGGGCCGAGCGATGAGTGAGCTGCTGATGGTCGAGCAGCGCCAGGGCAGCGGCGACGCCGCCTTCTGGGTGCGGGAAGGGGAACGGCTGATCGAAGGCCGGGACTGCAACCAGCGCCTGGTCGAGCTGCGCGCCGGCCTCGTCCGCCACTCCGGGGTGCGCCCGGTCGAGGCCGACGCACCCGACGAGGACGTGCAACGGACGCTTGAGGCGCTGCACGAGGCCGATTACCTGCGGGCGCTGGCCGAGATCTCCAGCGAGGAGCCGGTGGTGATGCCGGACTTCGCCCCGCCCGGGCTCGAGCCCGACATCCCGGTCAACAAGGCGCTCGTCGCCGCGGCTTTGGAGGGCATCCGCACTTCTGTCACCGCCGCCGAGCGACTGCTCGATGGCGCCCGCTTCACCTACGCGGTCTGCCGCCCGCCCGGCCATCACGCCGGCCCTGCCTTCCACGCCGGCTACTGCTACCTCAACAACGCCGTCGCGGCGGTGCGCCGACTCTGCGACGGTGGCCTGAAGCCGGTCGGGATCGTCGACCTCGACCTCCACTACCCGAACGGGACCTCGGCCCTGGTCGAGCGGATGGGCCCGGTCGCCGCCCTGCACTCGCTGCACGCGGCGCCGGTCACCAACCTGCCGCCGGGGACGCCGCTGCCGCGGCTGGCCGGCGAACGCGCCGTCGCCTTCGCCGAGAGCCCCGACGAAGACCTCTACCTGCGCGAGGTCGCGCACTCGATCCACGACCTCTCGGAGATCGCCCGTGCCCTCGTCGTCTCGCTCGGCTACGACACCGTCGCCGGCGACCCGCACGGCGGCTGGAGCTTCCGGCCGGAGATCTTCGCCGAGATCGGCCGCCTGCTGGCGCGCTCGGGCCTGCCGGTCTGCGTGATCCAGGAGGGCGGCTACGCGCTCGACGAGCTCGCCGCCTGCAGCCACGCCTTCGCCCGCGGCCTCCTGGGAGGAGAGGGACGATGAGCGCCGAGGGGCTCGAGGCCTACCGCCGCCGGCTCGACGAGATCGACGACGCGATCGCGAAGCTGTTCGGCGAGCGCCTGCAGATCTGCCGCGAAGTCGCGGTCTACAAGAGCGAGCACAAGATCCCGATGATGCAGCCCGACCGGGTGAAGCTGGTGCGGGAGCGCTACCTTGCCCGCGGCGCCGAACACGATCTGCCGCCCGAGTTCAGCGGCGAGCTCTTCGAGCTGCTGATCGGCACCACCTGCCGGCTCGAGGACGAGCTGATGGACGAGCTGGCGGCGCGGAACGGGAGGGACGCCGCGTGAGCGCGCTGCCGCCCGGGCCGACGCTGCCCCGCGCCCTGCAGGCCGTCGGCTGGACGCAGCGTCCGCTGCCCTGGCTGGAGAAGTGCCACCGCCGCTACGGCGACACCTTCACGCTGCGGATCCGCCACTACGGCGACTGGGTGATTCTCGCCGACCCCGACGACGTGAAAAAGGTCTTCACCGCCGGCCGCGCGGTCGGGGTCGACGTCGCCAACCCGCTGCTGGGGCCGCTGCTCGGGCCGCGCTCGGTGATGCTGCTGGAAGAACCCGAGCACATGACCCGCCGCAAGCTGATGCTGCCTTCCTTCCACGGCCAGGCGGTCCAGGCCGATGCGGAGATGATGGGGACGGTGGCGCGGGAGGAGATCGGGCGCTGGCCGGTGGGGAAGCCGTTCGCGCTCTGGCCGCGGATGCAGGACATCACCCTCGACGTGGTGATGCGCGCGGTTTTCGGCCCCGACTCGAAATCGCCGCGCCTGCAGCCGCTGCGCGAGCGCCTCCGCGGCCTCACCACCTGGATGAACGAACCGCGCAACCTGGCGATGCTCGCCTTCCTCGGGCCGGGGTGGGTGGTGCGCAGCCGCGGCTACCGCGAGGCGATGGGCGCGGTCGAGGAGGCGGTGATGGAGGAGGTGCGGCGGCGCAAGGCCGACCCCGAGGGGGGTTCGATGGGCGTCGTCTCGATGCTGGTCCGCGCCCAGTATGAGGACGGCTCGCCGCTCTCCGACCAGGATCTGCGCGACGAACTTGTGACTCTGCTCTCCGACGGGCCGACCTCGAGCACCCTCGCCTGGACCTTCGAGCGGCTGCTGCGCCACCCCGACAAGCTGGAGCGGCTGCGCGAGGACGTCCTCGGTGGCGATGGAGAATATCTCGACGCGGTCGTCAAGGAGACGCTGCGGCTGCGCCCGCCGGTCCCCGTCGTCGTCCGCAACCTGCTGGAGCCGATGCGCCTCGGCGGTTACGACCTGCCGGCGGGGACGACGGTCGCGCCCTGCATCCACCTGATCCACCGCGACGAGCGCCACTACCCCGAAGCCCACCGCTTCCTCCCCGAGCGCTTCCTCGGCAGGCAGCCGGGCACCTACACCTGGATCCCCTTCGGCGGCGGCGTCCGCCGCTGTCTCGCCGCCAGCTACGCGGAAATGGAGATGAAGCGGGTACTGCGGATCGTGCTGGAGACGACTGAGCTGCGCGCGGTCGAGAACGACGCCGAGCGGGCCCGCAAAAGCGCGATCTCCTTCGCCCCCGACCAGAAGGGGATGGTGATCGCGGAACCGAGGGAAACCGAGCTGGCCGGACCGCGGCCGCTGGCGCCGGTCTGAGGTGGGGGAGATGAGCGAGAGCGACATCCTCGTCGTCGGCGCCGGCGCCAAGGCCGCCGCGCTGGCCGCCAAGGTGCACACGATCAATACCCTCGGGCTGGCCGAGATCTCGATGACCGTGATCGAGAAAACCGAGCCGGCGGCCTCCTGGCTCGGCCGCAACGGGATGACCTCCGGCGAGGAGCCGCTGGCGATCCCGCCGATCAAGGACATCGGCTTCCCGTACCAGAGCAGCCGCCAGTTCGGCGAGGTCGGCGACGAGATCGACGCGGCGCTGCTGCCGCTGACCTGGCAGCGCTTTGCGATGGAACGGCACGAATACGCCGCCTGGGTCAACTCCGGTTCGCCCTCGGTGATGCACCAGGACTACGGCGAGTACCTGGGCTGGGTGCTGGGACGGGCGACCAACGGAATCAGCATCTACGACGGCCGGGTGACCGAGGTCGCGGTCGCCGACGGGCACGAGAGCTGGCAGGTCGAGGTGGCCGAGCGCGGGCGTCCCGAGGACCCCGAGTTCCACCGCGGCCGCGTCCTCGTCCTCACCGGCCCCGGCGTCCACCGCCACTTTCCCCACGACCCGGAGGTCGAGTCCCGCGTCTTCCACTGCGACAGCCGGCGCGAGGAATTCGCCCGGGTGCCGGAGGACGAGGATGTGGAGATCGCGATCGTCGGCGGCGGCGAGAGCGCGCTCAGCGCCCTCGTCTTCCTGCGGGCGCTGCGCCCGGCTGCGCGGCTGACCATCTATACGCCGACCCTGCCGCTCAGTCGCGGCGAGAGCTTCCTCGAGAACCGCGTCTTCGCCGACCCCGACAACGTCGACTGGGAACACCTCGAGATCGAGACCCGGCGGGACTTCGTCAAGCACTGCGACCGCGGTGTCTTCGACGCCAGCGTGCTGGAGCGGATCGCCGACGACGATCACCTCTCCTTCGTCACCGGCCGGGCGATGCACGTCTCGCTCGCCGAGGACGGCGAGGGGGCGGTGCTCGAATTCGACAGCCCCTCCGCAGGGGAGCGCTCCCAGCGCTACGACTTCGTCATCAACTGCACCGGCTTCGACCTGCTGCGGCAGCTGCGGGGGCTCTTCCCCGACGCGGTCCGCGACGAGGTCGAAGAACAGTGCGGCCCGCTCTGGGACGGCCCGCCGAAGACCGAGGTCCCGATCGGCCGTGGCCTCGAACTGGAGGGAGTGCGGCCGCGCCTGCACATCCCCGGCCTCGGCGGCCTCAAGCAGGGCCCCGGCTTCGCCAACCTCGGCAGCCTCGGGCTGCTCGCCAATCGTGTGTTGCAACCGCTGCTGAGTGAACTTGGTGTCCACTTTGCAGGGATTTCTGAAACGATAGAAGACAAATCCTTATTACTCGACTAGGGAGGACGTGGGATGTCGATGCCGTCTAGGTTCTGGAGGTTGCCGCTGCTCGCGGCGCTCGTCGCCGTGGGAGCGTTGCTGGTGGGGTGCGGTTCCTCGGGAGAATCCTCGTCCTCGGGCGAAGCCAACTTCACCGGCGACGCCCTTTCCAACCTCGAACCGGGCAGCGCCCGCCTTGCCGCCGACAGCAAAATCGACAGCCAGAACGTCTCCGAACTGGAAGAAGTCTGGTCGAACCCGATCAACGGGGTCGGCGTCTACGGCAGCTACGCCTCTACCCCGGTGATCGCAAACGGGGTGATCTACTCGCAGGACCTCGAATCCAACGTCCAGGCGATCGACCTCGCCAGCGGCGACGTCCTCTGGTCGAAGAAGTACGAATCGCCGAGCCACGGCCCCAACGGCCTCGCCGTCGCCGACGGTCACGTCTACGGGACCACCTCCTCGGAAGCCTTCGCCCTCAATCAGGAAACGGGTAAGGAGGAATGGAACGTCGACCTCGAAGGCGCGATCGACATGTCACCCGGGGTCAACGAAGGCAAGGTCTACGTCTCGACCGTCCCTGAG
>CAMLHB010000129.1 GCA_946479725.1 uncultured Actinomycetes bacterium | reverse complement strand
AGCGGCCACTGCCAGGCGTCGAGCATCTCGATCGTGCCGTCGGTCGAGCCGTCGTCCGCGACCACGACCTCGTACTCGCCGTGGTCGAGCGTCTGCGCCGCCAGCGACTCCAGCACCTGCCGCAGCGCCTCGCGGCGCTGGTGGGTCGGGATCACGACGCTGACGCCGGGGCCCTCAGCCATCGGGACCCCTTCGTCGCATCGCGATCGCCTCCTCGAAGACGGCGGTCTGCCGCCGCGCCCAGGCCTCGGGGCTGTGGTGGCGCTCGGCGAACGCCCGCGCCCTCTCCCCCAGCCTGCGCCGGGCGGCCTCGTCCTCCAGCAGCGCCGCCGTCGCCGCGGCGATCTCCGCCGCGCTCCCGCCCACCGCCAGCGGCGGCTCCTCGTCGAACCCGGTGTAGCCCTCGGTCCCGCGCGGGGTGGTCACCACCGCCTTGCCGGCGGCCATCGCCGCCAGCACCTTCATCCGCATGCCGCCGCCGGTCCGCACCGGCGCCATCACCACCGCCGCCGCCTCGGTGTGGGGACGGACGCTGGGGGCGTTGGCGACCACCTCGACCCGCTCGCCGGCCAGCGCCAGGACCTCGGCAGGGGGGGCGCTGCCGACGATCCGCAGCCGCGCCGCCGGGACGCGCTCGAGCACCGCCGGCAGGATCTCACGGGCGAGCCAGATCGCCGCGTCGCGGTTGGGCGGGTGGTGGAAGGCGCCGACGAAGAGGATCGTCCCGGGCTCCTCGCGGGCCCGGTCGCTCGCCGGCGGCAGCACCATCCCGAAGGGGTCGACCCGCACCCGCGGCGCCGCCTCGGGGGCGAGCTCGGCGATCGCCTCGGCGTCGCGGCGGCTGAAGACCTGAACGAGGTCGAAGCGCTCCCAGGCGCGCCGCTGGAAGCCGCACCAGCGGCGCCAGTCGAGCTCGCCGAAGGCCCAGCCCGGCCAGCGTCGCGGCGCCCCCGGGCTCCAGTCGACCGGGCGCGGCCGCAGCACCTCGTGGTGGGTGAAGACGGTCGGGACTCCGGCGGGATAGCGGAAGACCGACATCGCGCTGTCCTCGACCGCGACCACGTCGAACTCGCGCTCGGCGCCGAGCCGGTCGAGGATCCGCTGGATCCCCGGGTCGGCGTACCAGACGGTCCGCCAGGGCCAGCCCCCGCGCGCCCAAGCGCCCGCCATCCGCAGCTGCCGCCGGCGCCGGCGCCCGCCCGGCGGCGGCCGGCGGCGGTCGGCGACAAGGACCTCGCCCGCCTCCCGCAGCCGCGCCACCGCCTCCGCTTCCCCCGGCTCGTCGCCGAGCGCGGTCACCAGCGTCACCTCGTGCAGCTCCCGCAGCCCCCGCAGCTCGGCGTCGAGCAGGACCGGGATCGCCCCTCCCCCGTCCGCCTGCGGCGGCACCGGGACGGCGAGGAGGATCCTCATCCGGAGGCGAGCACGTCGCGGTAGGCCTGCTCGAAGCGCGGGATCACCGCCGTCGCCGCAAACGATCGCGCACGCGCGCTCGCCGCCGCCCCGAAGCGCTCGCGTCGCTCGGCGTTCTCGATCAGGTCCCGCATCGCCGCGGCCAGCGCCCCGACGTCGCCCTGCGGCACCAGCAGTCCCGCGTCCGCGCCGATCATGTCGACGTGGCCTCCAAGCGTGGTCCCGATCACCGGCTTGCCGCGATTCATCGCCTCCGCCACCGTGGCGCCGAAGGGCTCCGGCCACAGCGACGGCATCACCCCGAACATCGCCCGGTCCCAGGCGGCCATCACCGCTTGGTGGGGGACGTCGGTGAGGACGACCGCCTCCTCCGGGAACGGCTGTGGGGAGTCGCGCTCGAAGGTCCCCATCAGGACCAGCGGCGGTGGCGACTCCAGTTGCCGGTAGGCGTCGAAGAGCGTTTCCAGCCCCTTGACCCGGCGGAAGGCGCCGACGTAGAGGACGAACGGCTCGCCCGGCAGCCGCTCCAGGTAGGGGGCGATCGCCGGGTCGGCGCTGTCGACCTCCTGGTCGGGCGCTACGTCCTGGAAGCTCGGGATCGTCACCTGGACCAGGTCCTCCGGCGCCCCGCCCGGGCCGAAGACGTAGCGGGTGGTGACGTCGTGGACAAAGGTGCTGACGCTGTGCAGGCCGGTCATCTTCCGCGCCAGCAACGGCCGGCAGAGGTAGACGCCGGCGGTCGCGGCGAGCCCCTTGGGGACGCCGCTGTAGTAGTCGCTGGCGCAGCTGGCGCACTTCAGCGGCGCCGGTCCCGAGCAGGGCTCACCCTTGCGCAGCAGCGTCCGGTTGGCGCAGAAATAGCCGTAGTCGCGGGCCGAGACCAGCATCGGGATGCGGCGGCGCCCGAGCGCGACCGCAACCGAGAAGGCGAGCCAGCCGTAGGCGTGAATGACGTCCGGTTCGAAGCCGGAGATCAGCTTGCGCAGGCCGGCGATCGTCACCGGGTCGGGGAAGGGCGGTTGGTGGCGCTGCTCCTCGTCGCGGATCAGCGAACGGAAGGCGGTCCGCACCTGGCGCAGGCGGTGGACGGTGACGTGGTCTTCCCAGTCGAGCGGCGGCAGGCCGCCGTGCCAGGTGGTGGCGACGGCGACGTCGTGGCCGCGCTCGGCCATCCCGGCCGCGATCAGCCGGGCCTGGCGGTGGGCGCCGCCGATGAACGGCGGGTAGTGATCGGTGGCGATCAGGATCCGCATGGGGTCAGCGCTGGAATCTTCCCAGTAGCCGGTTGACGCCGGCGCGGCTGCCGGGAAAGAGAAACAACTCGGCCAGCGGCCGGGCCAGCCGCCGCGGGACGAGCGCCTCCAGCGCGAACCAGAGGACCAGCACCGCCTTCATCGGCGAGGAGACGTCGAAGCGGCGGCGGACGGCGAGGAGGGCGTCGACGAAGAGGGCGCCGCGGCGCTCGCCGGCGACCGGGTGGCGCCCCGGCTCCAGCCGCAGCGAGACGAGCCGGTTGGCGAGGTCGGAGTAGGAGAGGATGCGCTGCGGCCGGTCGAGCCCCAGCTCGTCGGCGAGCGCTTCCAGCGAGCGGGTGGTGGCGCCGGCGAAGCCGATCGCCTCGCGCACGTGGTCGAGGTCGATGCGGTCGGCCTCCAGTTCGTAGGCGTTGCCGCCGTGGACGCGGTAGGAGGCGCAGACCTCGTCGAGCAGCGCCGCCTCGCCCAGCAGCGCGGTGAGGTGGACGAGGTACCAGTCGGCGCCGCTGCGCGGGTAGTCGGCGGCGGGGATCGGCAGAATCCGCCGCACCGCTTCGGTGCGAAAGCCGGTGCCGCCGCCCGGCAGCCAGGGCAGGTCGAAGGGGAAGGCGAGCTCGGCCCGCCGCTGGTCCCCGACCGGCGGCCGCAGATGCCCGCCCGGCTTGACCTCGCCGGTCGGGTTTCCCGCCGCGTCGACGATCTCCATCGGGAACTGGACCTTCGTCAGCGCCGGGTCGGCGGCGAAGGCGCCGGCGACCCGTTCGGCCGCCTGCGGGCGGAGGACGTCGTCGGCGTCGAGCACCAGCAGCACCTCGCCGCGGCAGCGCTCCAGCCCGGCGTTCAGCGCCGAGGCCTGTCCGCCCCGCTCCTTCAACACCACCTCGACCCGGTCCTCGTAGCGGCCCAGCACCTCGCGGGAGTCGTCGCTCGAGCCGTCGTCGACGACGACGACGTGGACGCCCGGGTGGGTCTGCGCGCAAGCGCTCTCGATTGCCTCGGGAAGGAAGCGGGCGTAGTCGTGGTTGGTGACGACTACGTCGACGGCGGGGGTGCTCAAGGGAAGCTCGGCTGCCTCGGTAGCCAGCGCGTCACCCGCCGGAAGAGCTCGTCGGGCCGCCCGGCGCAATAGAGCGAGGCGACCACGTGCGTGCTGGCGCCGGAGCCGTGGGGAGTCGCGACTTCAAAGGTCCTTTCCTCACCCGGGTCGAGCTTGACCCGGTACGTGTGCGACCGGCTGCCCCCGTCGACGCTGACGCGAAGCCTGTAGGCGGCGGCGTCCTGCTGGTTGCTCTGGACCCCGACCACCACGGCGTCTTCTTCGGCATTGGTGGGCAGCATCCAGAGGGCCGTGTAGCCGGCGGCGTGCTTCGCCGGCAGCGGCTTCTGGGCGAGCGCGACAGCGGCGGCGCCGATCACGATCGCCGCTCCGACCAGAACGGCACTGCGGGTCGAAGGCCGCGCGAGAGAGGCGAACAGAGGTCGTGGGGAGCGCTGGGCCGGACCGCGACGCCGGGCCGCGCCGATGCAGCCGGCGATTACGAGCAGGACAAGGAGAACCGCCCAACTGGCGGTCGTCAACCCGAAGGGAAAGATGTTGAGCAGGAAGGCCGAGAGGACCAGCAGGATCAGGCTGGCCCCCACCTCGATGGTCAGCCGTTTCAGCGGCGCCAGGTCCCCGCCGTCGAAACTGGCGGCGACGAGGGCGAAGCCGGGGAGGTAGAGGGTCAGCGGCAGCGCCGCGATCACCCGGATGATCTCCACCGGGACGAGGGCCGCGACCAGGGAGCAGAGCACGGCGGCGGCCACGGCGATGGTCAGGTCCCGATGCCCCCTCACGGCCGGTCCTCGAGGTCATAGAGGACGACGCGGCCGCCGTCCCAGACCCGCGCCACCGGCAGCTGCGAGAACTTGTGGACGACGCCCTTTTCCCGCAGCCCATCGTTGTAGCGGCCCGGCACGGTGAAGTAGTAGCCGCGAATCGAGTCGCCGGAGGCGAGCCGGCGGTCGGCGACCACGTAGGGCAGGTGGTTCTTCGCCAGGACCGCGAACTGCCAGTCCTGGAAGGCCTCGGTGTTGACGATGTCCTCGATGTCCGGCCCCTGCCCGGCGAAAGCGATCTGACCGCCGGGATTGACCAGCGTGCGCGCCTCCGCTTCGGGGGCGGCGAAGCGGCTGCCGTCGAGCCTCTGCCCGGCGAACTTGGCCAGAGCCAGGGATTCGGAGTCGATCTCGTTGCCGTCGGCGGTCGCCTGCAACGGCCGCGCCGTCTGCACGTCCCAGGGCCAGCCGGAGATGACGCCGCCGAAGAGGACGACGCCGAGCGCGGCCGTGAAGAGCAGCCGGCGCCGCTGCAGCTTGGGGCCGGAGCGCAACAGCTCCGCCGCCCCGTAGATGCCGACGAAGGCGAGGCCGATGAAGAGGAACTCGCCCGCCCGGTTGCCGGTCTCCCAGGCCGCCGGGGCGAAGCGCAGCCCGAGCGCCCCGAAGAAGACGACTGCCGCGGCCATGAAGAGCAGGGCCAGGGGCTGGTTCCGGTGACGGCGCCAGGCCTGCCGGATCCCGGCGATCATCGCCGCGAGCAGGATCAGCACCGCGAGCAGCGCCAGCCCGCGGGCCAGCAGGGGCGTCGCCCCGACCTGTTCGGCGGTGTCGGAGGACTGGTGGAAGAGAGTCCGCGGCGCCGACTCGCCGGAGGCGGTGTTCCAGATCGCTTCGACGGCGTCACCGAGGACGGGAAAGAGGTAGCTGACCGTCTGCCGGGCGGCGATCAGCAGCCACCCGACCGCCGCGCCGGTTGCCAGGAGGGCAAGCGGCCAGGGGTTCGGGCGCTCGATCTTCATCACCCGGTACATGACCGCGAGCGCGATGAAGATCAGGGCGAGGCCGTACGAGGTGAGGTGATGGGTGATCGTGATCGCGAGGATCCCCAGCACGATCAGCAGCGTCCACGACGTGCGTCGCTCGCGTGGGCCGGCCTCCCGTTCGGCGAAGGCCATCAGGACGACCACCATCAGCGGCAGCGCCAGCGACTCGTAGGAGAACTGGGCCCCCCAGTAGAGGAAGTTGGAGCTGCCCGCATAGATCGCGACGCCGAGGCCGGCGCCCCGGGCCGAACCGCTGAGGCGGGCGAAAAGGAAGAAGAGCGCCGCCATGAAGGTGAGACGGGCGGCGCCGACGAGGATCGTGCCCGCCCCGTAGCTCGACATCCCGGTCAGCATCATCAGCGCCGAGGTCGCGCCCTCCAGCCCGGGATAGTGGGCCGTCGTCGGGATGATCGAGTTGAAGTAGTAGAGGTGGTGGTGGCGGGCGATGCTCTCCGCGTTGTAGGCGTGCACGAACTCGTCGGTGAAGGTGAAGTAGATGCCGTCGTGCACCACCTTGACCCCGTAGAGGGCCAGCCCGAGCAGCAGGACGAGGAAGAACCGCTGCCGGTAGCTCGGCTCCTTCGAGCTCAGCTTGTAGAAGATCGGCAGGGCGATCAGCAGCAGCCCGGCCCAGTAGAGCAGCGTGGTCTCGGTCACGGTCGCCCGGCTGAGCGCGTTGGCGACCGAGACGAGCAGCAACCCGAGTGCAGCGAGCAGCGAGATCAGCGGCAGCGAGAGGCCGTCGGAGGTTCTCTCCGGTTTAGTACGCCGAGCCGACATCATGAAAGCTTATGGTCGGCTTTCGCCCGGCACTTCGATAGCCCTGCATGCAGGCGGCCGGAGCGCCGGCTGGGCGCCCCGGCCTCACAGCTCTAAGCCGCGCTAGCCGAGGCGCTGTTCGAGCGCCTCGAGCTGCGCGGCGACCTCGGCCGGCAGCTTGTCGCCGAACTCGGCCAGGTGCGCTTTCAGCTGCGGCAGCTGCTCCTTGACGAGATCGAGGTCGACGCTGAGCAGCTCCTTCATCGCCTCCTCGGAGATCTCGAGCCCCTCGGTGTTGATCTCGCCCTCGGCCGGCAGCAGCCCGACCGGGGTCTCGACCGCCTCGGCTTCACCCTCGCAGCGGCGGAAGACCCACTCGAGGACGCGGCTGTTCTCGCCGAAGCCGGGCCAGAGGAACTTGCCGTCGGCGTCTTTGCGGAACCAGTTGACGTAGAAGACGCGCGGCAGCTGGGCACCCTCGCGCTGGCCGATCTTCAGCCAGTGGGCGAAGTAGTCGGCCATGTTGTAGCCGCAGAACGGCAGCATGGCGAACGGGTCGAAGCGCAGC
>CAMLHB010000128.1 GCA_946479725.1 uncultured Actinomycetes bacterium | reverse complement strand
GGCGAAGGAACCGCCGGGGCCGTCACCCTCGGCACAGCGGCGCAGGCTCTCCAGCGCGACGTAGGCGCCGAGGCGGTTGTCCATCGCCCGCGAGACGAGGCGGTCGCCGGCGACCGGCATCGGATCGGCGGCGATCACCACCGGGTCGCCGACTCGGACCAGGGCCTCGGCCTCCTCGCGGTCGGCGGCGCCGATGTCGATGTGCATGCCCTTCAGCTCGACCACCTTCTTGCGCTGGTCGGCCTCGAGCAGGTGGATCGGCTTACGGCCGGCGACGCCGGGGACGGCGCCGTCCCTGCCGCGCACCTCGACCCGCTGGCCGACGAGGATCTGCGGGTCCCAGCCGCCGACCGGGGCGAACCAGAGGAAGCCCTTCTCGTCGACGTGGGTGACGATCAGCCCGATCTCGTCAATGTGGCCGACGACGGCCAGCAGCGGCGAGGCCTCGCCGACCCGGGCAATCGACGAGCCGATGCCGTCGGTTGTCACCTCGGCGAAGGAGGCGGCCCCACGCCAGACCTCGGCCGCAGGTCCCTCGTATCCCGAGGGGGCCTTGGCGCGCAGCAGTTCATCTAGAAGGACTGGAGTGCTCAAAAGGTCCGGGGAGTATGCCTAACCGGAGCCGGCGCTTGCTTCGCGGCGGAGCTCCTCGCGGCGGGGTCCGTAGCCGCGGTGCTCGTAGACGATCATCGCCCAGAGCAGGACGACGGCGATCGCGATTGAGGTCAGGGCCGGCACCGCGGTTGCGACCGGGATCAGGAAGAGGAGGACGATCGCCAGCCCGAGGCGGTGGCGGTTGAGGCTGTGGACGTGGCGCCAGCGGAAGGCGACCAGGCCGAGCAGATAGATCGCGAGGCCGCCGAGCAGGGCGAAGGCGGGGACGTCGTGCAGGTTTTCGTCGCGGTGGCCGATCGTAACCTTCATCCCGAAGGCGATGAGGACGATGCCGGCGACCATCAGCAGGTGGATGTAGGAGTAGGAGTCGCGGGCGAGCTCGTTCTGCACCCGTCCCGCCTCGGCTTCGCCCAGCCGCCGGGCCGAGATCAGCGCGACAACGTCGAAGTAGGTCCACCAGAGCGCCGCCGCGAGGAAGATCCCGAGTACGGCGGCGGCGCCGATCCCGAGGTCGAGGGCTCCGGAGGCGCCGATGCCGATCGCGACGATGCTCTCGCCGAGGGCGATGATCACGATCAGGCCGTGACGCTCGGCGAAGTGACCGGGGACGAGCTTCCAGCCTTCGGCGCCGAAGAAGTAGGGGCCGGCCATGTCGAGGAAGATTGCCAGCGCCCAGAGGGCGCCCTGGGCGAGGCCGTCGAAGAAGGAGGCGAGGACGAGGATCCCGACCGCGACCGCGGTGCTGACGGCGAGCCCGATCACCGAACGGCGCAGATCCTGGTCATCGGCGCCGGCGAGCCAGAAGAGGAAGATGTGGGCGCTGCGGTAGAAGCCGATCCCGAGGGCGAAGGTGAGGGCGAGGTTGCCGAAGGCCTCCTGAACGGCGAGCGAGACGATCAGCATCGCCGCCATCGCCGCGAAGATGATGAGGCGAACCGCCCCGGCCTCGGGGTCGATGACGCTGGTCAGCCAGGAGTAGCCGACCCAGGCCCACCAGAGAACGCCGAGGATCAGCAGCCCCTGGGCCAGGCCAGACCAGGTCTGGTCGTGCGACATCAGCGCCGTGCACTGGGTAATCGCGAGGACGAAGACGAGGTCGAAGAAGAGCTCCAGCGGAGTCACCCGCTCGTCTTCGCGGCGGGCGGCGCTGAATCGCGGGTGATGGGTGCCTCCCTCCATGGCGGCAATCCTCGCAATATGGTTCGGTTGATGGGAGTCGCAGTCGTCACGGGAGCGTCGACGGGGATCGGGGAGGCGACCGCGATCAGGCTCGCCCGCGAGCCGGAAACGGAGCTGGTTCTGGTCGCCCGCCGCGAGGAGCTGCTGCGCGCGCTGGCCGGGTCGCTGCCCTGCCGCACCACCTGCGTCGCCGTCGACCTCACCGACGATGACGCGCCGGCGCGCGTCCGCGAGCACCTCGAGGCCGAGCACGGCGGCCGCCTCCACCTGCTCGTCAACAACGCCGGAGCCGCCTGGCGCGGCAGCTTCGAGGAGGGCGGCTACGCCAACGTCCACCGCCACATGGAGCTGAACTTCGACGCCGTCGTCCGGCTCAGCGAGGCGCTGCTGCCGCTGCTCCGCGCCAGCGCGCCGAGCGCGCTCGTCAACGTCGCCAGCACCGCCGGACGCGTCGCCCGCGCCCGCAGCGGCGCCTACTCGGCCAGCAAGTTCGCGCTGATCGGCTGGACCGACGCCCTCTACGCGGAGGAGAAGGCGAACGGCGTCCACGTCGGCATGGTCCTGCCCGGCTTCGTCCGTACCGAGGGCTTCCCGGCGACCGAGCTGCGCGAAAAAGCGCTGACCCGCTGGATCGTCTCCGAGCCCGAGAAGGTCGCCGAGGCGATCTTCGAGGCCGGCCCCGGCGGCAAGGCCGAGCGCTACGTGCCGCGTCCCTACTCGCTGGCGGCGATCGCCCGCATCCTCTCCCCATCGCTGGTGCGTCGCGTCCTCAGCGGCGGCGCCGCCTCCAGCCTCACCACCAGCACCGGCGGCGAATGATCTCCTTCACGGCCATCGCCCTGGTCATGGTGGTGGTGACCGCGGTCTTCACCGCGCTGGCCGCCGTTCAGGTGCGGCGGATGAACCGCCGCTTCCAGATCCTCGACGACATCGCCCACGTCGTCGACGAGGGGAACTCGCTGCAGGAGACGCTGAACGCGATCGGCGACATCCTCGTCCCCGAGCTCGGCGACTTCTGCGCGATCGACCTGATCGAGGAGGGCCGGGTGCGACGAGCGGTCGCCCGGGCCAGCGGCCCGAATGCGGAGGCCGACGAAGAGGGCCTCGCCAACCGCACCCCGGCGCTGCAGGAGCGGATGGCGAGCGCTGCCACCCATGCCCGGGTCGAGCCGCGCTTCTTCGAGTACGTCGACGAGGCCGACCTCCGCGACGTCTCCGCCGACGAGGAGGACTTCCAGTTCCTCAAGGCCATGCGGATCCGCTCGGGGGTGACGGTGGAGATGCGGGCTCGCGGCAGGCCGACCGGGATGCTGACCGTCGGGGTGGGCCACTCCGAACGGCGCTTCACCCAGGCCGACGTCCGCTTCGTCAGCGTCCTCGCCGGCCGCGTCGCGCTCGCCCTCGACAACGCCGGCCTCTTCTCCAATCTGGCCCGCAGCGAGCGCGAACGGGCGGAGATCGCCGAGACCCTCCAGCGGGGCCTGCTGCCGCCGCCGCTGCCCCACATCCCCGGTTGGTCGGTGGCGGCGATGTACCGACCGGCCGGGGCCGAGAACGAGATCGGCGGCGATTTCTACGACGCCTTCCGCATCTCCGGCGGCTGGATGGTCGTGATCGGCGACGTCACCGGCCGGGGCGCTCAGGCGGCGGCCGTCACCGCCCATGCCCGCTACACGCTGCGCACCGCCGCCGCGATCACCGGCGACCCCGTCGTGGCTCTGCGGACCCTCAACCGCGAGCTGCTTGCCCGCAGGGGCACCGCCCTCTGCAGCGTTGCGGCGCTGACGGTGTCCGAAGATCCGCGCGACCCGGTTCGCCTCGCCGTCGCCGGGCACCCGCCGCCGCTGTTGATCGACGGCGACTCGGTCAGCGAGGCCTGCCGGCCGGCGCCGGTCCTCGGGGCCTTCCCCGACGAGGCCTGGACGATGGAGGCGACCGCCGTCACCCGCAACCAGCAGCTGGTGGTCGTCACCGACGGGGTCACCGACGCCACGGGCGCCGGAGGCCGCTTCGGTGAGGAGCGCCTGCGCGAGGTCCTTGCAGGGGTCAGCAGCCCGGCGCTCGGGGCGCAGCTGATCGAGGGGGCCCTGCACGAGTTCACCGGCGGCGAGCTGGACGACGACGCCGCGATCGCCGCCGTCGCCGCCGCCTCCGCCGACGTCGCCCCCGCCCCGGAGGCCGAGGTCGAGCTGGTCGAGCGCCTCTACAACGCCTTCAACCGCCGCGACGGCGAGGAGATCGTCGCCGTCTGCGACGAGAAGATGGCCTTCTTCCCGATCGGCACCGCCGAGCAGCTCGGCCGCGAGGCCCCCTACACCGGCCCCGAGGGCCTGCACGAGTACCTCCTCGACGTCGAGCGCGCCTGGGACGAGCTGCTGATCACCCCCAAGGTGGTCGAGAGCCACGACGGCGCCTCGCTGCTGGTGCGTGGCCGCGTCTACGCTCGCAGTCGCCAGCTCGGCATCCGCGACATGCCGGTCGCCTGGATCTGGGACATCGGCGACGGCCGCTTCGTCCGCGGCGAGGTCTTCCGCGACCCCGAGGAAGCGGTCAGTCGCCTCGCGACGAAGTCCTAGGAAATAGCTGCCGTTGCTTTTTCCATGTCCCGGCGCACAGCCGGCACGAGTTGGTGGCGGCGAATATCTGCCGCTTTGTCGTAATCGCCTTCGTTGACAGCATTCTCAAGCGACAAGGTGGCTTCAAAAACAGGGTTGGCGCCGTGTTGCTCGATCTGGTGCCGCGCAGCGACGAACGCTGCATTGGCCGAATGTCTCGCGGCTTCCGCGGCTTCCAGGTCCGGTGAGTAGACGTTCGGGTCGTACATATCGTCGCCCGCGCGATTTGCGTTGATGTAAGCCTCGCTCGTCGAAAGAATCGTGTTATGCGCAGCCTCGCGTCGCGCACGAGTCCCCTCATGTTCTGGCGACTCCCGGGATGTTGGCCTCGATAGACGCCAGATAAAGAAGGCCTCCACAAGGCAGGAAGCCGCAAGGAGCCCAACCACTCCAATAGGCCAGAGGAACTTGAATCCATCGGACGTGGCTTCGGCCGCTGGGCCGATCGTCGCCAGCAAGGTAAGGAGGAGGGCGAGAAAAGACAAGAGCCCGATGGATTGATTACGAGACATGGTCTAATCGTGTCATCGATGACGGATCCAATCCTTGTCTAGGATTCGCCGCCGTGACTATTTCGACTAACCAGTTCAAGAACGGCACCCATATCGAGATCGACGGCAAGATCTGGAAGATCATCGAGTTCCAGCACGTCAAGCCGGGCAAGGGCGGCGCCTTCGTGCGGACCAAGCTGCGACGGATCGAGGACGGCTCGGTGATCGACAAAACCTTCAGGGCGGGGGAGAAGTTCCGCCCGGTGCGGACCGAATCGAAAAAGATGCAGTACCTCTATGACTCGGGCGACGTGGCGGTATTCATGGACTCCCAGGACTACGACCAGATCGAGATCCCCAAGGGCCAGCTCGGCGACTCTATGCAGTGGGTGCTGCCGAACTCCGAGGTCGACGTGCTGTTCGTCGACGAGCAGCCCTCCGACGTCCAGGTGCCGAGCGCGATCGAGATGAAGGTCACCCAGACCGATCCCGGGCTCAAAGGGGACACCGCCTCGGGCGGTGGCAACAAGCCGGCGACGCTGGAGTCCGGCGTCGTTGTCCAGGTGCCGCTGTTCATCGAGGAGGGCGAATCGGTCCGGGTGGACACGCGCAGCGGCGAGTACATCTCCCGCGCCTGAGCGCGCCGCCTCCCGGCGCTGGAACAATGTCCCCATGCGCAGATCCGACCAGCGGCGGGACGCCGTCTTCGCCAACTACCAGCGCGACGTGACCGGGCGCCCGCTGGAGGAGCTGCTGGGCGAGGCGCGGCCGCTGACTCGGGAGCTGGCCGAAGGAGTCGACACCCACCGGGAAGAGCTCGACGACGTGATCGCCGCCCACGCCAGGGGGTGGACGGTGGATCGGATCGCGCCGCTGGACATCAACGTGATTCGAACCGCGCTCTACGAGATGGAGTTCACCGAGACGCCATCCGAGGTGGCGATCAACGAGGCGGTCGAAATCGCCAAGGAGTACTGCGGGGCCGAGGCGCCGAAGTTCGTCAACGGGATCCTCGGCGCGGTGGCCCGCGAGCGGGAGCCCGCCAAATGAGCCGCCTGCGGGAGATCTCCGAGCGCCTGCGGGAGATCACCGCGCAGCTGCAGTCCGAGGAGATCGGCGACGAGGTCGCCGCCCAGCTGGCGGCGGAGGCCGCCGACCTCTCGGCCGAGGCGGTCGAGGAGGCCAACCGCGAGGCGCGGCAGCAGGCAGCGAGCGATTGAGATCATTCGCCTGTTCCTTATCGCGGTATGGGAACGAAAA
Source organism: uncultured Actinomycetes bacterium (assembly GCA_946479725.1). The sequence continues at coordinate 701 of CAMLHB010000128.1, read as the reverse complement.
GGAACAACTCAAATGAACTACCCCGAGGACCTGCGCGTCCTGGTCGATGACGCGCTCGAGGACTTGAGCTTCTCGGCGGCCGCTTCGACCGCCGGCCTCGAGGAGGCGATGCGCTACTCGCTGCTCGCCGGCGGCAAGCGGGTGCGCCCGGTGCTCGCCCTGGCCACCGCCCGCGCCTTCGGGGCCGGGCCCGAGCGCTTCCTCCCCGTCGCCTGTGCGATCGAGCTGATCCACGCCTATTCGCTGATCCACGACGACCTGCCGGCGATGGACGACGACGAGCTGCGCCGGGGCCTGCCGACCTCGCACGTCAAGTTCGGCGAGGACGTCGCGATCCTCGCCGGCGACGGCCTCTTCGCCGAGGCGATCCGCCTCTTCTGCGAGCAGCCGGGCGAGGCCGAGAGAGTGCTGGCCGCGCTGCGCGAGCTGAGCGCCGCCACCGGCGTCGACGGCATGGTCGGCGGCCAGTACTTCGACGTGGTCGTCGCCGAGCGCGACGCCGAGAGCCTGCGCACGCTGCACGGCCTCAAGACCGGACGGCTGATCGCCGCCAGCGTCGGCGTCGTCCTCACCCTCACCGGCCTGCCCGAACCTGAGACAATTCCGTACCGCCGGTTCGCGAGCGAGCTCGGCGTGCTCTTCCAGATCGTCGACGACATCCTCGACGTGACCGGGAGCGACGAGCGGCTCGGCAAGCCCCA
>CAMLHB010000127.1 GCA_946479725.1 uncultured Actinomycetes bacterium | reverse complement strand
CGGCGGCGCGCCCGCCGCCGCGCTCAGGGGCGAGGTCGCGCCGCGCCGGGGTCGCGACCTCGACCGGGTCGCGGTCGGTGCAATCGACCACCGCGCAGAGCAATTCGCGGCCTCCGGCGGTGTGTGGCGCGACCACCGCCGAGCAGGCGTCGGCGGCGAGCGCCGTTTCCAGCGGCCCGACCGCGCCGCCCGGGTCGTCGAGCTGGAAGACGAGCACCGCGGCTTCCTCGCCGATCCCGAAGGGCTCGAGCCGGCGGCGCAGCTCGGTCGGGTCCATCCGGCCGCCGAGCGCCGCCGCGAGGACGTCGCCGGCCAGCCGCCGCTCGGTCTCCCGCGCGACCCGACGGCGCATCAGCTCCAGCGCCACCACCGCTACCGCCTGCTGCAGGATCAGCCGCTCAAAGTCGCCGAGGCCGCCGGAATCGCGGACGATCACCACCCAGGCTTGGGGCGGGCCGCCGCCCGGCGAGATCACCGGGTGGGCCAGCGCCCGTCCGGCGACGTTTGGATGCGAGGGCACGAAGGGATGGCCGTCGCCGGCGTGGCTCAAGGCCTCCTTGCGGATCGCCGCGATCGCCTCGGCCGAGAGCTGGCGGCGGAAGCCCTTACCGGCCAGCCGCTCGCCGCGCCCGTCGAGGACGGCGACCGTGCCGCCGACGGCGGAGGCGACGGTGGCGGCGATTTCCTCCAGCCCCCGCTCCTCCAAGACCAGCCGCTCGAGCCGCCGCTGCACCGCGATACCCCGCTGCAGCACCTCGTACTGCTCGTTGACCAGGCGGGCGAACGCCTTCTCGGTTATCGCAATGAATGGAACGGAATAGGGCACCTCGAAGAGCGGGAATTCGCGCTTCTCGGCCTCGTCGACCAGCGCCTTAGGCAGCGATTTGTGGTTGAACCCGGTCCCGAACCCGAGCCCGGCGAGGTTGCGGTCGGCGAGAATGCGGATGAAGGCGCGCTGCTTGGCGGCGCTGTCAAGCGGGATCCCGGTCGTCAGCATCAGCTCGCCGCCAGAGAGCCACGGCGTCGGGTCCTCGAGCTCGGAGATGTGCACCCAGCGCACCGGCGAGCCGGCCGCGCCCGCGCCGGCCGCCAGCTCGAGGTCGAGCTCGTCCAACAGGCTCTGGACAGTGAGCACTCTCGCCCCTAACCGACTACCTGGTCCCAGGCCTCGGCGAGCACCGTATGCAGCACGTCGTGGATCTCTTCGAACTGCTCGGTGTCGGCGATCAGAGGCGGCGAGAGCTGCACCACGGGGTCGCCGCGGTCGTCGGCGCGGCAGATCAGCCCGCGCTTGTAGAGCTCACCGGAGAGGAACCCGCGCAGCAGCTTCTCCGACTCCTCGTCGTTGAAGCTCTCTTTCGTTTCCTTGTCCTTGACCAGCTCGACCGCGTGGAAATAGCCCGCCCCGCGCACGTCGCCGACGATCGGCAGGTCGTGCAGGGACTCGAGCATCTGCCGGAACTCGCCCTCCTTGCGCAGCACGTGGCCGCAGAGGTCCTCGCGCTCGTAGACGTCGAGGTTGGCCATCGCGATCGCCGCGGCGACCGGGTGGCCGGCGAAGGTGAAGCCGTGGGCGAAGGAGACGTTGCCCTCCATGAACGGCTCGGCCACCTTGTCGGAGGCGATGACGCCGCCCATCGGCGCGTAGGCCGAGGTCAGGGCCTTGGCGACGGTGATCATGTCCGGCTGATAGCCAAAGCGTTCGCAGCCGAAGTAGTGGCCGAGGCGGCCCCAGGCGCAGATCACCTCGTCGGAAATCATCAGCACGTCGTACTGGTCACAGATCTCGCGCACCCGCTGGAAGTAGCCGTCGGGCGGGACGAAGCAGCCGCCGGCGTTCTGGACCGGCTCGAGGATCACCGCGGCGACCGTCTCCGGCCCCTCGAAGACGATCCGCTCCTCGATCGCGTCGGCCGCCCAGAGCGGGTCGCGGTCCTCGGGCCAGCGGTAGATGTTGGTGTTGGGCACGTGGCAGCCGCCCGGGGTGAGCGGCTCGAACTGGCTGCGCAGATCGGTGATCCCGGTCGCCGAGAGCGCGCCCAGCGAGGTGCCGTGGTAGGCGACCTCGCGGGCGATCACCTTGTGCTTCTGCCCTTTGCCGTGCAAACGGTGGTAGTTGCGGGCCAGCTTCAGCGCCGACTCGACCGCCTCCGAGCCGCCGGAGGTGAAGAAGACGCGGTTGAGGTCGCCGGGCGCGAGCGCGGCGATCCGCGCCGCCAGTTCGATCGCCTTGGGGTGGGCGTAGGACCAGAGGATGTAGAAGTCGAGCTCTTCGACCTGGCGGGCGGCTGCCTCGCCGTACTCGGTGCGGCCGTGGCCGGCGTTGACGCAGAAGAGGCCGGAGAGGCCGTCGAGGTAGCGCTTGCCGTGCTCGTCGAAGACATAGCAGCCCTCGGCCCGGGTGATGATCGGGACCTCGTGGTCCGGCCCGTATGCACCCATCCTCGAGAAGTGCATCCAGAGGTGTTGCCGGGCCAGCTGCTGAAGATCGATTGCTGCTGGGGCCTGCGACGCGGTGGCCATGTAGCCCTCCTCCTCGGATTACGACGTTATGGACAAAGCTAGACCCAGAAACCAACATTCGCAAGTGGTCTTTGGGTCAAGGACTGGCGATTGACTTGTACGCGAAGTACAAGTGGTTCCTGTGCTTTTAGGACATTCGCCCCTTGCGCCGCCCTCCGCGGAGGCTTACCGTCGCAGGTAGAGAGCTGCACATACGGGTAGAGGCAGCCGCACCTACAGGAGGCCTATAGACCACCGATGGATGCCCACGGAGAGACCGCCAGCGTCGAGCTTCGAAGCGTGACCAAGCACTTCGCGGGGCTGGTCGCGGTCGACGACCTGAGCTTGGAGCTGGGCAGGGGGGAGTTCTTCACGCTGCTCGGCCCGAGCGGTTGCGGCAAGACCACGACGCTGCGGATGATCGCCGGCTTCGAGCGGCCGACCGAGGGCGAGATCCGGATCGAGGGCGAGGACGTGGCGCAGCTGCCGCCCCACCGGCGTCCGACCAACACGGTCTTCCAGAGTTACGCGCTCTTCCCCCACCTCAGCGTCGAGGCCAACGTCGCCTTCGGCCTGAAGCGGAAGAAGGTCGGCAAGGACGAGATCGCCGAACGGGTGAAGGCGGAGCTGGAGCGGGTTGGCCTCGCCGCCGAGGCGAACCGCCGCCCGTCGCAGCTCTCCGGCGGCATGCAGCAGCGGGTCGCCCTGGCGCGGGCGCTCGTCAACCTGCCCAAGGTGCTGCTGCTCGACGAGCCGCTGGGCGCGCTCGACCTGAAGCTGCGCAAGGAACTGCAGGTGGAGCTGAAGCGGATCCAGCGCGACGTAGGCATCACCTTCGTCTACGTCACCCACGACCAGGAGGAGGCGCTGACGATGAGCGACCGGATCGCGGTGATGAACCGCGGCCGGGTCGAACAGGTGGCGGCGCCCGAGGAGGTCTACAACCGCCCGGCCACCACCTTCGTCGCCGGCTTCATCGGGGTCTCCAATCTGATGCCGGCGACGGTCAAGGGACCGGAGGAGATCGAGCTCGACCAGGGAACCAGCGTCGCCACTCCGACCGGGGGGTACGCGGCCGGCGACCGCTGCCACGCCGTGGTGCGGCCGGAGAAGCTGCGGGTCGAGATGGGCGAAAACGGGAGCGGGCGCAGCGAGCACCCCCGGGTCGAGGGGGTCGTCGCCAGCTCGCTCTACCTCGGCACCGCGACGCAGATCGCGGTCGACCTCGGCGAGGGGACGCGGATGACCGTCCTCGTCCCCAACGCCGACGAGGCCGAGCGCCAGCGCCTGCCCGGCGGCGGCGCCAGGGTCGCTCTGAGCTGGGAGCCCGAGCACATGCACCTTGTCCGCGAGTCACCGAACGGAGGGTCCGCGGGAAGCAACGGCGGCGTCGGCGTCGCCGACCAGTCGCAACTGGAAACCACCCACGGAGGTTGATGGCAGATGGTCAGTGAAAAGGACCCACGGAGGATCACCGCCCTGCTGGCGGTCCTGGTCGCGGCGGCAGCGCTGGCCCTCGGGCTCGCGGCCTGCGGCGGCGGTGGCGGCGGCATCGAAGGCGGCGGCGAACAGGAAGCGGAAAAGGTCAAGCTGGAAGGCAAGGCCTCCGGCGACCTGACGATCTCCAACTGGCCGCTCTACATCGACAAGCAGACCATCCCCAACTTCGAAAAGGCCAGCGGGGTCAAGGTCAAGTACATCGAGGACATCAACTCCAACGAAGAATTCTTCAACAAGATGCAGCCGCTGCTGCAGCGCGGCGAATCGGGCGGGCGCAGCATCTTCGTCCTCGCCGACTACCAGGTCGTGAAAATGCACAAGCTCGGCTACCTGCGGGAATTCGACAAAGCCGGGCTGCCGGAAGTCGAAAAGAACCTGGTCGCCAGCCTCCAGCACCCGAGCTTCGACCCCAACCGCGACTGGACGGTTCCGTGGCAGAGCGGGATGACCGGGGTGATCGTCAACAAGGACACCGCGCCCGAAGTCAAGTCCGTCTGCGACCTCTTCGACCCCAAGTACAAGGGCAAAGTCGACTTCCTCAACGAAGTCAGGGAAACGGTGCCGCTGGTGATGAAGTGCGAAGGCGTCAATCCCGACGAAGCGACCGAAGCCGACTGGATGAAGGCGATCGACAAAATCAAGTCGGCCGCGGAATCGGGGCAGGTCCGGCGCTTCACCGGCAACGATTACGCCCGCGACCTGACCAGCGGCGACGCCGTCGCGGTGATCGGCTGGTCCGGTGACGCGGTGCAGCTGCAGGCCGACAACCCGAACCTCGAATGGCGGATGCCGACCGAGGGCTGCATGCTCTGGTCCGAAGACATGGTGATCCCGATCGGGGCGCCGAACCCGACCGCCGCCGAGGCCTTCATGAACTACGTCTACGAACCCGAGGTCCAGGCCAACATCGCCGAATACGTCAACTACGTGACCCCGGTCGAAGGCGTGAAACAGGTCTTCGAAAAGAAGGATCCGGAACTGGCGAAGAACCAGCTGATCTTCCCCAGCTCCTCCTTCACGAAGAACTGCTCGGCGACGCCGGTGTTCAAGAGCGAAGAAGAAGAACAGAAGGTGATCAAGGCCTTCGACGCGGTTCTGAACGGCTGACCTGATGAGGCGCCGGGCCATCCCCTATTTCCTCCTGGGACCGGGGACGGCCTGGCTCCTCATCTTCTTCGTCATCCCGCTCTATTACATGGGGAAACTCTCCCTGGAGTCGGGCTTCGTCGGCTCGCTGGAATTCAACTGGCACTGGGACAACTACAAGGAAGCGCTCTCCGAATACGACACCCAGTTCGTGCGCTCCTTCGTCTACGCGGGGGTGGCGACGCTGCTGTCCCTGGTGATCGCCTATCCGCTGGCCTACGCGATCGCCTTCAAGGCGGGCCGCTGGCGCAACCTGATGCTGTTCGCGGTGGTCGCGCCCTTCTTCACCACTTACCTGATCCGGACCATCGCCTGGGAGACGATCCTCTCCGACGAAAGCCCGGTGACCGAATTCCTCCACGCGATCGGGCTGGTGCCGAGCGGCCACATCCTCGCCACCAGCGGCGCCGTGATCGCCGGGCTCACCTACAACTTCCTGCCGTTCATGATCCTGCCGATCTACGCCAGCCTCGAGCGGATCGACGAACGGCTGATCGAGGCGGCGAAGGACCTCTACAGCTCCGCCACCCAGAGCTTCCTGCGGGTGACGCTGCCGCTCTCGGCGCCCGGCGTCGTTGCCGGCACGCTGCTCACCTTCATCCCCGCCGCCGGCGACTACGTCAACGCCCAGTTCCTCGGCGGCGCCGGCAACCGGATGATCGGCAACGTGATCCAGTCGCTCTACCTGAGCCAGGCCGACTACCCGTCGGCGGCGGCGCTCTCCTTCGTGCTGATGGCGCTGATCATGATCGCCGTCTTCGTCTACATCCGCTTCGCCGGCTCGGAGGCGCTGATGGGCGAGGAGACGGCGCGATGAGCGAGAGTGGCCTCTCCCGCGCCTGGCGCTGGCTGCGCGAGCACGCGGTCAACATCGTCGCGGCGCTGGTCGTCTTCTACCTGCTGCTGCCGATCGCGGTCATCCTCCTCTTTTCCTTCAACGATCCGGCCGGGCGATACAACTACACCTGGGTCGGCTTCACCCTCGACCACTGGGCCCACGCCTTCAGCCGCCCGGAACTGAACGAAGCGCTGGTGACCAGCCTCAAACTGGCGGTGCTGGCGACGCTGATCTCGACGATCGTCGGGACGATGATGGCGCTGGCGCTGGTCCGCCACAAGTTCTTCGGCCGCCGCCTCGCCAACTTCCTGATCGTGATCCCGATGGCGACGCCGGAGGTGGTGATGGGGGCGGCGCTGCTCTCCTTCTTCCTCCTCCTCAACACCTTCTCGCTCGGCTTCGAGACGCTGCTGATCGCCCACGTGATGTTCTGCATCAGCTTCGTCGTCGTCGTTGTCCGCTCGCGCCTGATCGGCTTCGACCGCAGCCTCGAGGAGGCGGCCCGCGACCTCGGCGCGAGCTCCTTCGACACCTTCCGTCTCGTCACCCTGCCGCTGATCATGCCCGGCATCTTCGGCGCCGCGATGCTCGCCTTCGCCCTCTCGATCGACGACTTCGTGATCTCCAACTTCAACTCGGGAACGACCGTCACCTTCCCGCTCTACATCTTCGGCGCCGCCCAGCGCGGGATCCCGGTCGAAGTCAACGTAATCGCGATGATCCTCTTCTCCTTCACCGTCGCCGCCATGGGCTTCGCCACCTGGCAGCAGCGCCGGGCGGAAAAGATGGCTTCGGTCAGACCTGAACAGGAGGCGACCATCGCGGTGCCGGCGGGGGCTCCGGCCGCGACCTAGTGGTGGGGGAGGGGCGGGTACCCCCTCGCCCGGACAAAAGCCGAGCT
>CAMLHB010000126.1 GCA_946479725.1 uncultured Actinomycetes bacterium | reverse complement strand
CGGCGCGGTGGCCTCCCTGCTGGCCGACGAGCGGCTCGACCGGGCCACCTACGCGGGCGACGACCGCACCGACCTCGACGCCTTTCGGCGGCTGCGCCAGCTGCAGGAGGAGGGGCGGCTGAGCGCCGCCGTCTGCGTCGGCGTGATGTCGGCTGAGGCGCCGGCCGAGCTGGGCGAGGAGTCCGACGTCACCGTCGCCGGCCTCGAGGGGTGGCTGGCGATCCTCGAGTGGCTGGCGGAGCCGGGGGCGACGGCCTGAGACGATGACCTACACCGACCTGCTCCGCGCCAGCGTCTTCATCACCGCCGCCGAGGCGACCGCGCTCGGGGCGATCGCGGCGCTCGCCGCCAACCGCGACGGCGAGACGACGATCGCCCTGATCGCCGCCGGCTGGTGGCTGGTGGCGCTGGCGATCGGCGTCTACCTGGGCCGCCCCCACCGCGCCGCCGAGGACGTCCGCGACGCCCTCGCCCGGGCCAGGACGGCGACCTCGCTGCCGGAGCAGAGCCCGACCCGGATCGCCTTCACCCGCCTCTGGCCGATCGCCTTCACGGCGCTGGCCGCCGGCGCCCTCGGCATCTTCTTCCCCGGCGTCGCCGCCGTCGGCGCCGGCTACGCCCTGATCGTCTCCCTCGCCTGGCACACCCGCGAGGCCGCGGTCCTGGCAATCGAGCAGCGCGACGGCGTCAAGTTCTACGTCGTCCCCACCCCGGCGTTCAGACGAATTGAGCTTGTACGGACGCCCGGATTGCGGGGGGGTCCTCTGCCTCAAGGATAAACCTGATTAAGTGCTATACTTAAGATATGGCAAGAGTTGAAATCTCCAGGGAGACCAACCGCCGCTTGGTGGACCTTGTTGAAAGCTTTGACGATACGGCCGACACCATAATTACGCGACTGCTTGATCACTACGACGCCACTAGCGGCCAAGATAAACTCAAATTGCCAACCTCCTCGGCTCCTAAGGAGGGAGAGCTACTTCCAGAGGGGGAGTACTGGCTTCCGATCTTGCAGATCCTGTCCGAATCAGGGGGCAGAGCCCAAGGCAGCAAGGTGATCGACACCCTCGAAGGCAGGATCGCCGGGCGCCTGAAACCGCGGGATCGCGACGTGCTCAAGATGGGAGAGGTCAGGTGGCGAAATCGCGCCCGCTTCGCACGCCTTCGCATGAAGGAACTCGGCTTGGTGAGCAGTCAATCGCCGCGCGGGATCTGGGAGATCACCGAGAAGGGCGAACGCTTCCTCGAGGAGGAAGGCGGCTGAGCATGACCCGGATTTCCAAGCTCTCGACCGATCAGGAGTTCGCCATCGAGGAGCGGCGCGAAAGGTTGCGCGACAAACGGTTGACCCGAGTCTGCAAGTTCCTACTCAGCCTCGCCGTCTCGATAGCCGTTGCAAGTAGCGCATCCCCCTCGCTTCTTTCTGCGCTGCTTCGCTTCGTTTGACCAGAAGTGCGCCGGTCATTTGCACCGCTATGCGGAACAAATGACCGGCGCACTCATTTCTTCCTCAGCTTTTTGAACTGGGCCCACGCACGCGTGTTCGCCACGTCGGCGGCGGTTAGCCAGGCGCGACGGGCGGTGGCGACGGCATAGGCCATGTTGTCGAGGGTGTCGACGCCGTGGGCGTCGGTGTTGAGGACGATCTTGACGCCGGCCTCGACGGCGAGACGGGCGTGGAGGTCGGAGAGGTCGCGGCGGTTGGGGTTGCCGTTGATCTCGATCATCGTGCCGGTTCGGGCCGCGGCCTCGGCGACCGCCTCGACGTCGATCCCGTAGGGCTCGCGGCGGCCGATCAGGCGGCCGGTGAGGTGGCCGATGCAGTCGACGTCCGGGTTTTCGATCGCGGTGACGACGCGCTCGGTCATCTGCTTCTCGGAGACGTTGAAGGAGGTGTGGACCGAAGCGACGACCCAGTCGAGGGCGGCGACGAGGTCGTCGGGGTAGTCGAGGGAGCCGTCGAGGCCGATGTTGATCTCCGAGCCGGAGAGGAGGCGGAAGTCCTTCTTCCCGTAGCCCTCGTTCCAGGCTTTCACCTCCTCGATCCGCTCCCACAGCCGCTCGGCGGTGACGTGGTCGCCGAAGCCGTGGCTGGCGGAGTGGTCGGTGATCGCCAGGTAGGCGTAGCCGCGGTCGCGCGCCGCCTCGGCCATCTCCTCGACGCTGTTGCGGCCGTCGGAGAGGGTGGTGTGGGAGTGGAGGTCGCCCTTGATGTCCCCGATCTCGATCAGGTCGGGGAGCTTGCCTTCGCGCGCCGCCTTCAGCTCGCCGCGGCCCTCGCGCAGCTCCGGCTCGATATAGGAGTAGCCGAGGCGCTCGTAGACCTCCTTCTCGGTGGCGCAGGTCTGGACGTCGCCGCTCTCGGTCTCGGTGATCCCGTGCTCGGAGACCGAGAGGCCGCGGGCGACCGCCTCTTCGCGCAGCTGCACGTTGTGGGCCTGGGAGCCGGTGAAGTGCTGGAGCAGGTTGCCGAAGGCGGCCGGAGGGACGATCCGCAGGTCGACCGAGATGCCGTTGTGGGTCTGGGCGTGGACGCCGTTCGGGCCGGGCTTGCCCGCGGCGGCGATCAGCGGGTGGGTGGCGAGGTGCTCGGCCACGCCCGCCGGCTCCTCGGCGGTGGCGATCAGGTCGATGTCCTTGCAGGTCTCGCCCCAGCGGCGGACCGAGCCGGCCACCTCGACCCGGTTGGCGGCCGGGTGCTCGCGCAGCGCCGCGGCCAGCTCCTCGGCGATCGGCTTCACCTTCGAGAGCAGCAGCCGGCCGGGTCCCTCACCGGGCTCGCCGAGCCGCTCGAGCGCCGCGAGGATGTTCTCCTCGGCCTTCGGGCCGAGCCCTTTGACGTCACGGATCCTTTCCGCCTCACCCGCGGATTTCAGGTCCTCCATCGAGGAGATCTCCAGCTCCTCGAAGAGGCGGCGAGCGGTTTTCGGGCCCACGCTGGGGACGCGGGTGACCTCGATCAGGGTGGGCGGGAACTTCGCCTTCAGCTTCACCGCGGCGGGGATCTCGCCGGTCTCGATCAGCGCGTCGATCTTTTCCGCCAGGGTCTTGCCGACGCCGGGCACCTTCGTCGCCTCCCCCCGTGCCGCCAGCTCGGCGACCGAGACCGGGCTCTCGCGGATCGCCTTGGCGGCGGTGCTGTAGGCGAGCACCCGGTATTTGACCGCCCCGTCGAGCTCGTAGAGGATGCCCAGCTCTTCCAGGGCGGCGGCGATCTCCGCATTCGTCACCTGCCAAGGAATACCATCGCGGCGCAGACGGGTAGGGAGAGCGGACGCCCTTTTCCGACCTTGACCAGTGTCGCTATACTTTCTGAAGTATTGGACTGAAGACGAAACCGCAACCGGGAGACCGAACGTGACTGGCAAATTGACGGACGTAACCGACGCCACCTTCAAAGCTGACGTGCTCGACGCCGAGGGCCCTGTCCTGGTCGACTTCTGGGCACCCTGGTGCGGTCCGTGCCGCGTCGTCCACCCGGTCCTCGAGGAGATCGACGCCGAGCGCGACGACCTCAAGATCGTCTCGATCAACGTCGACGAGAACCAGCAGACGGCGGCCAACTACGAAGTCCTCTCGATCCCGACGATGATCCTCTTCAAGGACGGCGCGATCGCCAAGAAAGTTGTCGGGGCGATGCCGAAGCGGCGCCTCGAGGCCGAGCTGGAGCCGGCGCTCGCCTAACCGGCCGGCGCCTCCTCATGCCGTTCGTTCACGTCCACTGGTACGAGGGCCGCTCCGACGAGCAGAAGGCGGAGATCGCCAGGCGCATCGAAGAGGCCCTCATCGAGGTCGCCGACGTCTCCCCCGACCACTGCTGGGTGAAGTTCGACGACTCCTCCAAAACCGACTTCATCATCGGCGAGAAGCCGAGCGATTAGCTAGGCGCGGCTGACGCTGATGTTGAGGTCGCGGCCGTCGATCTTGGCGGCGGCGCCATTGCTCCCGCCGTCGTAGCTGACGGAGGTGGCGAGGACCTCGCCCGCGAGGTAGTCCTGGTGGGCTTGGGCTGCCTCGAGGAGGTCGGGGTCGCCGGTGAGGGTTAGGTCGATGCGGTCGGTGATCTCCAGGCCGGCGGCTTTGCGGGCGTTCTGGACGGCGTGGACGATCTCGCGGGCGAGGCCCTCGCGGCGGAGCTCGTCGTCGAGCTCCAGTTGGAGGGCGACGGCGTGGCCGGCCTCGGCCTCGACCTCGTAGCCCTCGAGGGGCTGGAGGGCGAGGGTGATGTCGTCGGGGCCGAGGGTGTGGTCGGTGCCGTCGATCGCGATCCCGATCTCGCCGCCTTCGGCGAGGACGGCGGCGACGTGGGCGGCATCGAGGGCCTCGACCGCGGCGGCGACCTGGGGCATGCTCTTGCCGAAGCGGGGGCCGAGGGCGCGGTAGTTGGGCTTCGCCGAGTAGGAGACCAGCTCGGACTCGTCGGTGACGAAGTCGAGCTCCTTGACGTTGAGCTCGGTGGTGACAAGCGCGGCGCGGGCTTCGATCGCGGTGCGCTCGGCGTCGTTGGCGACGATCACTGCGCGGCGCAGCGGCTGGCGCACCTTCGCCTTCGCCTGGGCGCGGGCGGCGCGGCCGAGCTCGACGGTGAGGCGGACCGCCTCCATCCCCTGCTCGAGGGCGGGATCGGCGAGCGCCTCGTCGACCGCAGGGAAATCACGCAGGTGGACCGAGGGGGCGGCGTCGGGGCCGGCGAGGTTGCGGTGGATCTCGTCGGCGAGGAAGGGGATGAATGGCGCCAGCATCGCCACCGTCTCCAGCAGGCAGTGGCGCAGGGTCGCGAAGGCAGCGCGATCGCCGTCCCAGAAGCGGCGGCGGCTGAGCCGCACGTACCAGTTGGAGAGCTCCTCGACGTAGTCGGCGATCGCGCGGCCGGCGGCGGTGCAGTCGTAGGCGTCCATCCGTTCGCGGACGGTCGCGGTGGTCGCCTGCAGCCGCGAGAGCGCCCAGCGGTCGAGGTCGCCGAGTCCGCCAGAAGCGTCGCTATTCGACGCTTCTGGTGGACTCGCGTCGAAGTCGTCCGGCCCGAGGTTCTCGGCGTTCGCGTAGAGGACCCAGAAGGAGTAGGTGTTCCAGAGGGTCAGCAGGAACTGACGCACCGACTCGCCGACGGTGTCGACACTGAAGCGGTAGCCCGCCCAGGGCTGCTGGGCGGTCAGGTAGTACCAGCGGAAGGCGTCGGCGCCATGGGCGTTCAGCACGTCCCAGGGGTCGACGACGTTGCCGCGGCTCTTCGACATCTTCTGCCCCTCGGGATCGAGGATGAGGCCGAGGCAGACGCAGTTCCTGTAGCTGGAGGTGTCGAAGAGCAGGGTCGACTCGGCGAGCAGGGTGTAGAACCAGCCGCGGGTCTGGTCCTGGGCCTCGCAGATGTAGTCGGCGGGGAAGCGCTCCTCGAACTCCTCCTTGCCCTCGAACGGATAGTGGAACTGGGCGAAGGGCATCGCGCCGCTGTCGTACCAGGTGTCGATCACCGAGAGGACCCGTCGCATCACGCCCCCGCAGCGCGCGCAGTCGAGGGTTACGCCGTCGATGTAGGGGCGGTGGAGGTCGTCGGGGAGCGCCTCCCGCGCCCGCTCCTTCAGATCGGCGACGGAGCCGGCGCAGAAGCGCTCGTCGCACCCGTCCTCGGTGCACTCCCAGATCGGCAGCGGCGTCCCCCAGTAGCGGTCGCGCGAGAGCGCCCAGTCGACGTTGTTCTCCAGCCAGTTGCCGAAGCGGCCGTGCTTGATGTGCTCCGGGTGCCAGCCGATCTCCTCGTTGTTGGCGAGGAGCTGGTTCCGCGCCTGCGAGGTGGCGATGTACCAGCTCGACTTCGCGTAGTAGAGGAGCGGCGTGCCGCAGCGCCAGCAGTGCGGGTAGGCGTGCTCGTATACCTGCTCGCGGAAGAGCAGGCCGCGCTGGTCGAGGTCGGCGATCAGGGCGGCGGTGACCTCGGGGTCCTTGACGAACCTGTCCGCAAAGCCGACGACGCGCTGGTCGAATTTGCCATCGAGGCGGACCGGGTTGTAGAGAGTCTGCGCTTCGGTCGGGTCGAAGAGCCCGTTCTCGGCCGCCACCTTGTAGTCGTCTTCGCCGAAGGCGGGCGCGATGTGGACCAGGCCGGTTCCGTCCTCGGTGGTGACGAAGTCGCCGCCGATGACCGGAGAGTCACCCGGCTCCCGATCCTGCAGGGTGAAGACGGGGCCTCGATAGTGCTTGCCGATCAGCTCGGTCCCCGGGAAACGGCCCAGGATCTCCGCCTCCTCACCCAGCACTTTCTCGACCAACGGCTCGGCCAGGATCACGGCCTCATCGTCGATCCGAGCTCTCACGTACGTGACGTCGGGAGCCACCGCAACCGCCTGATTCCCCGGCAGGGTCCACGGCGTCGTCGTCCAGACGAGCAACGAAGCGTCATCGTCCAACAGCGGGAAGCGCACGTAGATCGAGGGGTCTTTGACGTCCTCGTATCCCAGCGCCACCTCATGCGAGGAGAGCGCGGTGCCGCAGCGCGGGCAGTACGGCACCACCTTGTGGCCCTCGTAGAGGCGGCCCTTGTCCCAGAGCTGGCGCAGCGACCACCAGACCGACTCGATGTAGTCGTCCTCCAGGGTCACGTAGGGGTCGTCGAGGTCGATCCAGAAGCCGATCCGCTCGGTCAGCCTGTTCCAGTCCTCGACGTACTCGAATACCGAGGTGCGGCAGCGCTGGTTGAACTCGGCGATCCCGAACTCCTCGATCTCCTGCTTGGAGGAGATCCCCAGCTGCTTTTCGACCTCCAGCTCGACCGGCAGGCCGTGGCAGTCCCAGCCGGCCTTGCGCGGGACCCGGAACCCGCACATCGTCTTGTAGCGCGGGTAGACGTCCTTGAAGACGCGGGCGAGGACGTGGTGGGAGCCGGGGCGGCCGTTGGCGGTC
>CAMLHB010000125.1 GCA_946479725.1 uncultured Actinomycetes bacterium | reverse complement strand
CAAGGGCGCCAAGACCCCGCCCGACGACCTCCGCGACGCCCACTACCCCGGCGCGGCGAAGCTCGGCCGCGGCGAGGGATACCGCTACGCCCACGACGAGCCCGGCGGCGTCAGCGACCAGCCGCTGCTGCCCGAGGAGCTGCGCGGCAGCCGCTTCTACCAGCCCACCGATCGGGGCTTCGAGATCGAGCTCGGCGAGCGGCTGGCGGCCTTAAGGAAGAAATTAGACAACCCGTAAAGTTGCCGCGCAACATTTCGGTCCCCCCCGGGTTCTTAGGGTCGGCTCACCGAGCTAGTAGCCAGGGAGAGCCGACTACCCGGCCGGCGGTCAGGACTGGGGGCCCCGGCCGGGGGTCGTTCAACAAGGGGGGACGAGGGCGTCGAGTGGACTGGGCTCGACGCCCTCTCAGCTATCTTGGATCGATGGCTGGCGAGAAGCCCCGGAAGCTCCGCCTCGGCGGCATGGCCCTTCGCAACGGGCTGCTGATCCACGGCCCGACCCACTGGGCGGCGGCGGTCCGCGACCGCAACGGCGCGATCGAAGTCGCCTCCGAGCGCAAGCCAGAGCTGACCCCGGGCCTGGTGGCGAAACTGCCGGGCCTGCGCGGCCCGATCAAACTCGCCGAGGCGATGCTCGTGCTGCCGCTGGCGCGGCGGCGCCTGCCGGCGGCCCGCCTGCCCTTTGAGGACCCGCGCGTGTTGGCTGCGGTCGCGGCGACGCTGGCGACCACCTCGCTGCTGCGCCGCCGCGCCCCGGCCGGCGCCCTGCGCGAGGGGATCGTGCAGGCGATCGGCGCCGTGCCCGCCCTGGTCGCCCTCGGCGATCGCGACCTCGCCGCCTACCACGGCGCCGAGCACAAGACGATCGCCGCCTACGAGCGCGACCGGGTCGAGGAGGTCGCCGCGGTGCCGAAAGAGCACGACCGCTGCGGCTCCAACCTGATCGTCCCGATGATGCTGATGTCGGCCGGCGGCACCCTCCTGCTCGAGCGGATGGTCGAGCGGCCGAGCACGGCGGCCCGGGCCGGGGTCGGCCTCGGCGGCGCCTCGCTGGCGGTCGAGATGTTCGCCTGGAGCGACCGCCACCACGGAGACCCCCTGGCCGAGGCCTTCCACACCCCGGGCCGCGAGATCCAGCGCCTGGTCGCGACCAAGGAGCCGACCCCCGAGCAGCTCGAGGTGGCGGTCGCGGCGCTGGATGAGATCCTTCGGGCCGAGGCCGCATAGACTTCCCGCCCTTGTTCGGAAGGATCGACCACATCGGAGTCGCCGTCGAGGACATCGACGCCGCGATCGCCCTCTACGGCGAGAGCTTCGAGATGGAGCTCGCCCACCGCGAGACGGTCGAGTCGCAGGGGGTCGAGGCGGTTCTGCTCGACGTCGGCGACGGCCACGTCGAGCTGCTGGCGCCACTCGGCCCCGACACCCCGGTCGGCAGGTACCTGGCCAAGAACGGCGCCGGCCTGCACCACGTCGCCTACGCCGTCGACGACATCGACGCGGCGCTGGAGAAGATCGCCGCCGCCGGGATCCAGCTGATCGACTCCGAGCCGCGGGTCGGCATCCGCGACAGCCGCGTCGCCTTCCTCCACCCCCGCTCGACCGGCGGGGTGCTGACCGAGATCGTCGAACCCGCGGGAGGACACTGATGGCTGACGCGCAGCGAGTCGAGATCGGCTTCGAGGGCGGGCAGGTGATCTCCACCCGCCTCGGCGAGGGGGACCTGAAGGACCTGCGCGCCCGGCTCGAGCAGGGCGGTTGGCACGACCTCCACACCGAGGAGGGGACGATCGCCCTCTACCTCGGCAAGGTCCAGTTCCTCCGGGTCGAGTCCGGCGAGCACCGGGTCGGCTTCGGTCTCGGCGCCTAGGGCTATGCGCCCGCGCCGCCTGCTCGGCGCAGCCGTCGCGGCGACCCTGGCGGCGGCGCTCTGGTGGCGCAAGAACCCGTCCGCCTGCCCCTACGGCCAGCGCTTCTGGGTCGAAGCCCCGCACCCGATCATCACCCGCGAGCGCCTGCGCTCGGTCCTGCGGCCGCTGCCTGGTGAGCGCCTGCTCGAGATCGGCGTCGGCACCGGCTACTACAGCCTTGACCTGGCGGAATGGGTGGCGCCGGCCGGGAGGCTGGAGCTGTTCGACCTGCAGCAGGAGTTCCTCGAACACGTGATGCGCGCCGCCGGCGCGCGCGGCATGACGAACCTCGTCCCGACCCAGGGCGACGCGACCCGGCTCCCCTTCGAGGACGCCTCGATCGACGGCGTCGTCCTCACCGCCGTGCTCGGTGAGATCCCCGACGGCGCCGTGGCGCTGCGTGAGATCCGCCGCGTGCTCAAGCCCGACGGCCGCCTCGTCGTCGGCGAGCTCTTCGGCGACCCCCACTTCACCACCCGCGCCAAGCTCGAGCGGATGGGGGCCGACGCGGGCCTTTCCCTCGCCGAGCGCTCCGGCAACTGGTTCGGGTACTTCGCCCGGCTAACGCCGCAGTAGCGAGCGCAGCCGCTCGGTCCGGCGCGACCATCGCCGCGGAGACGTCGCAGGCGGTCACCTCCCAGCTCTTCTCCACGCATCGGGATGAAGCTCTTGCCGGTCCCGCAGCCGACGTCGAGCAGGCGGTGCCCGCGCAGGCCCTGCTCCTCCAGCTTAGGGATCAGCTGCCCGAGCCAGAGGTCGTAGTTGTGGTGGGCGGTGAACTCGTCGTAAACCGGCGCGATCGCCTCGTAGGCGATCTCGGCCCAATGCGGCAGCTCTTCCCCCCGGTCCCCGACCACGTTTGAGAAGACCTGCGCAACTTCAGAACAGTTTCGCGGCCTCCGCTGGCAATTTCATGCACTGCTTATGTAGGTTCGTTCAATCAACACTCCGGGAGAGCATCGTCGCGGGAACGACGACGGCTGGGAGTGGGGTGAGGCACAGAGGGTCTGTCTTCGAATGGCCTATCGCTATGCGAGCGATCCGGGCGAGGCCGAGGACATAGCTCAGGATGCCCTGCTCCGGGCCTGGCGTCGGCGCTCGACCCTGCGCGATCCTGGACGGCGCAACTACTGGCTGGCGACGATCGTCCGCAACGAGGCCTTCCGCCAGCATTCGCGGGTGCGCCCCGACCCGACAGCGACGATCGAACTCCACGAGGGGGCTGAGGACGAGGCGGTGCTGGCGACGGTCGAGCTGGCCGACCTGCACGCGGCGTTGGAGCGGCTGGGCGAACGCGATCGTCTCCTGCTGGAGATGAAATACGAGGAGGACCTGACGCAGGCGATGATCGCCACCCGCCTCGGCATCCCCGAAGGGACGGTGAAGGTCCGCCTCCACCGCGCCCGCAACAAGCTGCGGCTGCTGTACGCGGGGGCGAGAGCGCCGGGCTGAAGTTCGGACCGCTGTACAACGACCGCGCGGCCCCCGCTGGCGAAGATCCATCCATGGAGATGGCAACCCCTCAAATCGTCGAGCTGGGCCGCGCCGTCGCCTGATGGCGGACGCCCGGGGCTCCACCACGGCCACTCCGGTGCGCCGCATCCTCGCCCTCGGCGGTCACGGGTTCAGCTCCCGGCCGGCGGACCGGGCCGTTTGCGAGCTGCTGCTGCGGCTGGCCTCCGAAGGGGGCGGCGAGCGTCCCCGGATCTGCATCCTCCCGACCGCAAGCGGCGACACCTCCGAGCAGATCGCCAGCTTCTACGCCGCCTTCGGCGAGCGCTCCTGCGAGCCCTCGGACGTCTCCCTCTTCCGCCTCGGTCGGCGGCCGCTCGCCCTGCGAGATCACCTGCTCGACCAGGACCTGATCTACGTCGGCGGCGGCAGCATGGTTAACCTGCTGGCGGTCTGGGAGGCGCACGACATCGCCTCGATCCTCAGCCTCGCCTGGCGCCGGGGAATCGTCCTCGCCGGCCAGAGCGCCGGCGCGATGTGCTGGTTCGAGGCCGGGATCACCAAGTCCTCGGGCAAGCCGCTGGCCGCAGCCGGCCTCGGGCTGATCCACGGCAGCCTCTGTGTCCACTACAACAACGAACCCGAGCGCCGCGCCGCCTACCTCGACGCGGTCGCGGACGGGATGCCGAGCGGCTACGGCCTCGACGATTACGCCGGCCTTCTCTGGGAGGGCGAGGGAACGCCCGGGGCCCTGACCGCGCGACGGGGTGCCCGCGCCTACCGGGTCAGCAGCCGCCCGGGCGAAGTCGCCGAGTCACCGCTCCCCGCGCGGTTCCTACCCGCCCCCGCCCCGGCCGCCCTGCGCGAGGACATCGCCGAGTTCCGGCGCATCAAGGCGATGCGTAAACGGGCTGGCTGGCTGGCCTAACAAATTTTCGTACCAAAGACGTACCCAAAGGGGTATGCTTCGCAACGAAGCACGGGTGCCTTCTTGTTCGCGCGAAATTCTAGCGTTCTGAGATTTGCAGGACTATAATTATTTTTAGAAGTCGAGTAAGGCTGTGGATATGTGGGAGTTCGAGGAGTTTCTTGAACGTTTGGGCGAAGCGGCAAATGATGCCCGTGCAATTTTGTCCGCGTCCGACTCGAACATCCCGCCTGCATCGCAGCGGATTGGAGCCTCATGAACCGCGCCGGTGCAACCGCACTTTCGCTTCTCGCCGCGCCGCTCAACGTCCATCTTCTGCAGGCGCTTGAAGACGACCCGCTGCCGCTGATCGATCTGCGGCGGTCGGTCGGGTCTCCCCCGCAGAGCACGATGCGCGTCTACTCGCGAACACTCGTGGAGATCGGCACCCTCGAACGGCAGCGCCAGGCAGCCTTCCCGGGAACCGTCGAATACGCGAGCACCGAGTCGGGGCGGGCGCTGCTGGGGATCGGCGCGATCCTCGAGCGCTGGCTGCAGGAAGCACCCGCCGGCCCGATCACCCTCGGCACCACCGCCAGCAAGAGCGCGACCAAGGCGCTGGTCGAGGGCTGGTCGACCAACATCATCCGGGCGCTCTCGGCCAAACCGCTCTCGCTGACCGACCTCAACCGGCTGATCCCGCGGATCAGCTACCCGTCGCTGGAGCGGCGGCTCGGGGCCCTGCGCCTCGCCGACCTGGTCGAACCGTATCCGGGCGAGGGCCGCGGCACGCCCTACCGGGCGACGCCGTGGCTGCGGCGGGCGATCGTCCCCCTCGCCGCCGGTGCCTGGTGGGAGCGTCGCCACCTAGCCGATCCGCCTCAGATCGGCAGGCTCGATGTCGAGGCGGCCTTCCTCCTGGCGATCCCGCTGATCGAGTTGCCGGCGGAGCTGAATGGCAAATGCCGCCTCGCGGTGGAGATCCAGGGAGGCTCTTCGCCGGTCTTCGCCGGCGTCCTGATCTGCGTCGAGGAGGGCAAGGTCGTTTCCTGCTCTTCGCGGCTCGAGGGCGAAGCGGAGGGATGGGCGTCGGGCAGCGCTGCCAGCTGGATGCGGCGGATGAACGGGCAGGACGCCGACCTCGAAATCGGGGGCGACGCCGACCTCGTGCGGGAGATAGTGGAGGCGATCCGCAAGAGCGCGCTGGCCGTTCAGTCGTAGTTCAGCGAACTTCCAGAGTTACGCACGCGGCAATCTGTCACCCCTTATTTGCAGGGTAAACCTGGACTCCACCCGATTTTACGGCGGATTCGGTCGGGTTCAGACGAGTTCGTTGAACCCGCTCTCCAGTCGCGCCACCCTTCCGCCTGGGTACAAGAACTGGTGGCCCGAGAGACCACCTTTTCTCCTTGGAGAAAGACGTCCACGCAGTGGGCGTCTTTCTTTTTTAAGCCAGCTTCCAGCGAAAGCCGAGCGGCTCGATCGCCGCAGGCAGGGGGCTGCTGGGTAGTCCGGGGCGCGTCGCCTGCCGGGGATCGTTGTAGCCGCCGGGGGCGACGTCGTTGGGGGTGTCGGGGTGGAAGAGCGAGGCCAGGTACTGGATCTGCCCGCGGCCCTGGCCGAGCTCGGTCTGGCCGCCCCCGTAGGCGCCGATCCCATGCTCCTCGCAGTAGTCGTAGGCGGCGAAGAGGTTGCGGATCGGGCCGAAGCGCGAAGGCTTGACGTTGACGACTTTCGGCGGCGACCACGGCATCGCCTCGATGTCGGCGATCGAGTGGATCGGCGCGTCCCAGGTGACCCGCTCCGACACCGGCTCCAGAAGAGGCCTGGTCTCGGGCGTTACATCTGGGTCCTCGAGCCAGGCCTCGGGGAAGGTCTCGATCAGCTTCGCGTAAAGCTCGGGATCGGTCTCGACGTCGACCGGGGTGCCTTTGTAGAAGCCCTTGAGATCGAGGGAGTCGACGGCGCCGGTCTCCGCCAGTGCCTCGATCAGCTCGTCGTCCCAGTCGTTAGCCGGGTCCAGCTTGAAGCGCAGCGTCGGGTAGGCCGCGAGCCGTTCCCGCAACGGCTCGATCGAAGACCGCGCCCCCTCCTGCCAACCTGCCAGCCGCATCGAGTTGACGAAGTTCACCGGCCGCGGTTCCCGCCCCAGCGCCTCAGCCAAGTTCGTCCCGGCCTGCCTCAACGCTAGATCCAGCGCCGCCGACTCGAAAGCCCAGCGCCGGTAATCCCGAGAAACGTCCTCCCGAACCGGCTCCCCCGCCGGAAACAAATCGATCCCGTCGAGCAGCTCGGAGAAATCGGCAAAGGAGTAGCTGCCGCTCAACCCCTCAGGCGGCCCATGATCCTGCTGCCCAATGTGATCGACCGCGTCATAAACGACGTCCTCACCGATCCCCTCCTGCCCGCCCCCGCGCAACCTGACGATCGTCGTCAGCCGTTCCATCTCGCCCCAATCGAGACTCAACCCCTCGAACTCACACTCCTCAACCTCGACAGGCAGGCCCGCAATCGAATCGAAGCTGGACACCCCGGCAGCGTAAAGGACCCGGGTGAGGGGGTCGCCGGGCCCTCCCCGCTGTTGCCCGCCGACCCCAAGGCCAAGGTGCAGGTCCTCATCGAGACCCGCGGCGAAGGCGG
>CAMLHB010000124.1 GCA_946479725.1 uncultured Actinomycetes bacterium | reverse complement strand
GCCGCCGCCGGTGCCGCGGCGCTCGATCACCTGGTAGGCGAAGCGGGCGCACCACTGCCAGTCCGCAACCGCCTCGGGCCAGGAGCCGGCCTCGGCGGCCAGCCGCTCCAGCGCCGGCACCCCGGCGAACTCGCCGAAGGGCGGCTCCAGCATCTCGCCGACCGCGCGCTCGATCGCCCGCGGTACGGCCGCCCGCAGCTGCTCGGCGTCGATCTCCTCGGCGACGGTGAACATGTGGCCTTCGAGCGGGTAGGCGGGGTGGCCGCTGTGGCGCGCCCGCGCCAGGTTCTCCAGCCGCGTCGTCTGCAGCGCCTCGAAGCCGGTGTCGGAGAGCAGGGCGACCTCGTCGTCGTAGCCCGCCAGGACCACCGCGTGCCCCGGGAAGTGGGCCGAGTTGCCGTAGTGGTCGAGGAAGTAAATGTCGGTGAGGAGCAGGGCCGGGTTGCCGGAGTCGACGGTCTCCCGCGCCGCCGCCCAGGCCGCCTCGCCCTCCTCCTCGGCGAAGGTCCGCAGCTCCAGCGCCGCCCCGGTCAGCTCGCGGAAGCTCTCCTCCAGCCGCGCCGTGCGGCCGTTGAACCAGCGCGTCGGCGAGCCGTCGTCGAGCGCCAGGTAGTAGAAGCCGGCGCCGGCCCCGAGCCCGAACGCCATCTCCTCGCTGATCTGCACCCCGTGGAAGGCGAGCAGGTTGCGCAGCGCGGTCGAGCCGCAGTGGTTGCCGGGGGTGTGGACGAAGGCGGGGACCGTGGCCATCGCCCAATATTGTCCCGCGCCATGCAGGAACTTGACCTGAAGCTGCTGCGCTGGATGCGCACCCACGGGCACACCCGCGGGGTCGAGAGCGCCGCCGTCGCCCTCGGCAAGGTCGGCAACAACGGTCTGATCTGGCTCATCCTCGGCCTTGTCCTGGTCGCGATCGACAGCTCGCGCTGGGAGCAGTGGCTGGTCTGCGCCCTGCTCGGCCCCCTCGCGATCGGCCTCAACTACGCGATCAAGCTGATCGTCAAGCGGCCGCGGCCGGTGCTCGAGGGCCTGCCGCCACTCGGCGGCGCCCCCAGCTCGCTCAGCTTCCCCTCCGCCCACGCGACCTCCTCCTTCGCGGTGGCGACGGCGATGGTCCGGGTCGACCCGGCGATGGCCGGCGCCTTCCTGGTCGCCACCGCGCTCTCGCTCGGCCGCCCCTACCTCGGCATGCACTACCCGTCCGACGTCCTCGCCGGCGCCGTCCTCGGCCTCCTCCTCGGCCTGATCGTGCCGCTCCCCTCATGAGCATGGGAGGGGCGCGGTGAAGGTCGGGATCGTCGGGCTGCCGAACGCCGGCAAGTCGACCCTCTTCAACGCCCTGACCAAGGGCGGCGCCCAGATGGGCGACTACCCGTTCACGACGATCGAGCCGAACGTCGCCGTCGCCCAGGTCCCGGACGAGCGGCTGGAGCAGGTCGCGGCGACGGTCAAGAGCAGTGAGCGGGTGCCGGCGAAAATCGACTTCCACGACATCGCCGGTCTGGTCAAAGGGGCCTCCGAAGGCGAGGGGCTCGGCAACCAGTTCCTCGCCTCGATCCGCGAGACCGACGCGATCTGCCACGTAGTCCGCTGCCACACCGAATCCGACGTGCCGCACCCCGACGGCCGCGTCGACCCGCTGGCCGACATCGAGACGATCGAGACCGAGCTGGTGCTCGCCGACTACGACCAGGTCGAGCGGCGGCTCGGCCGCGTCGGCAAGCAGGCGAAGTCGGGGGACAACGAAGCGCAGGTCGAGCACGAGTGGCTGCAGGCGGTGCACGAGGCGCTCGCCGCCGGCCGCCCGGCGCGCTCGATTCCGGTGCCGGAAGGGGCGCCGCACGCGGTCCAGAATCTGCAGGCGCTGACGACCAAGCCGATCCTCTACGTCGCCAACGTCGACGAGGGCGACGCCGCCCCGCCGGAATCGGTCGTCTCCCACGCCAACGCGATCGGCGCCGGGGTCGTCGCGGTCAGCGCCCGGATCGAGGCCGAGCTGTCCGAGCTCGACCCCGCCGAAGCGGAGGAGATGCGCGAGTCCTACGGGGTCGAGGGCTCGGGTCTCGCCCGCCTGGTCCGCGCCGCCTACGACCTCCTGGAGCTGATCACCTTCTTCACCGCGGGCGAGGACAAGGAGGCCGTCGCCCGCCCGCTGCACCGCGGCGCCACCGCTCTGGAAGCGGCAGGAACCATT
Source organism: uncultured Actinomycetes bacterium (assembly GCA_946479725.1). Next base: position 4,812 of record CAMLHB010000124.1, on the reverse strand, counting down.
CATACGGAGATCATGGAAGCGTTCGTCAAAGCCGAGGTGATCGGCTGGGAGCAGCTGGTCGCCTGCGGCGGCTACGCCCCGGCCCGTGACAAGGGGCAACTGCGGATCGAGGGGCGCGACTACCTCGTCCAGGACGGCGACGTGATCACGATCAAGGTCTGAGTGCCGGGCGCTGGAGCAGCGCAGACCTGACCGCCCCGCCGATCGGTGCTGCATCGGGGCGGTGACTGTCAGGCCTCAGCCACCCTTATGGATCGAGGTGGCGGGATAGGCGTGGCCGCATCCGCTGAACTGCATACGCATCACCCCCTTCCCGCGCCGGAAGCGTCCTTCTCGGCGACATATCGGTTCCTATTACTTCGACTGGGCTCAGTAAAGGGCTCTGGCTAGCCATTTTCCCGCTATGTCCGAGCATTTATGCCCTATCGTGATCGCTGCCGTGGAGTCGATCAATCGAAAGGGCCTGGGGATGGCAGAGACGGGGGACGAGGGGAAGAAGCGCGAGGAGAAGACGCCCAGCGAGACGATCTGCAATGTGCTCAAGCACCCGCTGCGGGTGCGGATCCTCGAAGTCCTCAACGAAGGACCGCGCAGCCCCAGCCAGTTCGTCGAGGAAGGGCTGATTCCGAAGCAGCACTACAGCAGCTACCAGCAGGCGCTCTCGCTCGCCTCCTACCACTTCCGCGAGCTGGAGAAGGAAGGCTGCCTGCAGGTGATCGAATCGATCCCCCGCCGCGGCGCGGTCGAGCACGTCTACCGCGGCCTCGCCCGCGTCTACATCAACGACCGCGAATTCGAAGAGATGGCGCGCTCGGACCGCCGCCGCCTCTCGCGGATCTCCCTGCAGGGGATGGTGGCGCGGGCCGACCGGGCGATCCACGAGGACACCTTCGACGCCCGCGCCGACCGCCACCTGACCTGGATGCCGATGCAGCTCGACGAACGGGCCTGGGGGGAAGTGATCGCCGCGCTCGCCGCCACCTTCGCGGACCTGACCCAGATCCGCCATGACGCCCGCGACCGGCTCGCCGCCTCGGGCGAGGAGGTGATCCCGGCGACGGTGGCGATGCTGGGGTTCGAGTCGCCGCCACCACCGCCGCTGCGCGGCGACGACTGAGTGTCGCTTTATGCGTCCATATGGGCGCATAAAGCGACACGCACTTAGAGTTGGGGGATGGAGGAACGGGCGCGGTTCCCGCAGGTCGCCGCCAAGGCCGGCCACTACGAGAGCTTCTACATCAAGGCCTGCCGGCCGGACGGGGGGCAGGGGGTGTGGATCCGCCACACCGTCCACAAGCGCCCGGGCGCCGAGCCCAACGCCTCGATCTGGTTCTGCCTCTTCGACCGCGAGGCGGCGGGGCCGCGGGCGACCAAGGTGACGGTGCCGGCGGCGGAGCTGTCGACGCCGGCCGGTTCCTGGATCCGCGTCGCCGACGCCGAGATCGGCCCCGGCCGCGCCGAGGGCTCGGTCGACACCGAGGCGCTCAGCGCCGCCTGGTCGTTCACCTTCAGCGGCGACGCCGAGCCCTGCAAGTACCTGCCGGCCGACTGGCTCTACAGGGCGCCGCTGCCGAAGACCAAGTTCCTCGCCCCCTTCCCCGACGCCCGCTTCGAAGGCCGGCTGACGATCGGCGAGGACTCCTACGAGCTGAGCGGCTGGCCGGGGATGATCGGCCACAACTGGGGGACCGAGCACGCCGAGCGCTGGGTCTGGCTCGAGGGCACCGGCTTCCCCGACGCTCCCAGCACCTACTTCGACGCCGGCGCCGCCCGCGTCCGCCTCGGCTCCCGGGTCAGCCCTTGGATCCCCTCCGGGATGCTGGTCCTCGAAGGCGAGGCGCACCGCCTCGGTGGCCTCGGCGCGATCCGTTCGGTCCGGATCGAGGAGCAGCCGACGGTCTGCAGCTTCTCCCTGCCCGGCAGGGAGATCGTCGTCCACGGCCGCGTCACCGCCCCCGAGAAGGATTTCGTCGGCTGGGTCTACGCCGACCCCGCCGGCCCCGAGCACAACACCGTCAACTGCTCGGTCGCCGACCTCGAGCTGACCGTCGAACGCCCTGGCCTGCCACCCCGCCAGCTCACCCTCCCCGGCGGCGGCGCCTACGAGCTAGGGATGCGAGAGACCGACCACGGCATCCCAATCCAGCCGTATTCCGACGGCTAGCGGCCGCTGACGACCTTCTGGAAGGTCATCCAGGTGTCGTAGCCGCCGAGCGCGGCCGATAGCTCCGACCCGGTGACGGTGGAGTTGCCGCCGGTCCCGACCAGGGTCGCGCTGATGATCCGCGGCGAGACGCCGGTCTTGGTGATCACCACCTGTCTCAGCTTCCCCTTCAGGTAGGCGCCGAGGCGGGAGCTGATTTCCGAGCCGCTGAAGTCGAGCGTCCATTTGTGCAGCGGGCAGTAGTAGTCGTAGGGGTCGGGGACGCCGACCAGGTAGGGAACCGGGGAGCCGAAGACGTTGACGGCGCTCTCGGTGTGGCCGCCCGAGCAGGCCGAGTAGAGCGTCTGGGCGACGTCGCCGCCGTAGGTGACGACCTGGCCGCGGGTGGCGGCGACGGCGGCGTTGGTGCGGTCGTACTCGGTTTCCAGCCCGCCGTAGACCTGGCTGCGGGTGTCGGAGTAGAGGTCGAAGCCGTTGCCGCCGACGTCACCGGTGAGGGCGATCGAGCGCACCGCCACCGCCTGGGCCTTCAGCTCCTCGATCGGCCAGGAGGGCGGCACCTCGTTCGGCATCACCCCTTTCACGTACTGCTCCAGCGCCAGGGCGTTGACGACGTTCAGCGAGCCGGCCTGGCTTTCGGTCGGCACCGTCTCCAGGGCGCCGCGGTAGGTGCCGTGGCCGGCGATCGTGACCTTGCCGGCACCGGCCGCGCGCAGCTTCCGCCCGCAGTCGGCGAGCGTCTTGCCGCCGCTCGTGCGCAGCCGCACTGTGTTGCCGTTGCGGTGCGCCTCGTAGCTGCGGCCGGGGTCGAGCCGCTCGCCGCAAGCGCTGGTGGCGCCGCTGAAGCCGACGTCGCCGGGGGAGATGTCGAGGAGGACGCGGACGACGCGCGCCTTCTGCACCGTGCCGAGGCTGGTCCCGGTGTAGTAGTGGCCGAGGATGAAGCGGTAGCTCTTGCCGTGTTCGGCATAGCCGTAGGCGCCGTAGGCGCTCATCCCGACCCCGTGGCCGAAGCCGCGCCCGTGGACGATCCAGCTGACGCTGGCTTGGGCCCCAAGCGGGTAGACGAGGGAAAGCAGCAATCCGCACAGAAGTGCGAACCGAGTTGTCCCCGGTATGCGGGGACAAAGGACGCCGAGTGCTTTCACGACCTTGGACATCTCTAGGCCAACAGATTCAACGTTGCGGAGTAGCGGCCTGCACGCCCGGGGTCGTAACCTGAGGTGATGGCAGCCGACCACAAGCTCCTCGTCGCCGGTGAGTGGACCGAGACCGGCGAGTGGAGCGAGGTGAAGAGCCCCTACGACGGCAGCGTCGTCGGCCGGGTCGCGCAGGGGGACGAAGCGCTCGCCGAGCGGGCGATCGAGGCCGCCCACGCGGCCTTCGAGGAGGTCGACTTCCCCCAGCACAAGCGCGCCGCCGTGCTCAAGCGCGCCGCTGAGCTGGTCGCCGAGCGCCGCGACGAGCTGGCGGGGACGATCGCCGCCGAGGCCGGCAAGCCGATCAAGACGGCGACGGTCGAGGCCGAACGCTGCGTTTCTACGCTCGAGTTCTCCGCCGTCGAGGCACGCAAGCTGACCGGCGGCACGGTGCCGATGGACGCCGCCGCGGCCGGCGCCGGCAAGCTCGGGGTGATGCTGCGGGTCCCCTACGGGGTCGTCGGCGCAATCAGCCCCTTCAACTTCCCGCTCAACCTCGTCGCCCACAAGCTCGGCCCGGCGATCGCCGCCGGCAACGCGGTCGTCCTCAAGCCGGCCGGGCAGACCCCGATCTCGGCCCTGAAGCTGGCCGAGGTCCTGGTCGAGGCGGGGCTGCCGGAGAACTGGCTGTCCGTCGTCCCCGGGCCAGGCTCGAAGGTCGGCAACACGATCGTCGAGCACCCGCTGACCAAGGCGATCACCTTCACCGGCTCGGCGCCGGTCGGCTGGGACATCCGCTCCAAGGTCCCGCACAAGAAGGTGAACCTGGAGCTCGGCTCCAACGCGCCGCTGATCGTCAACGACGACGGCGACTGGGAGGCGGCCGCCGACAAAGCCCAGATTCACGCCTTCTCCCATGCCGGCCAGAGCTGCATCTCGATCCAGCGGATCCTCGTCCACGAGGCCGTCGCCGAGGACTTCACCGCTCGGCTGGTCGCCAACGTCGAGAAGCTGACGGTCGGCGACCCGCTCGACGAGGGCACCGATGTGGGGCCGCTGATCACCCCGGACGACCGCGACCGGGTGAAGGAGTGGGTCGACGAGGCGGTCTCCGGCGGAGCCGAGCTCTTGACCGGCGGCGAGCTGGTCGACGAGGGCCGTTGCCTGGCGCCGACCCTGCTGAAGGCGCCGCCGAAACAGGCCAAGGTCTGGTGCGAGGAGATCTTCGGCCCGGTGGCGACGATCGACACCTTCGCCGACTTCGACGAGGCCCTGCGCCTCGCCAACGACTCCAAGTTCGGCCTCCAGGCCGGCGTCTTCACCCGCGACATCGGCCGCGGTCTGCAGGCCGGCCGCACCCTCGAGTTCGGCGGTGTCCTGATCAACGAGGTCCCGACCTTCCGCACCGACCAGCAGCCTTACGGCGGCGTCAAGGACTCCGGCAACACCCGCGAGGGCCCGGCCTACGCGGTGTACGAGCTGACCGAGGAGCGCTTTGTGACGCTGCAG
>CAMLHB010000123.1 GCA_946479725.1 uncultured Actinomycetes bacterium | reverse complement strand
GATGTAGGGGCGCGAGACGCGGGCGAAGGCGGCAAAGGTCCGGTCGAGGGCGACGAACATCTGCGCCTGCGTTTCAGCGACTGGGGCGACGGTGGCGGAGAGCGCCTCCAGCGCTCGCCAGAAGCCGGCGAAGTTGGTGCTCGGTTCGACAAGCACCCGGAGTGCAGGCTGGCCGCTGACGGCGGCGCGGCGGAGGGCCCCGATCGCTTCGTTCAGCTGCGGGCCCCGGCCGGCAAGGGCATTGCCGAACCCCGAGAGGTTCTGCCGGATCGCGTCGCGGGTTTTTTCATCGAACATGTCGAAGAACTGGTCGATGTCAACCGGTTCCGGCCTGGCGGCGGTGACGGGGATGGTTTCGCCGGCCTTGAAGCCCTTCTTCGAACTTCCGGGCGTGACCTGGAGGAACTTGAGGCCGAGGGCCGACTTCGGCCGGACGGTGATCGTGGAATCGACCGGAAGCGGTTCGGCGCTCTTGTCGAGGCTGAGGGTGAGTTCGGCGGCAGCCCCGCCGTTTTCGAGGTGAACGGGGACGACCTTCTTGACGACGCCGACGCGAACGCCGCCGATCCGAACCTCGTTGCCTTTGACGAGGGCGTCGGCGTTGGGCACTCGCGCCTTGAGGTTGTAGGTGGAAACGAAGGGGAGGCCATTGTTGGCGTTGTAGGCGAGGAAGACGGCGACGATGATGACGAGGACCGTCACCGCGCCGACGAGGATCGGGCTGCTGGCGACGCCGCTGAGTCCGCTGCGGTTCCTCATGGCCCCAGGAGGTAATCGAGAAGGGGTTCGGTCCCTTCGGTTTTCGAGGACTGGGCTATTCCGGCCCTGTCTTCAGCGCGACGTTGAGTGCTGTTTCCTTGGCCAACCCCGATCGCCGGGGCCCCGGCCGCGGTGGTGCCCCCGGCCTGTCGGCCCATCCGTTCCTGGAGCAGGCGGTACAGATCGGCGGTACTGGTACTCGCTTCCCCAACTTCAGGCGCGTTCGTTCCATTGAAGCGCGCTACACAGCCAGAGTACCCATGGGGGGCCACTTCGTATTCCACACATCCGGATAGCGTCACTCGGGTTCGGCCGAAGTGGCCATATTTATCGAATCCGTTGAGTGAGGCGGTGGAGTTATAGACGAGTTCGGTCAAACCTTCCCACCCGCCGGTCTGCTTGATGTTCACCAGCAACTTCGCCAGTTCACCCGTCGGCTTGACTCCTGACTTCGCCAGTTCGCCGGCCTTGACAATCACCGGGTCCGCTTTGCGGAAGATCGGCCCCGACGCTTCACCCGCATTGCCGAGGCTCTTGAGCGAGACCGTCAGGGCTTCAGAGAACGGGGTCAGGGTCTTGGTCGCATCGGTGAGGGACGGGGCGGCGGTGCCGAAGTCTTCGAAGACCGGCGTCCCGGCGTCGGAGAAGGTCTGCAGGCTGCGCATCGTCTTGCGGAACTCGACGAGAAAGGTGGGGAACTTCTGCAGCGCTTCTTCCAGTTCCGGGCCCTTTTCGGCGCTGGCTTCGGCGGCGGCTCCGGAGTTGGAGAGGAAGCCGGCCACCGCCTTGCGTTCACGCGCGAGCGGAACCAGGATCTGGTCGGAATCGCTGGCGAGCTGGGCCAGTTGCTTGCGTTCGGCGGAGAGCTGCCCGAAGAGGCGGTCGGCGTCGCGGAGGACCGGGTTGGCGCGCTTGACCAGGACCTCGAGGTCTTCGCCACGGCCGGCGAGGCCGGCGCCGAGTTCGTTGAAGATGAGGCGGAAGCGCTGGGCGTAGGGCAGCGACTGGATGTCGTTGATCAGATCCGGGTCGACGCTGGTGCCGTTGCTGCCCAGCGGCAGTAGGTACTCGCCGGCGCCGGGTTCGCCGTCGGGAACCTGCTTCAGCGGCGGTGATGGCTCGCTGCCGGGAGCCCGCGGAAGGGTGGTGCGGCAGTCGACGAACTTCTCGCCGATCAGCGACTGGGGCCGGATCAGACAGGAAGCGTCCTGGCGGAAGTCCTGGAAGCCGGGGTCGGTGATCTTCATGACGATCACCGCCTTGCCGGGCTTTTCGACCTTTTCGCCGTTCTTGTAGGCGACAGCCTCGCCGGGCATCGTCACGTTGACCGATTCGATTTCGCCGACGTTGGCGCCGGCGACCCGCACCTGCTCGCCTTTGACCATGAAGCCGCCGTTGTCGAAGATCGCGCGGACCCGGTAACCGTCGGAGGAGCCGCCGCCGGAGGCGATCAGCACCACGGCGACGACGGCGAGCACCAGGGCAAGGGCGAGTAGTAGCCGTTTGCTCATGGGCCGGGGGGCACGTCGCCGGGGTCGCATTCAGAGGAGTCGACGCTGCCGCCGCCAACCCAGGGGTTGGAGCCGTCGGCAGCGGGCTGGGTGGCACCGCCCGGGCAGCGGCGGTTGACTTCGGTCGAACCGAACGGCGCGAACTGTTCGGATTTGGTGATCGGTTCCAGTTCGGAGGAGCCGGCGTTGTAGCGGAAGAGGTTCTGGCCGGCGGTAACCGCCCGCACGTAGTGGCCGTTGCCGTCGTAATAGCCCGCCACCTGGCCGAGCTTGCTGAAGGCGTTGAAGAGGTCCGGCGTGTAGGCGCGGATGAAGTTGAGGTTGGGCTGGAAGTCGGAGATCGCCTGTTCGGAGTGCGGGAAGGCGCTGGAGGTGAGGTCCTGCACCTTCGGCAGCACCGCCAGCAGGTCGCCGGCGTCGTTGCCCTTGCCCGGCTGGTGAACGATCAGCTTCAGGTTGTGCGTGAACGGGACCAGTTTCTGGAAGACCGGCCGCAGTTCAGCGAGGAAGGGCGCCAGTTCCTTGGTCGCCGGCTTCGCCGTGTTGACCAGCGGTTCGAGGTCGTCGAGCGCCGCCCGCAGGTTGACGAAGGTCGTGTTCGACTGCCGCATCACCGGCGGCAGCCGCCGCAGGGTGGCGTCGAAGGCGGCGGTTTCCTGGGCGATCGCATTGAAGGCGGTGCTGGCGTTGCCGATCGCGCTGGAGAGCTGTTCGCCGCGGCCGGCCACCGCGCTGGTCAACCGCGAGGAGCTGACGATGAAGCGGGAGAGCAGGCGCTGGTCGGCGTTCAGTTCGCCGACGAAGGCGCCGGTGCGGTTGAGCGCGGTGCCGAAGTATTTGTAGGCGTTGTTGGCGTTCTTGCCCTGGCCGGAGTAGATCGCGGCGTTGCCGCGGATGAAGTCGCTGAGGCCCTGCCGCACCCGCGGCGGGAAGGTGTTGAAGAACTGGTCGATGTCGACCGGCGTCGTCGTCGAGGACAGGCCCAGTTCCGCCCCGTCTTCGAGCGCCGGGTTGCTGTTCGGACCCGGGCTGATGGAGACGTAGTGGTTGGCGACGCCGGAGAGCGAGGTGGCGCGGATGACGGCAGTGGTTCCTTCGTGCAGCTCTTGGTCGACGCTGACGTTGACTTCGGCGAGGTTGTCGTCAGTGAGGCCGATGCTTTCGACCGTGCCCGCCGGGGAGCCGCCGATCAGCACCTGGTTGTCGGGGACCAGCTGCCCCGCGTTCTGGAAGACGAGGGTGTACTTGTGGCCGCTGCTGCCGCCGAAGAAGATCACGGCGAGGACGATCAGGGCGACGGCGAGGGCGACGATCACCGCGATGCGCGCTGGGGTAGTTCCCCGGCTGGTCGCCGGGCCCCTCTCCTCGCCTGGTGCTTTGGCAGCCACGAATCGTCGCTTGCTTTCAGGTTCCCCGGCCCCTCCGACCCGGTAGAACGGCTGCAGGATCGTATCCGAGGGGGTCCCGGGCAAGACCCGTCCGAGCAGGGACTTAACTGGAAATCAACGCGCTACTCTGGGTCGCGGGAGCGGTTAGGGAACGTGGGAGAGGCGCCGCTAAATCCGACCCTAGGAGCAAGCAATGCGCAGACGTCCATTTCTGATCGCGTCGATCGCCCTTTTCGCGATCGCGATCGCAGCAACGGCCGCGTGGGCCGGACCCACGGTGTACGCGCCAGACGGCAACACCCAGTCGATCGACTCGGTGATTAGGCCGAAGAAGCTTTCCAAAACGAAGTTCACGCCCGGGAGCCTCGAAGCCACCACGCTGACGACCTCGACCACCGACCCGAATGGGGTCCCGAGCCCGGCGATCCACGCCACGATCGACTTCGATCGCAGCGACCACATCTACACGAAGGGCCTTGCGACCTGCAATTCCGGGAAGCTGCAAAACCAGTCGACCGAAGTCGCGGAACGGGTGTGCCGGAACGCGATGATCGGCAGCGGGCACGCGATCGCCTACCTCAAAGCCGGCAAAGTCTACGAAGTGCCGCAGACCGTGACCGCCTTCAATGGGGTTCCAAAGGGCGGCAAGCCGACGATTCTCTTTCACACCTACGGGACGACGCCGCTGCAGGTAAGCCTGGTCCTCGAAGGCACCGTCACCAACTACAACAAGGAAGGCTACGGGCCGCGGCTGGACCTCACCGTCCCGCTGATCGCCGGCGGCACCGGTGCGCTGAAGGAATTCAACGTCAAGATCGACAAACAGTGGCGCTACAAGGGCGAAAAGCGCAGCTTCATCGCCGCCAAGTGCCCGAACTCGAAGAAGCTGAAGGCGCGCGGCAAATTCACCTTCCAAGACGGCGAATCGCTGACCGCGCTCTCGAAGCAGAGCTGCAAGCAGTCGAAGTAGCGGTCGTCCAACTCCGCCGACGGGGACCGTGGCAGGCGGTCCCCCTCCGGATGGGCGGCGCGAGCGCGCCCGACATCCTGCGGCCGCGTCCTCACCCGGATGCAGAAGCTGCTAGCGCGAGGTCTTGTCTGCGTTCCTCAAGAGCACCCGCAGGTCCGCGGCGATCTTCTCCGGTTCGTCCTCCAGTTCGTTCCAGGTGATGTGGGTGACGCCGTAGCCGTGGACGCGGAGGATGCGGGCGCGGGCGCGGTCCTGGCGGAAGGCGACTTTTCCCTTGTGGCCCTGCCAGCCGTCGAGTTCGACGATCTCCTTGGTGCCGTCCTCGGTGGCGGCGAGGTCGAAGGTGGTGCGCGGCACCGAGGTCACCGGGATCCCCGCCTCCCTCATCCGCTCATCGGGCGGCACCTTGGAGACATGCCGGTAGACCCGCCGCGAAGAGCGGCTGCAGTGCGGCACCGTCACATCGATCCGCGAGCGCGAGTTGGGCCTGATTATCCAGAGGGCCGCGGCAGACCAGTGGCTGAGGACGGCGTCGGGGCCGGAAGCGAGGACAGCCCCGAGCCATCGTCCCTGCCTACTGACGATGCGGTGCCCGACGCGAAAGACGGCTGGGTGAAGCGGGTGAAGTCGACCGGCGCGACACCGCCGGTCGATCGCGCTCTCCTTCAGCCCAATTTCACGGAGCTGATCGCGCGTTACCAGTCCGTACTGACTCTCTGCAAGCGTCGCGATCGCGGCATCCCAACCATGAGTCTGCGCCAAGCGTCGGTATTCGACGCTCCGCGCGGACTCGCCGGGGAGGGGCGGGGACGATCGAGGGGGGCGTGAGAGTGCCATGCCCCTTTAAGGGACGGGGGCGCCTGACTCTCCCCCGCGCCCGTGGCTAAACGCTCAATTTGGGGATGGCGCGCTGGAGAGGCCTTGGGAGCCACCAGACGCGATCGCCCAGGAGCAGCATCAGGGCCGGGAGGAGGACGATGCGGACGACGGTGGCGTCGAGGAGGACGGCGATGGTGAGGCCGATGCCGAGCTGGCTGACGGTGGCGATCGGGGCGCCGGCGAAGGCGACGAAGACGGCCATCATGATCATCGCGGCGCCGGTGATGACGCCGGCCGTGCGGGAGAGGCCGAACTCGACCGCGGCAGCGTTGTCGCCGTGGGCGTCGTAGTGCTCGCGCATGCGGCTGAGGAGGAAGACGGCGTAATCGATCGAGAGGCCGAAGACGAGGCCGAAGATCAACGTCGCCCCGACCGCGTCCACGTAGCTGTGGCCGCCGAGCGGCCAGCTGTCCGGCACGTGGAAGAGCAGGGTGAGGACGCCGAAGGCGACGGCGACCGTGGCGAGGTTGAGGGCGACGGCGATCGCCGCCAGCAGCAGCGCCCGCAGGACCACCACGAGGACGAGGAAGGTGGCGATCGTGATCGCCAGCACCACCCAGGGAATGCGCTCGCGGGTGACGTGGCTGTAGTCGTTCAGCTGGGCGGCGCCGCCGGCGACCCCGGTGGTGAGGCCGGCCTTGTCGGCCAGTTCGGCGGCGTCGCGGTTGAGCTGGTGGTTGAGTTGGATCGAGCCGGGGGTGTTGAAGCTGTGGTCGGAGATGACCAGGACCGAGGCGGCCTGCCCGCCGCGGTCGAGGTCGATCGTTTCGTTGATCGCCTGGCGGGCGGTCGGCGGCGTCCCGTCCAGGGTCGAGAGCACGAAGTAGCCGGAGTTGAAGAGACCGGGGGAGGCTTCGCCGACCTGCTTGGCCTGGTCGCGGATCTGCTTGCGGCCGGAGAGGACCTGGACGCTCCCGCGTTCCAGCCCGGCTTCCAGCGGCGCGCTTTCCTGGGCGCCGGTGGATAGCGCGGTCTGCAGCGCTTCGGCGCCGTCGCCGAGCTGGCCGAGGCCGCCGACCAGCCGCGCGGCGCCGCCGCTGAGCGCGGTGATCCCGTCGCTGAGGCGCCCAGCTTCGCGGGCGAGGCGGTCGGCCCCGGCCGCGAGCTTGCTGCTGCCGACGTGCAGCTTCCGCAGCCCATCTTCGAGTTTTTCCAGCGCCGTGACGACCTTCGTCAGGGAGTTCTTCGTCGTGATCGACCAGTAGTCGATCTGCTTCGCCTGCTCCCAGTCGTCCAGCAGGCGTTCGTCGAGCGCCGTCAGTTCCGCCGGCAGGCCGGCGTAGGGCTCCACTTCGGGGGTGGCCGGCAGCGGGTCATACGGCGCCCCGGTTTGCGGGTCCTTGCCGCTGATCGCCGCGACGGCTTTCCGCGCCGCCGCCAGCGCCGCCGCGTAGTTGGGATCGCCCTTGCCGACCGTCATCCCTTCCAGCTGCGCCAGCGCCGCCTTGGCTTCTTCTTCGGTGACGTGCGCCGGGGCGATCAGTTCGGGCAGCTGGTGATAGGCCTGTGGCCCGACGACCAGATCGA
>CAMLHB010000122.1 GCA_946479725.1 uncultured Actinomycetes bacterium | reverse complement strand
GGTCGCCGACCTCGCGCTCGCCGTCGAGCGCGCGGCGCTCGAGTCCGACCCCCGCCTGGTCGGCGTCGAGGTCGCCGTCTACGCCGACTCCAACGACCAGGTCGCGATCGCCTCCTCGACCGGCGTCGCCGGCTCCTACGAAGCCTCCAGCGCCTACGCCTACCTCTCGGCGCTCGCCGAAGGGGAGGGGGGAGCGCGGGAGACCGGCCTCGGCTTCGGCCTCGCCCGCGGCCCCCGCGGGCTCGACCCCGAGGCGATCGGCGCCGAGGGCGCCCGCCGGGCGCTCTCGATGATCGGCGCCGGCAAGCCCGCCTCGCGCTCCTGTCCGGTCGTCCTCGACGAGACCGTCGCCGCCAGCTTCGCCGGCCTGATCGGCGGCGGCCTCAGCGCCAAAGCCGTCCAGCGCGGCCGCTCGCCCTTTGCCGGTCGGCTCGGCGCCGAGGTCGCAAGCAGCGCCCTCGCCCTCCACGACGACGGCCGCGATCCGCTCGGGCCCGCCTCGGCTCCCTTCGACGCCGAGGGCGTCCCCCGTCGTCGCACCGCCCTGATCGAGGGCGGCCGGCTCCGCTCCTACCTCTTCGACACCTACACCGCCAACCGCGAGGGCACCGCCTCCACCGGCAGTGCCGCTCGCCAGGGCTACCGCTCGCTGCCCGGCGTCTCGCCCTCGAACCTGATGGTCGCCCCCGGCGAGCTTTCGCTCGACGGCCTCCTGGCCGAGGCGGGGGACGGCATCTACGTCACCGACGTCGCCGGCCTCCACTCCGGCGTCAACCCGGTCACCGGCGTCTTCTCGGTCGGCGCCTCGGGCCTGGTCATCCGCGACGGCGCCCTCGCCGAGCCCGTCCGGGAGTTCACGATCGCCGGCGATCTGGTGGCGATGCTGAGCGCCGTCAGCGCCGCCGGCGCCGAGCCCCGCTGGGTCCCTTTCGGCGGTTCGGTCAGCACGCCGCCCCTGCTGATCGCCGAGATGGCGATCAGCGGCTCGTGACATCGACCATCGCTTGGCTCCAGGGCGCGAGTTCTTACGCCGTAGGCGCTGTTAGGGTGCGGCCGTCTTCAAACCCCGAGGAGGAATCAAGACGTGACCAAGGCTGAGTTTCTGGACCAACTTGCCGGCGACGAGCGGCTGGGCAGCAAGAAAGCTGCCAGCGACGCTGTGGATGCCGTTCTCGATGCGATCACCGGTGCCCTGAGCAAGGGCGAGGAGGTTGCCTTCACCGGCTTCGGCAAATTCCACGTCGCCGAGCGCGGCCCGCGGCAGGGCGTCAACCCGCGCACCGGCGAAAGGATCACCATCCCGGGCGGCAAGGTTCCGCGCTTCTCCGCCGGCTCGGCCCTGAAGACCAAGGTCAAGGGCGGCTGAGACAAGCTCAATTTCGGACGCGTCGCAATCTGACTCTTCGCGTCCGAAATTGAGTGCAGGCCCTTTGTGGCTCTGACTGGCTTTTCCGATCGGCTCGCGGCGCTCGTCGAGGGGCGCCGCAGCCAGATCTGCCTCGGCCTCGACCCCGACCCGGCCAAGCTGGCCGGGGAGGGGGCGAGCGCAGTTGAAGCCGAGGCCCCGCCGGCCGAGCTGGCGGCGGCCGCGGTCGGCAAGCACTGCCGCGACCTGATCGAGCGGGCCGGCCCGCACTGCGTCGCGGTGAAGCCGCAGCTCGCCTGCTTCGAGCGCCTGGGGGCGCCCGGTTGGTCGGCCCTCGAAGAGGTCTGCGCCGCCGCCAGGGAGGCGGGGCTGCTGGTCGTCGCCGACGGCAAGCGCGGCGACGTCCCCGTCACCGCCGCGGCCTACGCGCAGGCGCTGGTCGGCGAGACGCCGACCCCATGGGGCGCTGTTTCGGGCCTCGGCGCCGACGCCTTCACCGCCAACCCGCTGCTCGGCCGCGATGCGCTCGAGCCATTGGTCGCCGCCGCCGCCGCGGCAGCGGCGGGGATCTTCGTCCTCGTTCGCACCAGCAACCCCGGCGCCGCCGACCTGCAGGACCTGCCCGCCCCCGAGGCGCCGCTGCACGAGCGCCTGGCCGGGATCGTCGACGAGCTCTCCGATCGCCTCGCCGGCGAGTCCGGCCTCAGCGGCATGGGCGCCGTCGTCGGGGCCACCGAGCCGCGCCACTTCGCCCGCATGCGGGAGCTGATGCCGCGGGCGATCTTCCTCATCCCCGGGGTCGGCGCCCAGGGCGGCAAGCCGGAGCTGCTCGGCGCCGCCTTCTCCGCCGGCCGCGCAGCCGGCCTCGTCGCCGCCTCGCGCGGGATCGCCGCCGATCCCGACCCCGCCGCCGCCGCCGAGCGGCTGCGGCAAGCCGTCTGGGAGATATCGACCGCCTGAGGGCGCCGTCCGCGACTACGATCAGCCCGCCCCACCGAACCGCCCTTCCCAGACCAATGGAAAAACGCTCCAGCGCCGCCGCCCGCATCTTCGCAGCCCTCGCCCTGATGGTCGCGGTGCTGGTCGTCGTCGTGGTCGCGTCGACGGCGCTCAACGGCAGCTCGGACTCGACCAAGCACCAGAGCCAGCAGCACGCCCAGAAGCAGAAGAAGCCGCGGACGAAGGCCAAGACCTACACGGTCGAATCAGGCGACACCCTGACCGCGATCGCCCACAAGACCGGGGTCCCGGTCGCCGAACTGCTGGCGCTGAACCCCGAAGTCGACCCCCAGATCCTGATCGCCGGGCAGACGCTGCAGCTGCGGTGAGCGCTCGCCGTCGAGGCGCCCTGCTGCTCGCGGCCCTGGCCTGCCTGCTGCTGCCCGCCACCGCGCCGGCGAAGCCGCGGCTGCCGCAGTCGCCGCCCCAGAAGGGCCCGCGGCTGGCGGCGCGGGCGTGGGGAGTGGCGGACGCCCGCAGCGGCGACGTCCTCACCTCGCACGCCGGCAACCGCGAGCTGCCGATCGCCAGCACCACGAAGCTGATGACCGCCTACGTGGCGATGAAGGAGATGCCGCTCGACAGGATCGTCCGCGCCCGGCCCTACGAGCCCGAATACGGGGAGTCGCTGATGGGGCTGCGGGTCGGTGAGCGGATCAGCGTCCGCGACCTGATCTACGGCCTGATCCTGCGCAGCGGCAACGACGCCGCCCACACCCTGGCGATCGCCGCCGCCGGCTCGGAAGCCCGCTTCGTCGCCGAGATGAACCGCTACGCCGCCGCCTTGGGGCTCTCCCACACGCACTACGCGAACCCGGTCGGGCTCGACCAGAAGGGCAACTACTCGAGCGCCTTCGACCTGATGGCGCTGACCCGGCGGTTGCTGCGGATGCCGGCCTTCGCCAGGATCGCCGACTCGCGCAGCGCCGTCCTGCGCAGCGTTCACCCCCGCCGCCGGATCGAGACGATCAACGAGCTGCTGTTGATGGCGCCCTGGGTGACGGGGGTGAAGACCGGCCACACCTTCGGCGCCCTCTACGTCCTCGTCGGCTCCGGGCAGCGCGACGGGACCAACCTGATCTCGGCCGTGGTCGGCACCTGGACCGACGAAGAACGCTTCGACGACAGCCTCGACCTGCTCGAATGGGGCTTCTCGCAGTACCGGCGACGGCTGCCGATCCGGCGTGGCGAAGACGTCGCCAGCCCGGCGATTCGCTACTCCGGCGGCCGGCTGCCGCTGCTGGCGGCGCGCTCGCTCCAGGTCGGCGTCCGCCCCGGCCAGAGGGTCGACGTGCGGGTGCGGGCGCCCGAGGAGGTCGAGGGGCCGGTCGACCGCGGCGCCCGGCTCGGTACCGCCACCGTCTTCGTCGCCGGGCGCCGGGCCGGTTGGGTGCCGCTGCGGGCCAGCCGCGCGGTCCCGAAGGCGAGCCTCTTCACCCGCGCCCGCAGCACCCTCGCTGACAACAAGATCCCTATCGGAATCGCGGCGTTCGTGATACTCATTTTCGCGGTCATCCTGCTGCGCCGGCTGGCCCGCAAACGAAGCTAGGAGCTGGAACGGGTGGAGCCCAAGTGATCCTCACGGTCACCTTGAACGCGGCGATAGACCGCACTGTCGCGGTGCCGAATTTCCGGCTCGGCCGGCGCCACCGCGCGGTCGAGAGCCGCACCGTGGCCGGCGGCAAGGGGATCAACGTCGCCCGGGCGCTGAGCCTGCTCGGCCGACCGGTGATCGCCACCGGCTTCGTCGGCGGCCCGACCGGGACCCAGGTGCTCGAACAGCTGCACGAAGAGTCCGTGCTGACCGACTTCACGAGGATCGCCGCCGAGACCCGGATCAACCTGGCGGTGATCGACCCCACCTCCGGCGAGCAGACCGAGATCAACGAGCGCGGCCCCGCGGTCAGCCCGGAGGAGGTGAAGCGGCTCTTCGATCGGATCGCCTACCTGGCGGGGGGGACGAAGCTCTGCGTCCTCGCCGGCTCGGTTCCACCGGGCGCCGGCGACGACCTCTACGCGCGGCTGATCGACGACCTCTCGCGGCGCGGCCTCGCCGTCGTCCTCGACGCCGAGGGGGAGGCGATGCTGGCCGGCGTCCGCGCCGGCGCCGCGATGGTCACCCCGAACGAGACCGAGGCCGAGGAGCTCGTCGGGCAGGAGTTCGCCGACGGCAGCGATCTCGCCCAAGGGCTGCTGGAGCTGGTGCGGCTGGGCGCGACCGAGGCGGCGATCACCCGTCCCGAGGGTTGCGTCGCGGCGGTTGGGGAGAACCACTCCCGGCGCCTGCTCGAGGTCCACACCGAGCCGCTGGAGCCGGTCTCCACGGTCGGCTCCGGCGACGCTTTCCTCGCCGGCTATGTCGCCGCCCGCTACGAGGGCCGCTCGCCCGAGGACTGCCTTGCCTACGGGGTCGCCTGCGGGGCCGAGTCGACCCAGCACTTCGGCGCCGGTACCGTCGACCGCAACCAGGTCGAGCGCCTGCTCGGCGAGGTCTCCGTCCACGATTTGGAGGTCCCCGCCGAAGTGTAGGCTGACTGATTCAACGCGATCAGCCTTTGGAGGACTAACTTGGAAATCGAAATCGGCCGCGGCAAGAAGGGACGCCGGGCTTATGGATTCGACGACATCGCGATCGTTCCTTCCCGCCGGACCCGCGATCCCGACGACATCGACGTCAGCTGGACCCTCGGTCCCTACCGTTTCGAGATCCCGCTCGTCGCCTCGGCGATGGACGGCGTCGTCTCCCCCGACACGGCCGTGCTGACCAACCAGCTCGGCGGCCTCGGGGTGCTGAACCTGGAGGGAATTTGGTCCCGCTTCGAGGACGCCGAGGAGAAGCTGGAGGCGATCGCCGCCGCGCCCAAGCACGAGGCGACGCGGCTGATGCAGCAGATCTACACCGAGCCGGTGAAGGCGGAGCTGATCGCCAAGCGGGTCGAGGAGATCAAGTCCCGCGGCGCGGTTGTCTGCGGCTCGCTGACGCCGCAGAAAGTTCGCGAGTACTACGAGGTCGCGGTCGAGGCGGGCCTCGACATCCTCGTCATCCAGGGCACGGTGATCTCGGCCGAACACGTCTCGACCACGGTCGAGCCGCTGAACCTGAAGGAGTTCATCGCCGAGGTGCCGGTGCCGACGGTGGTCGGCGGCTGCGCCTCCTACTCGACCGGGCTGCACCTGATGCGGACCGGCGCCGTCGGCGTCCTCGTCGGCGTTGGCCCCGGCGCCGCCTGCACGACCCGCGGCGTGCTCGGGATCGGCGTCCCGCAGGCGACCGCGATCGCCGACGTGGCGGCCGCCCGGGCCCAGCACATGCTGGAGACCGGCGAGTACGTCAACGTGATCGCCGACGGCGGCATGCGGACCGGCGGCGACGTCTCCAAGGCGATCGCCTGCGGTGCCGACTCGGTGATGATCGGCTCGCCGCTGGCCCGGGCGAAAGAGGCCCCCGGCCGCGGCTTCCACTGGGGGATGGCGACCTTCCACCCCTCGCTGCCGCGCGGCACCCGGGTCTCGACCAAGCAGGACGGGACGATGGAGGAGATCCTCCTCGGCCCGGCCAAAGAGAACGACGGCACCTTCAACCTGATGGGGGCGCTGAAAACCTCGATGGCGACCTGCGGTTACGAGGACATCCGCTCCTTCCAGCGGGCCGAGGTGATGGTCGCCCCCGCCCTGATGAGCGAGGGGAAGAAGCTGCAGAACGAGCAGTCGGTGGGGATGGGTTCGAACGGGCGGGCGGCCGTGTCGACTGGGGTCGCCGTTTCGGATGACTGAGCAGTCCGTCGCAGACGTCCGCGAGCAGCCGCTCGCGGACGCCGCGCGGGCGGTCGAGGAGGTTCTCGTCCTTGATTTCGGCGGGCAGTACTCGCAGCTCATAGCCCGTCGAATCCGGGAATGCGGAGTTTTTGCCGAGCTGCTGCCCGCGAATACCTCGGTGGAGAAGATTCGGGAGCGGAGGCCGAAAGGTTTGGTCCTCTCTGGTGGGCCAGCTTCGGTTTATGAGCCGGAAGCTCCCAAGTTCCCCACCCAGCTGCTGGATCTGGAGATCCCGATGCTGGGGATCTGTTACGGGATGCAGGCGATGGTGCTGGCGCTCGGCGGCCGGGTCGAGCCGGCCGAGTCCGGCGAGTTCGGCCGCACCGACCTGGTGCTCCGCGACGACGGCGGCAAGCTGCTTGGCGGCCTGCCCGAGGAGCAGAGCTGCTGGATGAGCCACCGGGACGCCGTCTTCGAGGCGCCGGAGGGCTTCACCCCCCTCGCCTCGAGCCCGAGTTCCCCGGTCGCCGCCTTCGAGCTCCCCGACCGGGGCCTCTACGGGATCCAGTTCCACCCCGAGGTCGTCCACACCCCCTACGGGACCGAGATCCTCACCCGCTTCCTCCGCGACGTCGCCGGCTGCACCGAGCAGTGGTCGCCGCAGTCGGTGATCGCCGAGCAGGTCGAGAAGATTCGGGCCCAGGTGGGGGAGGGGAAGGTGATTTGTGGGCTCTCCGGCGGCGTCGATTCTTCGGTCGCCGCCCTGCTCGTCCACAGGGCCATCGGCGACAAGCTCACCTGCGTCTTCGTCGACCACGGGCTGATGCGGATGAACGAGGCGCAGCAGGTGGTCGAGGCATTCAGCCAGTTCGGGATCCCGCTCGTCCACGTCGACGCCGAAGCGCGCTTCCTCGCCAAGCTCGCGGGGGTCGAGGATCCGGAGGCGAAGCGGAAGATCATCGGCGCCGAGTTCATCCGCGTCTTCGAGGAGGAGGCGGCGAAGCTCGAGGACGTCAGCTTCCTCGTCCAGGGGACGCTCTACTCGGACGTGATC
>CAMLHB010000121.1 GCA_946479725.1 uncultured Actinomycetes bacterium | reverse complement strand
CGTCGCCGCGACCCCGTTCATCGCCGGCGTCCAGTTCATGGTCCTCTTCGACCGCGCCCTCCACACCAACTTCTTCGACTTCTCCGCCGGTGGCGACGTGATCAGCTACCAGCACATCTTCTGGTTCTACTCCCACCCGGCGGTCTACATCATGATGCTGCCCGGGTTCGGGATCATCTCCGAGGTCATCTCGACGCATGCCCGCAAACCGATTTTCGGCTACCGGCTGATGGCCCTGGCGCTGATCGGGATCGTCGTCCTCAGCTACTCGGTTTGGGCGCACCACATGTTCGTCGCCGGGATGTTCTCCTGGCTGCGGGTACCGATGATGATCACCACCCTGCTGATCGCGGTGCCGACCGGGATCAAGATCTTCTCCTGGCTGGGCACGCTCTACTTCGGGAAGATCCACACGTATTCGACCTCGATGTTGTTTGCGCTCGCCTTCATCGTCACCTTCACGATCGGCGGCATCTCCGGCGTGATGCTCGGCATGGTGCCGATCGACATCCACGTCTCCGACACCTACTTCATCGTCGCTCACATCCACTTCGTCCTCTTCGGCGGCTCCGTCTTCACGATCTTCGCCGGGGTCTATCACTGGTTCCCGAAGATGACGGGCCGGATGTACGACGAGAAACTCGGCCGCGTCCACTTCTGGGGGACCCTGATCGGCACCTGGGGCACCTTCATCCCGATGCACTGGGTGGGTATGGACGGGATGCCGCGTCGCGTCGCCGACTACGCCGCCCAGTTCGGCAACTGGAACCTGCTGATCAGCTGCTTCGCCTTCATGCTCGGCGCGATCCAGCTCGTCTTCGTCTACAACATGGTCGTCAGCTGGCGCTTCGGCCCCAAGGCCGCCGCCAACCCCTGGCGCGCCAACTCGATCGAGTGGCAGGTCTCCTCACCGCCGCCGATCTTCAACTTCGACGAGATCCCGCGGGTCGTCGGCGGCCCCTACGAGTTCGGGATCCCCGGCGCCAAACACGCGATCATGGCCGGCGAAGGCGCCGAAGTGCCTGCAGGTGAGAAAAGCGTGGTGGGCAGTTCCTCATGAGCCTCGAGCAGGCTGACGAGCGCAAGCCGCTGCTGGTCTTCCTCAATGAGGTTGCCGGCGGCCGTAAGCTGCTGCAGGCGGTGCGCGAGCGCCAGGAGCAGGTCTCCGGGGTCGTCGTCGCCGCGCCGCAGAACCAGCCTTCGGTCGGACAGCTGATCGACGCCCGCGAGGTCCGCGAGGCGGCCCGCGCCCGGGTCGAGGTGACGATGGCGGTGCTGAGCGAGTTCGGGATTCCCTCGGTTGGCGAGGTGATGGATCCGGAGCCCTCGCTGGCGCTTGACGACGCCGTCCGCGCCCATCGCCCCGGCGAGGTGCTGCTCTCCTGTCTGGCCGACAGCCGTTTTGGCTTCATGCGCCGCGATCTCGTTGAGTGGGCGCGCGACCGCGTCGAGCCTGAGGTGAAGCTGACTCACATCCCGGTGCGGATCGATGACGACGCGATCCGCTGGGACCTCAACCACACCCTCGTCGTCGCCACCAAGACCGTCGCCGCGCCGGACCTGATCACCCGCATGAAGGAGCGGGCCGCCATCCGGCCCCACCGCTTCACGATCATCTGCCCGCGGGCCGAGGACGTCAGCGAGGGACAGGTTGTCCGCGATCTGGCCTCGACCCTGGCGGAGCTCTACCGCTCCGACGTCGACGCCACCGGGCAGCCGATGAGCCCCGATCCCTTCCTCGCGGTGAAAAACGCGATCGAGCACTATCGGATCGACGACATCCTCATCTCCACCTTCGCCGGCGAGCGATCGCAGTGGCTCGAGGACAACCTGATCGGCCGCGTCCGCGATATCACCGAGAAGTCGGTCGAGCACATCGAGGTCGGCCGGTCCGCGACCGCTGTCGTCGCCGCCGTCGCCGAGGGGGAGGCAGGCTGATGGAGAGCGCTTCGGTAGCCGTCGGGCACGCCCACGCCGATCACCACCACGGGCCCCCGGAGGCCAACCAGAGTTCGCGCATCGACCGCCAGACGCTCGGCATTCTGCTCTTCATCGTCTCCGAGGTGATGCTCTTCGGGGCCTTCTTCGCCTCCTACTTCTTCCTCCGCGTCGTCGTCGACCCGTCGAGCTGGCCGCCGGAACCGTTCGAACTGCCGAAGGCCGTGGCGGGGATGAACACCGCGATCCTGATCTCCTCGAGCTTCACGATCCACTACGCGCTGGAGTCGATCCGCCGCGGCAATCGCACCGGCCTCAAGCTCGGCCTGGTCGCGACTTGGCTGCTGGGCGCGACCTTCCTCTTCATCCAGATCAACGAGTACGTGCACCTCGGGTTCAGCGCCCGCGACCTCAGTTTCGGCTCGATCTTCTACTGCCTCACCGGCCTCCACGGAGCCCATGTGTTCGTCGGCCTGATGCTGCTCTCGTTCGCGACGATCCGCGCCTTCCGCGGCCATTTCGGCCCCGCCGAGAAGGACCACCTGGGCGTCGAGGTGCCAGGCATTTACTGGCACTTCGTGGACATCATGTGGATTATCGTTTACGTGACGGTGTACATCCTCTGAGGCGGCTGCAAATCTGCGCCTGGGGGTGTCCTCGGTCGGTCGTGTGCAGAGCACACTTCCCTCCCTGCGTCCTACCCAGGCTTGATTTTCGCCGCCTCAGGAGCAGCACGTGAAACTGAGCGAGGCGGCGGTTTTCAAATGGGTTGTGATCGTCGGGGTTGCGGCGGCGGTGGTTATTGCGGTGACGTTGCTGACGCGGCCTTTGGTGGGGGCGCTGCTGGGATTGGCGATCGTGATTGCCGGCTGCGTTTACGCCTATCGCTGGATGCGCGAGAGATGGCGCTGAATTGGCACAGAGAATTTTCTTTCTACGACAAAAAGTTGCATTTATCTCTGTAGGCTGGCAACATGCACGTAGCCATGAGAGAGAACTGGACCGACGAGAGGCTGGATGAGTTCGGGAAGCGGATGGACGAACGCTTCGACCGAGTCGACGAACGCTTCGATGAGGTGCGGCGTGAGACTAAGCAGGAGTTTCGGCATGTGGACCGGCATCTTGAGCAGGTCGACAAGCGTCTTGAGCAGGTCGACAAGCGTCTTGACAGGATGGTCGATGCGATCGACTCGATGCGGAATGCCATTGTCTATGGCGCAATCACCATGTCGTCAGCCTTCGTGGCTGGCCTGATTGCCTTCGCGATCCAGGGTTAGTCTCCCGATCAACTCAAGACTGGCCAGCGTCAGCGCGATCGGGACCGTTGCCGGGGTCTGGTCGACGGCGAAGAAGAGCAGGTCGAAGGCGGGGCAGATGACGGCGGCGAGGGCGGCGCCCTGCAGCTGCAGGCGGCGGTCGGAGGCGAGGAGGGCGCCGAGGGTGGCGGCGACGAAGAGGTCGCCGAAGCCCATCACGGCGGAGCCGAAGGAGGCGAGCTGGAGGCGGGGGAGGTCGGCGGCCGGGGCGGCGGCGTTGAGGACCGAGTTCGGCTCCTGGAGGAGGTTCGAGAAGACCAGCCAGGCGTCGACGGCCGCCATCACGTAGATCCCGAGCTTCAACCAGCTCGGCGGTACCACGCAGGCGGCCAGCCAGCCGAGGGTGACGCAGGCGAGGGCGGAGAGGGCGAGGGCGGCGGTCTCGCCCACGAGGGCACCCTCCGTGGCCCAGGCCAGCGCGAACAGGGGGATGACGAGCAGGGCGAGCCAGGCTCTTGATCCGCGGACGAGCCACGCCAGCGCCGCGGCCGCGAGCGGCGGCACCGCGACCAGGGCCAGGTAGCTGAGGAAGCGGGCGCTGGCCGATTCCAGGGCTATGCCCGAGATGACGACGACGATTGAAAGCGGCAGAACGAGCGCCCACCACCTGCTTTGTAGGCGATGGAGGATCTGCGTTGCCGGCGCCTTGGGAGCGGCGACGAGGACGGCCTGGACCAGGCTGAGGGCGCCGATCGAGAGCCAGAAGGGGAGCAAGCCCTAGAGGGAGCCTGCGGTCGCCGCAGCCGGCCTCTCGGGCCGCTCGGAGCCGCTGACGGCAGGCTGGCGGCGCGGCTCGAGCCGGCCCGCCGCCGCGACCGTCCACAGCATCGCCAGCCAGTTGCCGGTGGCGATGGCGACGTGCACCCAGACGATCCCGGCCGGGAGTTCCAGCGCCCACTGGATGCCGCCGACTGCGCCTTGGAGGGCGAGGAGGCCGATCACCAGGGTCAGGGGCCTCAGCCCCCGCCGATCGGCGCCAGGGCGCCGCAGGAGGAGCCAGACGCCGATCGCCGCGAGGCCGTAGATCGTCGCGACGAGGGCGTGGCGCTGGACGACCCATTCCAGGGTCGCGTTGCCCTCGAAGTCGAAGCGGTGAACCAGTTGGCCTTCATGGGCGCCGGCGTGGGGTCCCGAGGCGGTGGCGATCGTCCCGGCCAGGATCGTCAGCTGCCCCAGCGGGATCAGCGCTCGCACCGCCCAGACGCTGAGCCGGTCCTGCGAGCGGCGGCGCTCCCAGGGTTCGTAGCGTGAGCACCAGGCGAGCGCGAAGGCCGCGTCCAGCAGCATCATCGAGAGGATGAAGTGGGACATCACCAGCCCCGGCGCCAAGTGGTGCTTGACGACAAGGGCGCCGAGGATGGCCTGGCCGACGACCCCGAGCGGCAGCAGCCCCCCGAACAGCGCCAGGTGCCAGCGGTAGGGGCGCCGAAACCAGGCGAGCAGGGCGGCGGCGATCACCGCCAGGCCGACGATCCCGGTGATCAACCGGTTCGTGTACTCGATCACCGCATGAGATTCGAGCGGGGGGGTGGTGCCCCCGTAGCATTTGGGCCAATCGGGGCAGCCGAGGCCGGATCCGGTAAGGCGCACGCCCGCCCCGGTGAGCACGATCATCGAGAGCGCGATGAGGGCGACAAGCGTCACTTGCGCGTAGCGCTCTGGCGAGATCTCGAGGCGGCTCTTCAAGCGGTCCCGCATCTGGCCTCCATGATGGCAGCGGCCGCCGTGCCGCTCCTACTCAGCCTTTGGACTTGGCGGCACCGCCGCCGGTGCTTTCCATCAGGTACTTGACGAGATCTTCTAGTTCTTCGGGGCTGAGCGTCTGTTCGAAGTTCTGCGGCATCACGTTCGGCGGGTACCCCTTAACGATCTTGGCGTTGGGGTCGACGATCATTTCTTCGATTTCGGCGGCGCTGTAGCCGGGCGCAAGCGCTTCGTCGAGGTTGGGACCGGTGACGCCGCCTGATTCGGCGGCGGCGAGGACGTGGCAGTTGCCGCAGCCGTTGTTGGCGAAGACCTGCGCACCAGGGCCGCCGGAGACCTGCGGCGGGGCGGCGCCGGGGACCCCTGCCCATTCGCCGACGTAGGCGGCGACGTCATCGAGGTCCTGGCCGGTAACGATGTCGCTGGGCATCGAGACCGCGGGATTGCCGTTGTTGGGGCGTGGGTACTCGACCTGCGCCTTGACGATGCCCTCGATCGTGTCCGAGTCGTTGCCATTTTCCCGCGCCGCGGCGAAGGCGTGGTCGAGGTTGGGGCCGACTTCACCCGTCGCGCCGGCTTGCGCCAGCGTGTGGCAGGTACCGCACTTGATGCGGAAGAGGTCGCGCCCGCGTTCCGGGTCCGGAGCGGTGGTGCCGCAGCCGGAGGCGACGACCGCGAGGGCGATCAGGGCCAGGAGGGCGAGCAGCGGGGTGGTGAATTTGGAAGCGCGGACCATGGGGTGCGGTGCGGGCCGGAGTCTATATGTCGGGGCTGCGGGGAAGCGTGTCGTCAGGCACGGTTTGTTGGATAGGATTGAGGCGATTCGCACTAACTCTGAAAGCAACGCGACGGGAGGTCGTCGATGCAGGTGAGGGACGGTATGTCGGAGATCACGCTGACCGTGGGGCCGTCCCACACGCTGCGCGAGGCGGCAGAGAAGATGGTCGAGAAAGGCACCGGGGCGGCGCTGGTGATCGACTCCGAGCTGCCGGCGCCGTCGATCGTCACCGAGCGCGATCTGCTGATCTCCGTCGCCCGCGGCCAGGACCCGGCCGGCGAGCGCGTCGCCGACCACATGAGCGAGGGAGTCCTCTCCGCCGCCCCCGACTGGAGCCTCGAGCGCGCCGCGGCCGAGATGTCCCGGCGCGGCGTCCGCCACCTCGTCGTCTTCGACGGCGGCGACGCCGTCGGCATCCTCTCGATGCGCGACATCGTCCGTTGCTGGACCTCAGACGGCGCTACGAGCGAAATGCCCCTGACGGGCTGATACCGGCGCATATCGGCGTCCTCGGTCGCTCACGTGCAGAGCACGCTTCGCTCCCTGCGTCCTTGATCTGCTTGGTCTCAGCCCGTCAGGGCTGAGGAGGACTGCTGATCGTTTCTACCGGCAGCGCCGCGCCGCGGGTCTCCTGGCGGCGGGGGAGGCGGTAGTAGTCGCGGGCGGAGCCGCGGGCGATGCTGCGGAAGGCGGCGAGCAGGAAGATCGCGCCGGCGATCGCCCAGATCATCGGCGGGAACATGAAGCCGCCGGCGAAGGTGCCGCAGATCAGGCCCAGGGCGCCGAGGGCGAAGAAGGCGGGCGCCCAGGAGGGACGCGGCAGGTAGACGGTCTCGCCGGGCTCGGGGACTTGTCGGTGCTCGGCCACGTTCTACTGGGCGATGTAGAGGAAGGCGGCGACGAAGCTGAGAGCGAAGATCCCGGCGGCGATGCCCCCGGCGACCAGCCCTGCGCGCATCTGTCGGCGTGCGGTCTCGCGGTCCATTGGGAAGGAGTTCTATCAAGAGAGGGGGCGGGGGACCCGTGTGCCCCTCCCCAAAGACCGTCGCGCAGCTGATCGCCTCCTGGGGCGCGTTTGTGGTCTCAGGAGCCTTTGTGGAGGGGCACACGGGTCCCCCCGGACTGACCTCAGGGTCGTGCGGCTCAGACGTTCGCGGCTATGGCCATGGAGAGGAACAGCAAGGCCAGGTAGGCAAGCGAGAAGAGGTAGGTGCGGAGGGCCCAGCGGCGGTCTCTGGAGCGGTAGAGGCGGGTCGCGAAGTAGATGAAGGCGGCGCCGAGCAGGATCGAGGGGACCAGGTAGGCGACACCGAGGCCGCCGGCGCAGAAGGGGAGCTGGGTGACGGCGTAGAGGAGGACGGTGTAGAGGAGGATCTGGCGCCGCGTCTCCTCCTCGCCGCGGACGACCGGCAGCATCGGGATGCCGGCCTTCGCGTACTCGTCCTTCATCAGCAGCG
>CAMLHB010000120.1 GCA_946479725.1 uncultured Actinomycetes bacterium | reverse complement strand
CTGCCAGCCGTGCAGGTACGCCCGCGCGAGCAGCGCGTTGTCGTAGAGCATCTTCTCGAAGTGGGGGACGAGCCAGACCGCGTCGACCGAGTAGCGGGCGAAGCCGCCGCCGAGCTGGTCGTAGATGCCGCCGGCGAGCATCCGGTCGAGGGTCAGCTCGGTGTGCGCGGTCTCGCCGCGCGCCATCAGCAGCTCCAGCGAAGAGGCGGGCGGGAACTTCGGCGCCCCGCCAAAGCCGCCGTTGCGGCGGTCGGCCGCGGCCAGCAGCCGGCTCACCGCCTCCTCCAGCTCCGCCATCCCCGGCAGGTCGCGCGGCTCGACCTCGCCGATCGCCCCCAGCCGGGCGCGAGCGATCGGGGCCTTTTCGCGGATCTCCTCGCGCTGGGTCTCGAAGGCGTGGACGACCGCTTCCATCACCATCCGGAAGCTCGGCATCCCGCGGCTCTCGTCCGGCGGGAAGTAGGTGCCGCCGTAGAAGGGGACGCCGTCGGGGTCGAGGAAGACGGTCATCGGCCAGCCGCCGTGCCCGGTGATCGACTGCACCGCCTCCATGTAGATCGCGTCGACGTCGGGCCGCTCCTCGCGGTCGACCTTGATGCAGACGAAGTGCTCGTTCATGTAGCCGGCGGTCTCCGGATGCTCGAAGGACTCGCGCTCCATCACGTGGCACCAGTGGCAGGCCGAGTAGCCGACCGAGAGCAGGATCGGCAGGTCCTCCTCGCGCGCCCGCTCCAGCGCCTCCGGGCCCCAGGGGTACCAGTCGACGGGGTTGTCGCGGTGCTGCAGCAGGTACGGGCTGGTCTCCCGGGCGAGGCGGTTCGGCATCGCCTTCAACCTACCCTGGGCGCGACAAGTCAAGTATTTGGCACCGGCGGTCGCGGAAACTTGGGTTGGCGTGGCCGTTGGTAGGGGAGAGACCTCTTGGCGCTGGGTAACCGAATACCGTCAGTCACGTGAAGAACAACCAGGGAAAGGGGCAGCCCGACCAGGCTGTCGAGGCCGTGCTGGCGAAGCTGGCGCCCGAGGACCGGGCGGTGATCCAAAGCGCGCTGGATCGGGCCGAGCGGACCGAGGCCGAACTGCGGTTCCTCGCCGACCACGATTCGCTGACCGGGCTGGTCAACCGGCGCCGCTTCCGCTCCGAGCTCGACCAGTACGTCTCCTTCTCCGCCCGCTATGGCGGCCGCGGCGCGGTGATGGTGATTGACATCGACGGCCTCAAGGAGGTCAACGACCGCTCCGGGCACCGGGCCGGGGACAACCTGATCCGCCGCGTCTCCGAGGTCCTGCGCGAACGGGTGCGCGCCACCGACATCGTCGCCCGCCTCTCCGGCGACGAGTTCGCGGTGCTGATGCCGCAGACCGACACCGCCGGCGCCCTGCAGCTCGGCGAGGACCTGCGGGCCCAGGTCGCCGAGGGGATGCCGCCAGGCTCGGAGATCGACGGCGCCACGATCAGCGTCGGGATCGCGATGTTCGGCGGTCAGGGCGAGGTCGGTGCCGAGTCCGTGCTGGTCGCCGCCGATCAGGCGATGTACCAGGCCAAGCAGGAGGGGCGTAACCGGATCACCCTCTTCCACGCCGCCGGCGAGGAGGCCGGCGCGCCGGCGCGGCCGCAGACCACCAGCGCCAGGATCCGCGACGCCCTTACCCAGGACCGGCTGCGGCTGGCGACGCAGCCGATCCGCGACCTCGCCTCCGGTGGGATCGAGCGCTACGAGCTGCTGCTGCGGATGACCGGCGAAAGCGGCGAGCTGCTGCCAGCCGCCTCCTTCATCGAAGTCGCCGAGCGCTCCGGGATGGTCCAGGAGCTGGACCGCTGGGTGGTGACCCAGGCGCTGGAGCTGATCGGCGAGCGCGAGAAGGCCGGCGCGCCCGTCTCCCTGCACATGAACATCTCCGGCGCCTCGATAACCGACCTCTCGGTGCTCGAATTCATCGAACGGCGGCTCGATGAAGGGGAGGCCGACCCGGCTCGCTGCACCTTCGAGATCACCCAGACGGCGCGGGTCGAGGATTACGAGATCGCCGCCGGCTTCGCCGACCGGCTGAGCGAGTTCGGCTGCGAAGTCGCGATCGACGACTACGGCGCCGGCTTCGGCCCCTTCGCCTACCTGCAGAAGGTGCCCTTCGATGTGATCAAGATCGACGGCACCTTCATCCGCGACCTGCCCCGCAACGACGCCGACCAGCTGACCGTGAAGGCGATCGTCGAGATCGCCCGCGGCCTCGGCAAGCGCACGATCGCCGAGTTCGTCGAGGACGAGGAGACGCGGACGCTCTTGCAGGAGTACGGCGTCGACATGGCCCAGGGCTTCCACCTCGGTAGGCCGGTCGACGTTGCCGAGGGCCTAGCTCCCGCCTAAAGCACTACGCCGCTTCGCGGCGCAGCAAGGCCCGCCTGACCTTGCCGCTGCTGGTCTTCGGCAGCTCGTCGGCGAACTCGACGATGCGGGGGAACTTGTAGGGGGCGGTCTCCGCTTTGCAGTGCTCCTGCAGCTCGCGGACGAGGTCGTCGTCGGCGCCGTTGCCCGCGGCGCCGTCGCGGAGGACGACGATCGCCCGGACGATCGAGCCGCGCTCGGGGTCCGGCGCGGCGACGGCCGCGGCCTCGGCGACGGCGGGGTGGGAGAGCAGCGCCGCCTCGACCTCGGTCGGGCCGATCCGGTAGCCGGAGGAGAGGATGATGTCGTCGCCGCGGCCCTCGAAGAAGAGGTAGCCGTCCTCTTCGCGGACAAGGTCGCCGGTCTTCCACCAGCTGCCCTCGAAGCGCTCGCCATCGAGGTATTCGGCGAAGAAGGTTGGGTCGGTGTGGGCGAGCAGCTGGAGTTCGCCCGCGACGATCCGGGTTTCGATCCCCGGCAGCGGCTTACCCATAGAGCCCAACCGCACCGGCTCACCGACGAGGTTGGCAGTGACCTGCCCGGTCTCGGTCTGCCCGTAGCCGTCGGCGGGCTCCAGCCCCATCGCCTCGCGGAAGGCCGCGATCGTCTCCGGGTCGAGCGGCTCGCCGGCCGAGACCATTCGACGCAGCTTCGGCAGCGGCCGCAGCTGCGTCCGCCGCGCCAGCATTCGATACTCGGTCGGCGCCTGACAGAGCACGTTGACCCCCAGCGCCTCCGCGAAATCCAGCCGCTGCGCCGGGTCGAACCGCCCGTCGTGGATGACCGCCGCGGCCCCGGTGATCCAGGGCGCCAGGAACACGTTCCGAGCCGACTTCGACCAGCCCGTCGCCGTCGTGCACCAAGCCAGGTCCTCCTGCCGCGACCCGAACCAGTGCTCCGCCTGCACCCGCTGCCCCATCAGGTACCGATAGCCATGAACAACCCCCCGAGGCTCCCCCGTGGTCCCCGACGTGAACACGATCAAAGCCGGGTCCTCGGCCTCCATCTGCTCGACCGCCGCCGGAGTCTCCTGCGGCAGGTCCTCATCGAGTACCCGCCCCACATCCGTCATGGTCATCAGCGGCACCCCGTCCGGCATCTCGGCCAAGAGTGATTCCTCGCCAACGCAAAGCTTCGGGTTGGCAGCCCCCACCCGATGCTCCAGGTCATGCCGCCGCAGCATCGTGTTGCAAGGCAACGCCACAGCCCCCATCCGCCAGCAGGCAAGCAGCGTCAATACCCACTCGATCCGATTCCCCACCAACGTCATCACGACGTCGCCACGCTGGACTCCCCGAGCAGCGAAAGCGCCTGAGAGTCCAGCGGACTGGGCCACCAGTTCGCCGAAGTAGTGGTCCCTGCGGTTGCCCTCAGCGTCAACGGAAACGATCCCCAGCCGCGAGGCCGGGGATCGTTCCATCAAGTCCTCGATCAAGTTCACGAATCGAGGATTATCACTGCCCCTGGCTACCGAAGTTCCGAAGACGTCTTCTTCAGCAACTGCCGGGCGATGATCAGCAGCTGGATCTGCTGGGTCCCCTCGAAGATGTCGAGGATCTTCGAGTCCCGGGCCCACTTCTCCAGCAACTCGTTCTCGCCGTAGCCGATCGAGCCGCAGAGCTCGACGCAGCCGAGGGTGACGTCGACGCAGGTGCGCCCCGCCTTCGCCTTGGCCATCGATGCCTGCAGCGAGTTCGGCTTCGAGTTGTCAGCCATCCAGGCGGCTTGGAGGGTGAGCAGCCAGGCGGCCTCGTAGTCGGCCTCCATCGCCAGGAACTTGGCGGCGGCGGCGTGCTGGTTGTTGGCCGGGACGTCGTAGTCGATCGTCACGCCGGCTTTCTTCAGCTGCTTGCGCGTCTCCTCGAGCGCCGCGCGGGTGACGCCGACGGCCATCGCGGCGACCAGCGGCCGCGTGTTGTCGAACGTTTCCATCACCCCGGCGAAGCCCTTCTCTTTCACCTCGGGGTCGCCGAGCAGGGCCTCTTTCGGCACCCGGCAGTCCTGCAGGGTGAAGTTGGCGGTGTCGGAGGCGCGGATCCCGAGCTTGTGC
Organism: uncultured Actinomycetes bacterium; assembly: GCA_946479725.1. The sequence goes on along the minus strand of CAMLHB010000120.1, from coordinate 2,761 downwards.
TCGAGCCGGTCCAGCTTCAGGCCGGGGTTGTCGCGCTCGACGATGAACGACTTGATCGCCGCCCGCCCTTTCGAGCGGTCGAGCGAGGCCCAGACGACGATCAGATCGGCACGGTCGCCGGAGGTGACGAAGATCTTCTCCCCGTTGAGGACGTATTCGTCACCGTCGAGCTCGGCGGTGGCGCGGATCGCGGCGGAGTCGGAGCCGGCTTCCGGCTCGGTGATCGCCATCGCGGCCCACTTGCCGCCGTACTTCTTCAGCTGCTCCTCGGTCGCGACCGAGGCGATCGCCGAGTTGCCGAGCCCCTGGCGCGGCATCGAGAGCAGCAGGCCGACGTCGCCCCAGCAGAGCTCGATGATCCCGAGCACAGTGGAGAGGTTGGAGCCGTTGCGGTTCTCGCCGTCGTCGCTCTTCTCGCGGCGCACCCCGGCGGCGCCGGCGCCGCCGATGTCGGAGCCCTCGTTCATGCCGTCGATCAGCGACGCCAGCATGTCGAGCTCTTTCGGGTAGCTGTGCTCGGCCTCGTCGTATTTGCGGCTGATCGGCCGGAACACCTCGGTGGCGACCTGGTTTGCCTGGGTCGCCAGCGGCTTGAACTTCTTCGGTATCTCGAGATTGATCATGTTCGTTCCTTTCGCTCGTCCTGGGCGTGTCGCTTTGCTCTCGGTATGCGAGAGGAAGTCGCCACTAGACGAGCAGGGCGCCCTCCATCACGCCCGCGGCTCGGAGGTCGCGATACCAGCGCTCGACCGGGTGCTCCTTGACGAAGCCGTGGCCGCCGAGCAGCTGGACACCGTCGGAGCCGATCTTCATCCCCTTGTCGGTGCAGAGCTTGCGGGCGATCGCCGCCTCGCGGGCGAAGCTCTCGCCGCGATCGGCGCGGCTCGCCGCCCGGTAGGTCGCCAGTCGCATCGCGTTCGACTCGATGCCGATGTCGGAGATGACGAAGGCGACGCCCTGGCGGTTGGAGACCGGTTCGCCGAAGGCCTGGCGATCGTTGACGTAGGGGATCACGTAGTCGAGGACGGCCTGGGCGGTGCCGGTCGCCAGCGCGCACCAGGCGATCCGCGAGCGGTTGACGCAGGCGGCGTAGTCCTTGGCCGACGCGTCGCCCTCGCCGAGCAGGGCGCTGTCGGAGAGTTTCACTTTGTCAATTACGAGGCGGCCGGTGGCGGCGGGGCGGAGGCCCATCGCCGGCTCGTCCTCGATCGAGAGCCCTTTGGCGCCCGACTCGACGATGAACAGGGCCGGGCCGATGCCCTCGGCGTCGGCGGCGACGACGAACAGCTCGCACTCTTTGGCGCGGGCCAGCAGCGACTTGGTGCCGCTGAGGACCCACTCGTCGCCTTTGCGCTGCGCCACCGTCTCCAGCTGGAAGGGATCGAAGAGCGGCCGCGGCTCGAGGCTCGCCAGCGCCGCGGCGGGGATGTCCTCGCCGGTGAAGGCGGGGAGGTAGGTGGCCTCCTGCTCGGCCGAGCCCCAGAGCCCGATCGCGGTCGCGACCGCGCCCGGCGCCATCGCGGCGTAGGCGATGCCCATGTCGCCGTGGGCGAGGGCCTCGCCGATCAGGACGCTGGTCACCGCCGACTGCTCGGTCATCACCCCGCCGAGCTCCTCGGGGACGCCGAGCATGTTGACGCCGAGCTCGTTCGCCTGGTCGAGGATCCCCTTCGGCGTCTCGCGCTTCTCGTCGGCCTCCAGGGCCGCCTTGCGGATCTGGTCGGCGGCGAAGTCGCGGCCCGCCTCCTGGAACATCTGCTGCTCGTCGTCGGGCGAGAGGTCGAAGAGGCCTTTGGATTTGCCCTTCTTCTGGCGGGCCGGTTTGCCGAGGCTCTGGGTCGCCTTGAAGGCGCGCCCGGCCGCGGTGGCGCCGCGGAAGCCGTTCTTGGTGCCCTGGAAGAGGGCCTTCTCGACCTGCTTGCGGAGGCGGATGCGGTCCAGCAGGTCGGAGCCGGCGAGGCGGTTCAGCGCCCGCAGGCCGTAGCCCATGCTGCGCTCCGCCACCCCCTTGTTCTCGGTGGTGGTGCTCACTTGGTCTTCCTTCCGGTCTTGGCGGATTTGGATTTCGCGAGTCCGCGAGAAGCGTCGCTATTCGACGCTTGGCGCGGACTCGGTGAAGTTGCGGCTTTCAGCGGCCGCACGCGGCCGTCGAGGTGGGGGGTGCCCTTCTTCGCATCACGGACGGCGAAGAGGATGTTCCCTTCCTGCTCTTGGCTGGCGAACTCGACCTGGGCCGGCAGCAGCACCGGCTTGCGGAAGCGGACGTCGGCCTCGAAGCTCTGCGGCAGCTTGCTTTCGAGCTGGGCCAGGGCCCGCGCCTTCGTCCACATCCCGTGTGCGATCGGCCCCGGGAAGCCGAGCGGCTTCGCGGTCAGCGAGTGCATGTGGATCGGGTTGCGGTCGCCGGAGACGCCGGCGTAGCGGCGGCCGAGGTCGCCGGGCAGCTTCCACTCGGCGCTGGCCGGAGCGTCGGCAGGCAGCGACTCGAAGTCGCGCTCAGCCTTGGCGGACTCGTCGCCCTTGCCCCGGCGCAGCATCGTGCTGGTGCTCTCCCAGACGACCTTGCCGCCGACCAGGACCTCGGTTTCCAGCGAGAAGGTCTTGCCTTTCGGGTGCCGCTGCAACGGCGTCGGGCGGACGCGGATCGTCATCTCCTCGTGGATCCCGATCGGCCGCTTCTGGGCGATCGAGTTCTCGACGTGGACGAGGCCGACCGCGCCGAACGGGAAGGACCCGTCGCTCATCACCGCCATGTGCAGCG
>CAMLHB010000119.1 GCA_946479725.1 uncultured Actinomycetes bacterium | reverse complement strand
CGCCGCTGGACCGCCCCGAGGCCGAGGCCGTCTGGCTCGACCCGAAGCTGAGCGCCGAGGACGCGGTGGCGATGTGCGGCCCGCTCGACCCCGGGCGGATGTCGAGCGCCCCGGCCAATCCCGCCCTCAACAAGGTCGGCAAAGGCATGGCCGAGGGCCCGGAGCTGCTGGTCGCGCCGCAGACCACGCTCGACGCCTGAATCAGCCTTCTTCGCCTTCTTCTTCCGCTTCTTCGCGTTCTTCGGCTTTGAGTTCTTCGGCTTCTTCGTCGATCGGCGGCGAGCGGTCCGCCAGGGCGGCGTGGGTCCGCACGGTCGCTTCGCCGGCGCTGGTTTCCAGCCTGCAGCGGATCTTCGCGGCGGGGACGTCGGTCGTCCGCCAGACGGTGAAGAAGGGGAGGGAGAGGTCTTTCTTCGGGCTGCCGGCGATCGCGTATTCGATCCGCTCTTCGCCGATCTTGAACTCGGGCCATTCGACCTTGACGCCCTTTTCGGTGGTGAAGCGCTGGGCCCGGTCGGGGACTTCGAGCGAGGCGAGTTCGCCGCCGTGGGAGCTGAAGTCCATCAGCACCGTTTCCGGCACTTCCTGGCTGTAGATGCCGCTTTCCGAGGAGCGCGGGTAGGTGGCGCGGAGGTCGCCGCCGCTCTGGGCGACTTCGGTTTCTTTCGGCGCCTTGATCGCGCAGAGGATCTGGCTGTCGCTGATCGGGGCGCCGGCGGAGACGTTCAGCGCCGAGGAGACGATGTAGAGCGAGTAGCCGCTGACGTTGGTGCCGGTGGCGCGGATGTTGGTATCGGTCAGCTGCATCTCGCCCTGACCGCCGGGGACCGCCACCTTGGCCGAGTCGGGTCCATTGGCCGACTGCACCCATTCGAGGTCGGCCGCTTCACCCTCGCCCTTGCCGGTGCTGGCGAGCGCGGCGACGATGCAGGCGATGACGCCGACCGCGATCACGATCAGGGCGCCGCGGGGCGGGCGGGAGTCCTGGGACGCGGTCCCTGGAGGGGTGGCGCTCACAGGCCGACAGTATTGGAATCGGTCACGGAATCGCCGCGCTGCGATACCTCGACCGCCCATCTGGGTACGTTCTCCGCGTGGCAGGCAAAGTGACGCGGCTGAAGATGACCGAGGCGCGGCCCCGTGCCGTCGAGGTCCACGGCCGCTCGATCAACTTCATCGAAGCCGGATCCGGCCCGGTCCTGCTGCTGATCCACGGGATGGCTGGGACCTGCGCCAACTGGGAGGCGGTGATCGAGCCACTGGCGATCAACCACACGGTGATCGCTCCCGACTTCCCCGGCCACGGCTCCTCGGCGCCGGGCGGCGGCGACTACTCGCTCGGCGCCCTCGCCAGCGCCCTACGGGACCTGATGCTGACCCTCGGCCACGAGCGGGCGACCCTGGTCGGCCATTCGCTTGGCGGCGGCGTCGCGATGCAGTTCACCTACCAGTTCCCGGAGATGGTCGAGCGCTTGGTCCTGGTCTCCAGCGGCGGCCTCGGCCCCGACGTCAGCCCGATCCTGCGGGCCGCTGCCCTCCCCGGCGCCGAGCTCTTCATCTCCGCCACCGCCGGCATCGGCAGCAAGGTCGGCTCGACGGTCGGCCGCGGCCTCGGTCTGCTCGGCCTGCGGCCGAACGCCGACGTCGCCGAAGTCACCCGCGGCTACGCGACCCTCACCGACCCCGACCGCCGCAAGGCCTTCGTCGCCACCCTTCGCTCCGTGGTCGGCATGCAGGGACAGCGCGTCGCCGCCCTCGACAAGCTCTACCTCGCCGACGCCCTGCCCCTGCTCATCGTCTGGGGCGAGAAGGACCCGATCATCCCCGTCGACCACGCCCGCGAGGCCCACGCCCAGCTCCCCAACAGCCACCTCGAGGTCTTCGCCGACACCGGCCACGTCCCCCAGCTGGAGCGCCCCGGCCGCTTCATCGCCGCCCTCGAACGCTTCCTCGCCGAAACCGAACCGGCCGAGTTCGACGCCAGCGAGTGGCGAGCCCGCTTCAAGGCCGCCGAGAACTAGCTCAGCAAGAGACGCGCCCGACAGGATTCGAACCTGTGGCCTACGCCTCCGGAGGGCGTCACTCTATCCAGCTGAGCTACGGGCGCTCGATCCGCAGCTTAGCGGTGGCAGGATTGGGAGTGCGCCCGTCAATTTTTACGGATAGCGGCACAAAGGACCGGCGCACTCTGAACTTCGCGTAGGCTCGCCGCCGATGGATCTGGCGGTGACTTTTCTTGGAACCGGGGGCTCGGTGCCTTCGGCGCGGCGTTCGACGGCCAGCGTGCTGATGTCGCGTGGAGGAGAGCGGTTGCTCTTCGACTGCGGGGAAGGGACGCAGCGGCAGATGCAGCGCTCGTTGGGGCTGGTGCAGGCTGACGAGATCTACCTGACGCACTTCCATGCGGACCACGTGCTGGGGCTGCCGGGATTGCTGAAGACCTATGACCTGACCGACCGGCGGGTGCCGCTGAAGGTCTACGGGCCGCCGGGGCTGACGGAGCTGTTCCAGGTCTTCTCGCCGTTGATCGGCCGGTTGGGATTCACCCTTGACCTGATCGAGGTTGGTCCCGGCGACGCGATCGAGCACGACGGCTACGAGGTGCTGCCGTTCGAAGCCTCCCACCGCACCACCCGCGCCAATGGCTACGCGCTGGTCGAGGCGGAGCGGCCCGGCCGCTTCGATCCCGCCGCCGCGGGCGCCGCGGGCGTGCCCGAAGGGCCCGCCTACGCCGCCCTCCAGCGGGGCGAGACCGTCGAAGGTGACGCGGGGCCGGTGAACCCCGACCGGGTGATGGGTGAGAGCCGGCCTGGGCGCACGATCGTCATCACCGGGGACACCGCCCCGAGCCCCGCCACCGTCTCCGCCGCGGCCGACGCCGACCTGCTGATCCACGACGCCTCCTTCGCCGAGGAGGAGGTCCAGCGCGCCGCCGAGACCGGGCACTCGACGATCGGTCAGGCCGCCGCCGTCGCCGCCGAGGCCCACGTGAAGCTGCTCGCCCTCGTCCACATCTCCTCCCGCTACCACGTCGGCAAGGTGATCGAGGAGGCGAAGGAGGTCTTCGAGCCCACCGTCGCCCCGAAAGACTTCGACGTCATCGAACTCCCCTTCCCCGAGCGAGGTCAACCCCAGCTCATCCCAAACGGAGCAGCGGTCAGGGAAGGGTCGGGGTAGGCCCCTCCCGGGGCAACAGCTGGGGAGGTCCCCGGGAGGGGCCTACCCCGACCCGCCGCCCCCGCTGCTACTCTCACCACGTCCTTTAACCCGGTCCCGCGAGGCCAGGAAGGAAGCAATCGAAGTGAGTGAGAAAGTCGTGCTGGAGCACGACGACCTGAGGCGAACGCTGCGGCGGATCGCCCACGAGATCGCCGAGAAGAACCCGGATTCGGACCGCTTGGCGGTCGTCGGCATCCATACCCGCGGCGCCGTCCTCGCCCGCCGCCTCCACGTCTTCCTCGGCGAGCTGACCGGCAACAACTTGCCGATCGGCGACCTCGACATCTCCTTCTACCGCGACGACGTCGGCGCCAAGGCGCCCGCCGCGCAACCGGTCGTCCACAGCTCCCACATCGACTTCGACCTCTCGGGCCGCACCGTGATCCTCGTCGACGACGTCCTCTACACCGGCCGCACCGTCCGCGCCGCGATCGAGGCTCTCTTCGACTACGGGCGCCCGCAGCGGGTGCAGCTCGCGGTCCTCTGCGACCGCGGCCACCGCGAGCTCCCTTTCCGCCCGGACTACGTCGGCAAGAACCTGCCGACCGCGCGAGAGGAGCGGGTCAATGTCCGCCTCGAGGAGGTCGACGGCACGGACGAGGTGACGATCTCCGAGCCCAGCCCCGTGGAGGTGGCGCCATGAAGCACCTGCTTTCGATCGAGCAACTTTCGCGCGAGGAGATCGAGGGAATCCTCGACCGCGCCGAGAGCTTCGCCGAGGTCGGCCGCCGCGATATCAAGAAGGTGCCGACCCTGCGCGGCCGCACCGTCGTCTCTCTCTTCTACGAGTCGAGCACCCGCACCTCCAGCTCCTTCGACCTCGCCGCCAAGCGCCTCTCCGCCGACCTCGTCTCGGTCAAGGCCGCCGGCTCCTCGGTCGAGAAGGGGGAGTCGCTGAAGGACACCGTCGCCACCCTCTCCGCCTACGATCCGGCGGCGATCGTGATTCGCCACCCCTACGCCGGCGCCGCCCAGATGGTCGCCGGCTGGACCGCCGCCTCCGTCGTCAACGCCGGCGACGGCAAGCACGAGCACCCGAGCCAGGCCCTGCTCGACGTCTACACCCTGCGCCGCAAGCTCGGCTCGCTGGAGGGGATCCGGATCTGGATCGTCGGCGACGTCCTCCACAGCCGCGTCGCCCGCTCCAACCTGATCGCCTTCAACCGGATGGGCGCCGAGGTCACCGTCTGCGGTCCGCCGACCCTGATCCCCCGCGGGATCGAGGCGCTCGGCTGCGACGTCTCCTACAGCCTCGACGGGGTCGAGGATGCCGAGGTCGTCTACGCGCTGCGGATGCAGAAGGAGCGGATGAGCGAGAGCTTCGTCCCCTCGCTGCGCGAGTACGCGGCCAGCTTCCAGATCGACAGCCGCCGCCTCAACCCGCGCCAGCTGCTGATGCACCCCGGCCCGGTCAACCGCGGGGTCGAGCTCTCCGGCGAGGCGATCGACTCGCCGCAGTCGCTGATCGCCGAGCAGGTCGCCGCCGGCCTGGTCGTGCGGATGGCGATCCTCTACGAGCTGCTGGCCGGCGCCGAGGGGGCGCCCAGCGGCGAGGGCGAGGGCAGCAAACCGACCCCGATCGGGACCCCCGCATGAGCCTCACCGACCTCCTCGACGTGCGCCCGGGAGAGGACGCCCACCTGATTCTGCGCCGGGCCACGGTGCTCGACCCGGTCGCCGGCATCGACTCGGCCCACGATGTCGTCATCCGCGATGGGGAGATCGCCGCCCTCGCCTCGCCCGGCGAGGCCGACGGCGACGGCGCGGAGGTGGTCGAGGCCGAGGGCCTGCACGCCTTCCCCGCCTTCTTCGACCCCCACGTCCACCTCCGCACCCCCGGCCAGGAGCACAAGGAGGACGTCGAGACGGGGACCCGCGCCGCCGCCGCCGGTGGCTACTGCGGGATCATCGCGATGGCCAACACCTCGCCGCCGGTCTCGACCGCCGCCGACGTCTCCGCCCTGCGCGAGCAGGCGCGAGCAGGCGCCTCGGTCCCGGTCGGCTTCCTCGCCACGGTCAGCCAAGACATGGAGGGCCAGGAGCTGACCGAGATGGTCGAACTGCGCGAAGCCGGCGCCCTCGGCTTCTCCGACGACGGCCTGCCGATCACCGACGCCGGCCTGATGCGCCGCGCCCTCCAGTACCAGCACCTCTGCGGCGGCAACATCGCCCTGCATGAGGAGGACCCGGCGCTCTCCCGCGACGGCGCCATGCACGAGGGGCCGGTCTCGGCCGCGCTGGGCCTCGCCGGCATCCCCTCGGTCTCGGAGTCGACGATGGTCGCCCGCGATGCCGCTCTTGCCGGCTACGAGAACGCCCGCATCCACGTCCAGCACCTCTCCGCCGCCGAGTCGGTCGAGGTCGTTCGCGCCGCCAAGGCGGCCGGGATCCGGATCAGCGCCGAGGCCAGTCCGCATCACCTCTGCCTCACCGACGAGGCGGTCCGCAGCCTCGACCCGCACCGGGCGAAGATGAACCCGCCGCTGCGCGAAGGGCGCGACCGCCAGGCCCTTATCGACGGCCTCCGCGACGGCACGATCGAGTGCATCGCCACCGACCACGCCCCGCACCAGCCGGAGGAAAAGGACGTGCCCTTCGAGCAGGCGGCGATGGGCGTGACCGGCCTCGAGACCGCCTTCGCCGCGCTCCACACCGAGCTGGTCCTGCCGGGGACGATCGACCTCGCCCTGCTGGTCGAGCGGATGGCAGGCGGCGCCGAGCCCTTCGACCTCGAGCGGCCGAGCCTGGCGCCGGGCTCGGAGGCGAACGTCGTCCTCTGCGACCTCGGCGCCGAATGGACGGTGGGAGAGGACGGCTACGAGAGCCGCTCGGCGAACTCCTGGTGCGCCGACCAGACGCTTACCGGCCGCGTCCTGATGACCGTCGCCGCCGGCCAGGTCGCCTTCCGCCTCCGCTCCTTCTCCTTGGGGGTCGCAGCCTGATGGGCGACTTTGTCAACCAATGGTTTGCAAACTCGCGCAGGGAGTCGATGTGAGCGCGTATCTGCTTCTTGAAGACGGAACGCGGCTTGACGGGCTCGGCTGCGGCCACGACGGGGCGGTCACCGGCGAGGTCGTCTTCAACACCGCGATGACCGGCTACCAGGAGTCGGTGACCGACCCCTCCTACGCCGGCCAGATCATCGTCTTCACCTACCCGCTGATCGGCAACTACGGGGTCTCGACCGCGGCGATGGAGTCCGAAGCGGTCCACGCCCGCGGCGTCGTCATGCGCGACGCCAAGAACCGTGAGGACGTCGCCACCGCCGAGGGCGGCTGGCTCGACTGGCTCGGCGACTGCGGCGTCCCCGGCGTCAGCGGCGTCGACACCCGCGCCCTGGTCCTCCACCTGCGCGACAAGGGATCGATGCGCGGCGGCATCTTCCCGGCCGCGACGCCCGAAGCCGAGGCGCGCGAGCGGATCGACGCCGAGCCCTCGATGGCCGGCGCCGACTTCGCCCGCACCGTCACCCCGACCGAGCCGGTCCGCTTCGACGGCGACGGTCCGCACGTGGTCGGGATCGACACCGGGGTCAAGCTCAGCATCGTCCGCCAGCTGCGCGAGCACGGCTGCCGGCTGACCCTGCTGCCCTGCACCAGCAGCCCCGATCAAGTTCTCGCCGAGGACCCCGACGTCGTCTTCCTCGCCAACGGCCCCGGCGACCCCGCCGCCCTCGACTACGTCGTCGAGACCGTCCGCGGCGTCCTCGGCCAGAAGCCAGTATTCGGCATTTGCCTCGGCCACCAGCTGCTCTGCCGCGCCGTCGGCCTCGAGACCTACAAGCTGCCCTTCGGCCACCGCGGCGCCAACCACCCGGTCAAGGACCTGGAGACGGGACGGATCGACATCACTTCGCAGAACCACGGCTTCGCCGTCGTCGGCCCCGGCGGCGAGGCGAAGATCGAGGGCGACGAGCCGGTCCGCTGGGACACCGACTTCGGCGTCGCCGAGCTCTCGCAGCTGAACCTCTACGACCGAACCGTTGAGGGTCTCGTCCTCCGCGACGTCGCCGGCGCCACCGTCCAGTACCACCCCGAGGCAGGACCCGGCCCGCACGACGCCCGCCACCTCTTCGACCGCTTCTTGGAGCTGGCGCGGTGACGCTGCAAACCTGCGCCTGCCGGCGTCCTCGATCGCTCGCGTGCAGAGCACGCCACGCTCCATGCGTCCTTGGCAGGCTTGGTTTTCGCGCCACCGTCGGAGGGGC
>CAMLHB010000118.1 GCA_946479725.1 uncultured Actinomycetes bacterium | reverse complement strand
AGTGGCGCGAGGACGTGCCGGCCGAGGTCCTGGTCGCCAGCGGCAGCGCCCGCGCCCTGCTCGCCGCCGAGCGGACCTCGATCAACTTTCTCGGCCACCTCTCCGGCGTCGCCACTCTGACCGCCCGCTACGCCGAGGCGGTGGTCGGCACCGGCACCTCGATCCTCGACACTCGCAAGACGACGCCGGGCCTGCGCCACCTGGAGAAGGCGGCGGTCGCGGCCGGCGGCGGCATCAACCACCGCATGGGCCTCTACGACGCGATCCTGATCAAGGAGAACCACATCGCCGCCGCCGGGGGGCTCGCCAAAGCCGTCTACGCCGCCCGCAACGGGCAGCCCGAGAAGGCGATCGAGGTCGAGGTCCGCAACCTTGACGAAACGGCTTACGCCCTCGGCATGGGCGTCGACCGGCTACTGCTCGACAACATGAGCCCGGCCTCGATGCGCGAAGCCGTCGCCCTGCGGGACGGGAACGCCGGCGGCCCCGACGGGGTCTCGCTCGAGGCCTCTGGGGGGGTGACGCTGGAGAACGTGCGCGAGATCGCGGAAACGGGCGTCGAGTTCATCTCAATCGGTGCAGTAACTCATTCTGCCGCCACCCTGGATTTCTCGATGCTCTTGGAGCTCATCTAGCCGACTCGCTCACTTGAGCAGTTTCGAAAGCCGCCTGTCCTTGAGGATCCGCCCGCCCGTCTGCTCTTTGGGGCAGTAGTTGGTCTGGTGTTCGGAGAAGAAGACGGCCTCGATCGTGGTGCCGCAGCGGGGGCAGGGCTCGCCCTCGCGCTTGTGGACCTTCAGCGGCATCGGGACCTTGTCGGGGACCTCGGGGCCGATCGCCTCCTCGTAGTGGTCGATCGCGTCGCCGAGCACGTGCAGCGCCGCGTGCAGGCGCTCGACCTCTTCGGCGTCGAGCTCGGACCCTTTCCTGAAGGGGGAGAGGCGGGCCTCCCAGAGGATCTCGTCGACCCAGGAGCGACCGATCCCGGCGATGTCTTTCTGGTGGCGCAGCAGCGGGTGCAGGTGGCGGGGCTTGTCGATCGCCGCCGCCAGCTCGTCGAGCGGGGGAGGGGGCCAGGCCTCGGGGCCGAGGCTGGCGACCATCTCGTCCGCGGCCACGGCATCGACGGGCAGCAGCTTCGCCCAGGCGCGCTGCTTGGTCCCGAACTCGCGCAGCCGCAGCTCGCGGCCGTCGGTGAGGCGGATCAGGACACGCGAGGCTTTGTCTTTCAGCGAGGCCCTTTTCTCGAACACCCGCAGCCGCCCCGCCGACATCAGGTGGATCAGCAGCGCCAGGTCGCCGAACTCGACGACCGGCATCTTGCCGATCCGCCGCACCGCGGTGACCTCGCGGCCGACCAGTGCTTCCAGCGGCGGGTCAAAGGTCTTCATCACGTTCATCCCCGGCGCCAGCGCCGATTCCACCTCGCTCCCCACCGGGGCGCTGCCCGTAAGGGCGCTGTTCAACCGGCGCGCAACGATCTCGACCTCAGGCAGCTCAGGCATTAGCGAACTGCATCAGATTTGCTCCCTGCTGGGTAGCGAATCTGATGCAGTTCGGGAGTGGGGGGCTCGCTGCACTAGACTTTCTCTACGTTCATTCGACCGGTCCGGACCCAGTCCCGCCGGCGAACATCAGGAAAGGAAGGGCTCATGCAGGAGCTCCCGACGATCCAACCTACTTTGGCCCCGGAGCTGAGCCCGGACCAGATCGCTGAGATCAGCGACGAAGTCCGCGCGCTCGCGGCGGAGCGGAACGCCGTCGTCCTCGCCCACAACTACGAGCTTCCTGAGATTCAGGACATCGCCAACTACCGTGGCGACTCGCTCGGGCTCTCGCGCCAGGCGGCCGAGACCGACGCCGAGGTGATCGCCTTCTGCGGCGTCCACTTCATGGCCGAGACCGCCTCGATCCTCTCGCCCGAGAAGACGGTGCTGATCCCCGACCTCGATGCCGGCTGCTCGCTCGCCGATTCGATCACCGCCGAGCAGCTGCGCGCCTGGAAGGCCGAGCACCCCGGCGCCCTCGTGGTGATGTACGTCAACACCTCGGCCGAGGTCAAGGCCGAGACCGACTACTGCGTCACCTCCTCCAACGCCGTCGACGTCGTCCGCCACATCTGGGCCGAGCACGGCCCGGAGACCGAGATCCTCTTCGGCCCCGACATGTGGCTCGGCGCCTTTGTCGAGCGCGAGACCGGGCTCGTGGAAGAACCCGAGCGCCGCGGCAACTTCCACATCTGGGATGGCGAGTGCCACGTCCACGCCGGGATCAAGCCGCTGGACATCGTCCGCACCCGCGAGGAGCACCCCGACGCGGAGTTCCTGATCCACCCCGAGTGCGGCTGCTCGACCCAGGCGATGGAGTACGTCGCTTCCGGCGACATCGATCCGGAGGGCGTCCACATGCTCTCGACCTCGGGGATGCAGAAGCACGTCGAAGCGCACCCCGACGGCGAGTTCATCGTCGCCACCGAGAACGGGATGCTCTACCCGCTGCAGCAGGCGGCGCCGCGGGCGCATCTGATCGAGGCCAACCGGATGGCCACCTGCAGGTACATGAAGATGATCACCCTGCCGAAGCTGCGCGACTGCCTCCGCGACCTCAGCGGGGAGGTCAGCGTCTCGCCGGAGATCGCCGAGCGGGCGCGGATCCCGATCGAGCGCATGGTCGCAATCGGCTAGCGCCGCTTTTCACCAGTCTTTTAACCACCTTTTCGGTTCCTTTGCCGAACCGGGAGCAAGCTCTGCTCGTATCCCTCGGAAAGGAACGAGCATGACCAACCGCAGAGCGAAGATCGCAGCCGGGGCCACCGTCGTCGGCCTGGCGGCACTCGGCGGGGTGGCTTTGGGGAGCAACCCCGGAGCACCCGCGCCGGTGCATGTCGCGGGCACCGCCGGCTCCTCATCGGTGGTCACCGGTTCCAGCGGCGCGGCGACCGTGCCGGTCGCCGAAACCGGAGCGCGCCACCAGACGCGTCCCCCGATCGTCACCCGCGCCAGCGGCGGCGCCGCCGGCCCAACCTTCGCGGAGGAGGACTGAGAATGGTTTCGAGTAAGCGCAGCATCTTGGTGGTCGCCAACCGGACCGCCGACTCACCCGAACTGATCGAGGCGCTGTGCCGTCGCGCGGCCGAGGCGCCGACCAGGTTCACCCTGCTGGTCCCGGCGGTGCCGCACGGGCTCGCCTGGGCCGCCGACATGAAGGCCGGCTGGTCGGAGGCGGCGCTGCGCGCCGACCGCGCCGGCAGCCGCATCCGCCGCTGCGGGCTCGAGCTCGAGGAGGTGGTCGTCGGTGACCCGGATCCCTTCGCCGCGGTCGGCGACGTCCTCCACGCGCGCGAGTTCGACGAGGTCGTCGTCTCGACCCTGCCGAGGAAGATCTCGCGCTGGCTGGCGGTGCGGCTGCCGAGGCGGTTGCGGCGGACGCTCGACCTGCCGGTGACCGAGGTGGTCGCCCAGCCGCAGGCCCGGCCGCTGCCGGCCCCGCCGGACGTCCGGCCGATCGCGGCATGAACTCCTCTTTGCACGCATTTTTCCAGCGGCTTTACCGGCTCTTTGCCTAGTTGACGGCAGGCTTCCGCACCGTGCCCCCCACGGCAGATGCAAGGCGGCGCTGGTGGCCGCCCTCGATTCGTACTGTCAAATGGGCCATTCTCGGCGCCATCGCGCTGGTGCTGCTGATCCAGCTCGTCCCCTACGGGCGCGCCCACACCAACCCGCCGGTCACGCAGGCGGCGAAATGGCCTCCGGGACCGGGGCAGCAGGTCGCCGAAGCTGGCTGTTACGACTGCCACAGCAATCTGACCAAGTGGCGCTGGTACTCGAACGTGGCGCCGGCCTCCTGGCTGGTCGAACACGACGTCGAAGACGGCCGCGGCATCCTCAACTTCTCGGAATGGAACAAGCCTCAGCCCGACGCGGGAGAGCTGGTCGACAATGTCGAAAGCGGCGAGATGCCGCCCCTCCAGTACACGCTGGTCCACGGCTCGGCCCGCCTCTCCTCGAAGCAAAAGAAGCAGCTGGTCGAAGCGATCACCCGCCTCTACGAAACCGACCCGCCGCCGGCCGGCGGCGGTTGAGCGGCTCAGTCGTCGTCGCCGTCGGAGTCGCCGCCGCTGCCGCCACCGTGGTCGTCAGGGGTGCCGGTGGTCTCTTCGGGCGGGTACGCCGGTTCTTCGGCCGCGGTCGCCGGCGGGGTGTAGGAGGGAACCGTCGTCGTTCCTTCCTGGCCGGAGCCGCCGCCGCCTTCCTGCGGCTTCGCCTTGCCGGGGATGTTGAGCGCCGGCGCCAGGGCGTCCCCGGCCGAGACCGATTCGGAGGCGATCCCGATCTGGCGGCTGGTCAGGTTGGCGGCGGCGATTGCGATCCCGATCGCGACCGCCAGCCCGGCAAGGGCGAGCAGGACCCATTTCACGGTGGCCGAGAGGCTCACGAGCGGACCTCCGCCGGCGCCAGCTCGATCGTCGCCGCGAGCCCGCCGCCCTCGCGATTGCGCAGCCGCACCTCGCCGCCCCATTGCCGGGTCAGCTCGCGGGCGATCGCCAGTCCGAGGCCGGTTCCGGCGACTCCGCGGCGCCCGGCGCTGCCCCGGCTGAAGCGCTCGAAGACCGCCTCCTCCTCGCCCGCGGCCAGGCCCGGCCCTTGGTCGAGAACGGCGATCCGTCCCGGCGCGGCGCGCAGCAGCACGGTCGAGCCGCGCGGGGAGTAGACGAGCGCGTTCTCAACCAGGGAATCGAGCGAGCGCTCGAGGTCGGGCGCCGCGCACCAGCCCTCAGCCGCGCCGCCGCCGTCCTCGAGCGCCAGCTCGATGCCGCGGTCCGCGGCGCTGGCCCGCCAGCGCTCGAGCGCCCGCCGCGCCGCCTCCCGCAGGTCGAGTCGTTCCCCCGGCAGTTCGTGCTCGCCGGCGCGGCTGAGGATCAGCAGCTCGTCGACGATCAGGGAGAGGCGGTCGATCTCGCCCATCGCGGCGCCGAGCTCGCGCTCGGTCGGGTCGTCGCCGCGGGAGCGTTCGGCGAGGTTCTCGAGCCGCAGCCGCAGCCCCGTCAGCGGCGTCCGCAGCTGGTGGGAGGCGTCGGCGACGAAGTCCTGCTGGACCCGCAGCAGCCGCTTGATCCGCTGCGTCATCTCGTTGAAGGCGCGGGCCAGCGAGCGCTGCTCGGTGCTGCCCTGGACGGCGACGGTGGTGTCGAGGTTGCCCTCGGCGACGCGGCGGGCGGCGCCGTCGAGGCGGCGGATCGGCCGCGCGATCTGTTGAGCGATCAGGGCGCCGGCGACGATCCCGAGCAGGAGCACGACCCCGGCGAGGGCGGCGATGTCGAGGATCGAGGTCTTCACCGCCCGGTTGACGGCCTCGACGCTCTGGGTGATCCGCACCGCCCCGATCGTGCGGTTGCGCTCGAGGATCGGGGTGGAGGTGGCGAGGATGTCCTCGCCGAGGGTTTCGCTGCTGCGGGTGATCTGCTCGCCGTGCCCCGACAGCGCTGCTTCGACCTCGGGCCGGTCGTCGTAGCTGCGGCCCGAGGCGGTCCCGGCGGAGTCGGCGAGGAGGGCACCGTTGGCGTCGACGACGATCACCCGGCCGCGGACGCTTTCGGCCGAGCGCTCGGCGATCCGCTGCAGCGGCAGCGGCTGCGGCGGGTCGACGAACTCGGTGGCGCTGCTGGCGACCACCTCGGCCTGGCTGCGCGCCTGCCCCTTCACCTCGGAGTCGACGCGGTCGCGCAGGCTCAGCGCCAGCGGTACCCCGAAGGCGATCAGCGCCAGCAGCAGGACGTAGGCCAGCGCCAGCAGCAGGGTCGCGCGGAGGCTTACGGTTCCCCGTCCTCTGGGGCGGCGAAGCGGAAGCCGACGCCGCGGACCGTCTCGATGTAGGTGGGATCGGCGGGGTCGTCGTCGAGCTTGCGCCGCAGCCAGCCGATGTGGACATCAAGCGTCTTCGTCGAGCCGAACCAGTTGGTGTCCCAGACCTCCGACATCAGGTCCTCGCGCTTGACCACCCGTCCCGCGTTTCGCATCAGCGTCGCCAGCAGGTCGAACTCCTTGCGCGAGAGCTCCAGCTCCTCGCCGCGGAAGCGGGCGATCCGGGCCGCCGGGTCGAGCTCCAGCTCGCGGACCCTGACCGGCTCCTGCGAGGCGGCGCCGTCGCCGTTCTCGCGCGGGCCGCTGCGCCGGAGGACGGCGCGGATTCGCGAGATCACCTCGGCGGCGCTGAAGGGCTTGACGACATAGTCGTCGGCGCCGAGCTCGAGGCCGACGATCTTGTCCATCTCGGTCCCCCGCGCGGTCAGCATCACGATCGGGATGTCGGAGCGGCGGCGCAGCTCGCGGCAGACGTCGCGGCCGTCGCCGTCGGGCAGGGCCAGGTCCAGCATCACCAGGTCGGGCTCCTCGGAGTCGGCCAGGGCGATCGCCCCCGCGGCGGTGCCGGTGACGACGGCTTCGAAGCCGGCCCGGCGCAGCGCCTCGGCGAAGGGCTGGGAGATCGATTCCTCGTCCTCGACGACGAGGATGCGGCCGCCTGGCGACTGGCTGTTCATGAACCAACTGTAGGGCCTGCTTCGGCGATTCAGGCCTGCTCGGGGCAGGTTTTGCCAGAGCTTTACCGGTCGCTTCACGGCGCTTGGCCGGGGCCGTCGCAGACTGCGCCTGCAAGCTCGGAAACCAGGGAGACCACCGTGAAGAACGCCAAAGCCAAAGTCGCCACCGCCGCCACCGTCGTCCTCCTCGGAGGTCTCGGCGGCCTCGCCCTCAGCCAGGGGAACAAGGCCCCGAGCAAGCCGGTGGCCGACAAACCGGTGATCCACACCAAGGTGATCCGTCGCACCGTGCATGTCACCAAGCACGCGAAGCCGAAGCACCCGCCGGCCGCGGCCCCGGTCGAACCGGCGACGGGGGCGGCCGCGAGCGGCGCCTACGTCGCCACCGGCAGCAGCGGCGCCGCTGAAAGCGCGCCGGTCACCACCGCGGCCAGCGGTAGCGAAAGCGAAGCCGCACCGGTCACCACCGGCTCCAGCGGCAGCGAAGGCGAAAGCACCCCGGTGACGACGGGGACCAGCGGCGCCGGCGGTGGCGGCGGCGAGGTCGAGAGCGAGGGCGGCGGAGAGGGTGGCGATGACTGAGCGCGTCCGCCCCAAGCGGCCCCCCGCGAGCCTCGTCTTCTGGGCCTCGGTCCTGCTCTTCGCGGCCCTCTTCGCCCTGCTCGCCTATCGCTTCTCGCTCGAACAGCAGGCGAGCCAGCCGACCGCCCGCACCGTCCAGGTCCGCAAGGTGATCAAACGCCGGGTGGTGACGACGATCGTCCCCAGCCCGGGCCAGAACACCGTCAGCAGCAGCCCCAGCAGCAGCTCCTCCTACTCCTCCGGCGCCGAACCGGTGGTGACCAGCACCTCCTGATGAGCGAACACGACCTCAACTTCAAGGCGATGGGAAGCCATGTGCGGCTGCTGGTCG
>CAMLHB010000117.1 GCA_946479725.1 uncultured Actinomycetes bacterium | reverse complement strand
GTCTCCACCTGGCGTTAGTACTTACCCCCACCCCCACCCCCCCCCCACTCCGCCCGTCCCCCCGCCCCGGGGCTCCTCCCCCCCCCCCCACCACGCTTGCGGTAGACAGCTGCGGCCCACCGAAACAAGTTGAGCGGGGAGGGTCACCGGACCTCTCTCCCGATCAGGGTGAGGGGGGTTTCCCCTCTAACCGATCGGCGATCGCTCGAACCTCGCCGAGCAGGCCGTCGAGCATGCGCTCGGTGTCGGAGTGGATGCGCCATTCGGTCATGCGGCGCTCGGCGTCCATGCTGTCCAGGCGCTGCTCGAGGGTCGCGGCGCGGTCCTCCAGGTGGGTGACGCGGCGGTCGGTGCGCTTCTGGGACTTGCGGACGCGGGCTTTGACGTAGCGGCGGAGGTCCTCCTGCATCGTGTCGAGCTCGCGGCGGAGGTCGCTGTTGAGGGGCGTGTTCTGCTCGTCGAGCACCTGCTCGACGCCGCGGCGGACGCGCTCGATCTCGGCGTGGAGCTCGGCGCGGGCGCGCTCGGCCGAGGCCGAGATCGACTCCTCGCCCGGCGGGTTGCCGGGATCGTCCGGAAACTCAGTCACGAAGCCGAATCCTAGGAGCAGTGGTGGCCGGAAAAGAGGGCAGGCACGCCGAGACCGCGAAAATCCTTCCTGAGGAAGGATTTCTGCGGTCTCGCGAAACCGCGAAACCGCGTCAGGAGTCGATAGTCGACCTCGTTTGCGGTCTCGCGGTTTAAGCGTGCAGCAGGTAGAGGCGGAAGCGGCCGATTGTCAGCACGTCGCCCTCGTTCAGCTCGGCGACGTCTACCTTGCGGCCGTTGACGAGCATGCCATTGAGGCTGCGGTCGTCGAGGATCCGCGGGTTCCGGTCCCCTTCGCTGCAGACGATCGCGTGGCGGCGGGAGACGCTGGGGTCGTCGAGGCAGATCTCGGCTGTCCCACAGCGGCCGATCCGGCTCCAGCCCTCGCCGAGCGTGAAGGTCTTGATCTCGTCGCCGTCGCGGATCGCCAGGTGGTACCCGGACTCAGCCAGCTGCGCCCGCGCCTCGTCGAGCCAGCCCGGCGCCTCGGGCGCGGCGGGGACGGCGAATTCGACGGTGGGGGACCCGTGCTCCTGCAGAGAGGAGAAGATCGAGTCGCGGCGGAAGCGGGAAGCCCCGCAGCCGGCGCAGGCGGGCAACGGATCGGTCTCGCGTAGCGCAACCTGGGTGCCGCAGACGAGGCAGAAATAAGTCCCCTCGCCGGGCATCGAGCCGGTGGCCAGGGCCTCGCCGGCTGGGCTGGTGCCGGCATTGTTGAAAATGGGTCCTCTCCTTCCTGGACGTTGGTTCGATACTAGAGCGGCCCTCGACAAAAAGCACTCAATATTTCCTATGTGGTCGGCGGGCGGGCCGACCCATAGACTTCGCGCCCCAAATGGGTCCCATCAGCGCCGAAATCGAGATCGACGCCCCGCGCGGGCAGGTCTTCGCCGCCTTGGCCGACCTCGCCGTGCGCCCCTCCTTCACCGACCACTTTCTCGGCGGCTTCCACCTCACCCGGATCGACGGCAGCGGCCTCGGCGCCGGGGCCAGGTTCCAGGTCCGGGCGCCGCTGCGCATGGTCTGGATGGACACCAGCATCGTCGCGGTCGAAGAGCCGTTCCGGATCGTCGAGGAAGGCCGAGGCGGCCGCGCCAACCGGATTCCCAACCACACCGTGTGGGAGCTGACCGAGGGGGCCGGCGGTCTCACCGTGGTGCGGGTGTCCCACTGGACCGAGCCGAACCACCTCGACCGCGCCCTCGAGCTGTTTAGCGCCGGCTCGCTCTCGCAGGGCCGCGGCTGGCGACGGGCCCTGAGCCGCCTGCGCGAGAAGCTCGAGTCCGATCAGCCGGCCTCCGAGCGCATCGCCGTCGCCGGTGGCAACCGGTACGCGACGGGCATCCCCTAGAAGCGCTGCGCAGATATATAGACTCCGCGCCCCCGATGTCCCTCCTCCGCCGCCCCAAGCTGTCGCTGCTCGCGCTCCTGGCGCTGCTCGTCCTCGCCGTCGGCGTCTCCGCCTGCGGCTACGAGAGCGATTCCAAGAGCGTGGCCGAGGGCGAGTCGGTCGAACTCGGCGACCTCAGGTACAACGTCACCTTCTCCCGCTACCTCAACCCGAACGACTCCGAGGACGCGGCCTACCTGGTCGGGCAGGAGGAACCGCCGAAAGGCGAAACCTACTTCGGCGTCTTCTTCGAAGTCCAGAACGAAAGCGACGAACCGCAGGTCCTGCCCTCGACGCTGACGATCACCGACGCCGACAAGCAGGAATACACGGTGCTGGAAAGCGAAAGCATCTTCGCCCTTCCCTTCGAGGGCGAAGTCGAAGCCGAAGAACAGATTCCCGTCCTCGATTCCCCCGCCCAGCAGGGCCCGATCGAGGGCTCGGTGGCGATCTTCCTGCTGCCCGAAGAAGCGTCCGAGAACCGGCCGCTCACCCTGCACATCCCCGGCGCCGAAGGTGAAGAGGGCGCCGAAGTGAAGCTCGACCTCTAGAGGCCGGCCGAGAGGATTTCCGAGGCGATCGGCGCCGCGACTTCGCCGCCTGCCGCTTCGGCTTCGATCAGCAGCACCCCGACCGCCAGCCGCGGCTTTTCCGCCGGCGCGAAGGCGGTGAACCAGGCGTCCTTGATCTGCACCGGGTTTTCTGAGTTCTCTTCGCCGGGCTTTGGCCCCAGCTCGGCGGTGCCGGTCTTGCCGGCCACCTGCGCCTGGGGGATCGCCCCCGCGGTGCCCGTCCCTTCGACGACGACGCCGATCATCAGTTCGGTCAGCTCTGCGGCGGTCTTCTTCGACATCACCTGCACCGGTTCGGCGTCGGGTCGCAGCTTCGGGTTGAGGACGAGCGCGTTGGGGAGGCGGACGCCGTCGTTGGCGACGGTCTGGGAGACGCTTGCCATCTCCAGCGGCGTCGCCAGCACTTCGCCCTGGCCGATCGCCGAGACGCCGAGGTCGACTTCTTCGCCGATTTCGGTCGGGATCGTCGATTCTTCCGGGTCGACTTCGCTGACGATCCGCGGCGCGTAGAGCGTCAGCGGTGAGTT
This sequence comes from uncultured Actinomycetes bacterium, assembly GCA_946479725.1. Next base: position 4,379 of record CAMLHB010000117.1, on the reverse strand, counting down.
GAAGCCGAAGGCTTCGGCGGTTTCGACCAGCTTGTCGTTGCCGACCGCCGGGCCGAGCGGGGCGAAGACCGCGTTGCAGGACTCGGCGAAGGATTCGCGGAAGGTGCCGCCGCAGTACTCGCCGTTGGCGTTGTTGAGGAAACGGCCGCCGACGTTGACTCCGTTGCTGATTTCGAATTCGTCGTCGAGGCTGACCTTGCCGGCTTCAAGGGCGGCCGTCGTGGTCACGACCTTGAAGGTTGAGCCGGGGGGCTGGGGGGCCGAGAAGGCCTGCCCGGCCAGCGCCCGCACGTCGCCTTTGCGGGCGTCGAGGACGGCGACCCCGCCGGAGCGGCCGGCGAGCGCCGAAACCGCGACTTCCTGAAGCTCGGGGTCGATCGTCGTCTTCACCGGGGCCCCCGCCGTCGGCTTCGACTTGGCGAGGGTGCGGACCGAGGAGCCGTCGGCGGCCACCGCCAGCAGCGAGCCCCCTGGCTTGCCGGCGAGGCGATCGTTGAAGGCGCGCTCGAGGCCGCTGATCCCGACCGGCGTTTCCGGCGGGAAGCCGTGTCGCGCCAGGCGCGGAAGTTCTTCTTCGGAGGCTTCGCCGACTTCGCCGGTGACGTCGATCGCGGCGCTGCCGATCGGGTGTTCGCGGTCTTCGGCCGGCCCTTCGGCCAGCGCCGTTCCGTCGCGGGCGAGGATCGGCGCCCGTTCGGCCAGTTCGACGTCTGCCGCCAGTTCCTCGCCTTCCTGCAGGCCGGGGAAGGTCAGGCTCTCGTCCCATGCGATCCCGCCGTCTGCATAGGGGAGATCGAGCTCGGCTTCGACAGCCCCGAAGGCGACCGTGCTGACCGTGATCTCGACCGGGACGACCGTCGCTCCGTCGCTGTCCACGGCGTCGCCGACCGAGCCGGCGTCGAGCGCGCGCGAGGTCGCCACCTGCTCGGCTTCGCGGTAGCCGGCTTCGAATTCCTTCAGGTCGACCCGCTGCCGCGAGGTTTCGTTCAGCTCCGCGTACATCGCCTTGAAGTTCTTCGCCTCCCAGGCGTTGACGAAGCGCGCGGCGGCTTCCTTCTCAGGCGATCCGCCGGTGCCGGTGGCGATCCCGACGACGAACGCGATCAGGGCGATGACCGCGAGCGGCAGGGTGCGGGTGAGGAGGCGGCGGCGGCGCTCCGCCTCGGTCGGGATCGAGGGCACCGGCGAAAGGTAAAGGAGGCTCTCCCGGCATGCTTCTATTCACGGGTGACCGTTTTGGATTGGGCGATCCTCGCATTCACCGTCGCCCTTGCCCTCTGGGGGTACCGGCAGGGGTTGATCGTCGGCGCCCTGACCCTTGTCGGCTTCGGGATCGGCGCCTTCGCCGGCAGCCGGATCCCGCCGCTGCTCCTGGCCAAGGGCTCGCACTCGCCGTACGCGCCGCTCTGCGCTGCGCTCGGCGCCCTGCTCGTCGGGGCGCTGATGGCGGTGACGGTCGAGAGCTTCGCCCTCGGCCTGCGGGAAAGGATCGTCCGCCGCCCCTACCTCCGCGTCGCCGCCGGCGCCGGCGGCGCCGCCCTGATCGCCTCGGTCGCCCTCGGCCTTGCCTGGGTCTTCGGCGCCGTCCTCCTCCACGCCCCCTCGACGACGCGGCTACGGGCCGACATCCAGCAGTCGCTGATCCTGCGCAGCCTCAACCACGTGCTGCCGCCGAGCGGGCCGCTGCTGAACGCGCTCGACCGGGTCGACCCGGCTCCCACGGTGCTCGGCCCCGCCGCGCCGGTCGCCGCCCCCAGCGCCAAGATCGCCCGTGACCCCGACGTGCTCGGCGCCGGCGAATCGGTGGTGCGCGTGCTCAGCACCGCCTGCGGGCTCGGAATCGAGGGCTCGGGCTGGGCAGTTGCGCCGGAGATCGTCGTCACCAACGCCCACGTCGTCGCCGGCGCCGACGACACCACCGTCACCACCCAGGACGGGGTCGAGCTGGAAGCGACGCCGATCTATTACGAGCCGCGCCGCGACCTGGCGCTGCTGCGGGTGGGGGTGGCGCTGCCGCCGCTGCCGATCAGCTCCAAGCGCCGGGAGGGGGAGGACGGGGCCGTCCTCGGCTACCCGGAAAACGGCCCCTACGCGCTCTCGCCGGCGCGGATCGGCGAGACCCGGGAGACGATCAGCGAGGACTCCTACGGCAACGGGCCGGTCGACCGGACGATCGTGGCGATGAGCGGCTCGGTCCGCAGCGGCAACTCCGGCGGCCCGCTCGTCGACCCGCGGGGGAACGTCGTCGGCACCGTCTTCGCCGCCACCACCAGCGGCCCGCGGGGCGGCTTCGCGATCCCCGCCGAGCAGGTGCGGGAAGCTCTGGGACGGACCGACGTCGAGGGCGTGAATACCGGACCCTGTACGGGTTGAGGCGGGGCTGCCCGTCACTTACGTTCAGTAAGCTCGATGGTCGATGGAGCCGGTTGGTCCGAGCCAGATCCAGGAGGAGAGAAGTGGGGCGGTCTGCCCGCATTTCCACCACGCGATCGAGCTGATCGGCAAGCGCTGGACGGGAGCGATCGTCTGCGCCCTGACCGAACGCTCGATGCGCTACGGGGAGCTCGGCAAGGCGATCCCCGGGCTCTCCGACCGCCTGCTCTCGCAGCGGCTGCGCGAGCTGGAGGAAGAGGGGCTCGTCGAACGCGAGGTCGAAGCCGGGACTCCGGTGCGGGTCGTCTACTCGCTGACCGAGGCCGGCCAACAGCTCGATCCCGTCCTGAGTGAGCTGAAGTCCTGGGCGCGCCGGTGGAAGAAAAAAACCGGGTGACCCGGACCGTTGTCTAGCCTGAACCCAATGAGACAACAGCTTCCTGTCGAAGCTCAAACCGGGCTCCCCGGACCCTTCGCGGTCGGCGCTTACGCGCGCAAGCTCCAGGAGGAGATGCGCAAGCGGGCGCGGGTGCAGCTGATCGGCGAGATCACCGGGGTCGGCCGCAGCAAGGTCCAGGCCTACTTCGAGCTGCGCGACGGCGAGGGCGCCGTCCCCTGTGCGATCTGGCTCAACGACCTGGAGAAGGCGGGGCTGGCGGACGGAGCGCTGCGCGACGGCGCCGAAGTTGTGATCGCCGGCGGGCCCGACTACTACCCGGGCGGCGGCCAAGCGTCGCCGAAATTCACCTTCCGGGCGACCCACCTGCGCCTGGCCGGCGAAGGCGACCTGATCGCCCGCCTGGAGGCGCTGCGCAAGCAGATGCGGGCCGAGGGCCTGTTCGAGCTGCAGAAGCAGCTGCACCGCCCGGCCCTGCCGAAGGCGATCGGCGTCGTCACCGCCGAGCGCGGCGCGGCGCGGCGCGACTTCCTCGCCGGGCTCGAGCGGCGCGGCTGGCGCGGCTCGGTGGTCTGGGGGTTCGCGCCGGTTCAGGACCGCCACGCGGCGCCGGCGATCGGACGGGCGCTGCAGGACCTGGCGGCGCGGCCGGAGGTCGAGGCGATCGTCGTGACGCGCGGGGGCGGCAGTCTCGCCGACCTCTGGGCCTTCTGCGACGAGACGCTCTGCCGGACCGTGGCGATGCTGCGGGTGCCGGTGATCAGCGCCGTCGGCCACGAGCGCGACAGCACCCTGATCGACGACGTCGCCGCCGTTGCCTGCTCGACCCCGACCCACGCCGCCGAGGCGGCGATCCCGCTCGACTGCCTGGCGGCGCGCGACAGCCTCGAGCGCTGCGCGCTGGCGCTGCGGCGGGCGGGAGAAGGGGCGATCGAGAACCGCTCGCGCCATCTCGGCTTCCTTGCCCATGGGCCGGCGCGGGCGCTGCAGCGCGAGCGCTCGAAGCTGAACCAGAAGATCCGCGAGATCCGCGCCGCCACCGAACGCGGGCTGGCCGATCGCGCCGCCTCGCAGCGGCGGATCGGGACGCTCGTGTTGGAGCGGGCGCGGCGGCGCGCCGCCGGCCCCGACATGGAGAGGCGCCGCGACGCTCTGCGCCGCGCAGCGGTCGCCCTGCGGGCCCACGAACCTGAGCGGACCCTGGAGCGGGGCTACGCCCTGGTCGAGGGGGACGAAGGCGAGCCGCTGACCAGCGCCGCCGAGGCCGGCGCCGCGGAGCGCATTAGCCTTCGTTTCAGCGATGGACGAGTCCGAGCGAGACCAGAGCAGCGCGACGGCGCCTGACTCCTACGAGGCCGCGGTCGAGCGGCTGGAGGAGATCATCGACCGGCTCGACTCCGGCCAGGCCGGCCTGCGCGAGACCCTCGACCTCTGCAAGGAGGGCAAGGAGCTGGTCACCTACTGCGCCGCCGAGCTCGACGAGGTCGGCGAGGGGCTCAAGGAGCTGCGGCTCGACGATTTGGCCGCCCGCCTCGAGTCTGATACCACCTGACCCGGCGGATCGGCGTCCTAGGGGGCGCGCGTGCCGTGGCCGCCCCCCGCCCGGCGT
>CAMLHB010000116.1 GCA_946479725.1 uncultured Actinomycetes bacterium | reverse complement strand
AGGTTTCCGTGGCGGTCGAGAATGCCCGTTTGTTCGCCGAGGAGCAGCGGCGGGTCGAAGTCGAGTGGGACGGGTAAAGGACGGCGCAGGGCGCAGCAAACGCCCGTCGAATGTGTTCAGGAACAAGTGCGCCAGCTAGCATCGGCGCTCGCAACTCCACTCGAGAAAGGCAAGGACGGGATGAAGGCATTGAAGGCGCTGGCGGCGACCATGTTGGTGAGTGGACTGCTGATCACGGCTGTACCCGCTTCGGCCAGCGCGGCTGCCTACAAGCACTACGTCGGCTGCGGGGTCTCCCGCAACGCCAAGCCCGCCCACAAGTGCCCGAAGAAGGCGAAGAAGGGGGCCTTCTTCAAGAGCCTCAACGGCGACGTCGCCTACAGCGTCTGCGTCAAGTTCCCGAGCGGGAAAAACCTCTGCGCGCAGGCTCAGGAAGCCGAACAGGGGACTCTCTACGTCAACAAGATCACCTCGACGATCGTCGGCAAGCACGTCGTCAGCTGGTACGTCAAAGGCAAGAAAGTCGGTTCCTGGGCTTTCACGGTGACGGGGTAGCGCAGCGCTGATAGTCGTCGGCTTCGACACCGCGACGGTCGACACCGTCGCCTGCGCCTGGCTGCACGAGTCGCAGCTGGGGCTGTCCCCGAGCGGGAGGCCCCTGCACGCGACCCGGCTGCTGGAGGAGGTCGAGTGCGCGGCCGCGGCGGCGGGTGGCTGGGAGGCGGTCGACCTGCTCGCGGTCGGCCTCGGCCCCGGCACCTTCACCGGCCTGCGGGTCGGGATCGCCAGCGCCCGCGGCCTCTCGGTCGGCCTCGGCGTGCCGGTGCGGGGCGTCTGCACCCTCGACGCCCTCGCCGCCGGGATCGCCGAGGCCGGCGATTCGGGAGAGCGGCTGGCGGTGCTCGACGGCTGGCGCGGCGAGGTCTTCGCGGCGCTCTACTCGGCCGAGGGCGAGCGCCTCTGGGAGCCGGCCGTCTACCGGCCCGAGGAGCTGGCCGAGCGGATCGCGACGCTGGAGGAAACGCCGTCGGTGGCCGGCCCGGGGGCGGTACGATTTCGGCAGGAGCTGGCCCGAGACGGAGTCCGGATAGCGGACGATTCCGATCCCGTCCACCGGGTCGCCGGGCGCCACGTCTGCGCCCTGGCGGCGGTGGGGGGAGAGACGTCCGACGGGCTCGCCCCGATCTACCTCAGACCCCCGGACGCGGAGCGCTGGCGTGCACGAGACGCTTCACCAAAAGCCAACTGAGCTGAACCGAGAGGTCCAGGTTCGCCGGCTCGCCTACAGCGACCTGCCGGCGGTGATCTCGATCGAGCGGCGCTCCTTCCCGACCCCCTGGTCGCTGGCGATGTTCGTGCTCGAGCTCTCGAAGCCATCCGGGATCTGCCTCGCCGCCCACTCCGGCGCCGAGCTGCTCGGCTACGTGGTCTGCTCCCGCTACGCCCAGGTCTGGCACCTGATGAACATCGCCGTCGCCCCCGACCACCGCGGCCGCGGTGTCGCCGGTCAGCTGATGCGGCGCCTGATCGAGGAGTCGCAGGGGACGCTGCCGTTCACGCTCGAGGTCCGCGTCTCCAATCACCGCGCGATCGGGATGTACGAGCGCTTCGGATTCCGCTCCGCCGGCGTTCGCCCTCGCTACTACCACGACAACGGCGAGGACGCCCTAATCATGTGGCTTGATTGAGGTGGCTCGACTGACGCGGCCGCCTGGACGGGCTGAGCGCATGCTGCTGGCGATCGAGACCTCCTGTGACGACACCTGCGCGGCCGTCCTCGACGACGCGCGGATCCTCAGCAACGTGATCTCCTCGCAGGCGAAAGCCCACGAGGGCTTCGGCGGGGTCGTGCCCGAGGTCGCCGCCCGCCATCACTTGGAACTGGTCGAGCCGGTGGTCGCCGCGGCACTGGCCGAGGCGGGAGTGACGCTCGACGAGGTCGAGGCGGTTGCCGCCACCGCCGGGCCGGGCCTGATCGGGGCGCTTCTGGTCGGGATCAGCGCCGCCAAGGGGATCGCGGCCTCGCGGCGGCTGCCGTTCATCCCGGTCGACCACCTGCAGGGGCACGTCGCCGCCAACTTCCTCGAGCCCGAGCCGCTCGAGCCCCCCTTCCTCTGCCTGATCGCCAGCGGCGGCCACACCCTGCTGGCGGGGGTCCGCGATCGCCAGGGATACGAGCTGCTGGGACAGACGCTCGACGACGCCGCCGGCGAGGCCTTCGACAAGTCGGCCCGCCTGCTCGGGCTCGGCTACCCGGGCGGGCCGGCGGTGCAGCGCGAGGCCGAGGGGGGAGACCCGAAGGCGTTCGAGATGCCGGTGGCGATGTCGCGCAACCCCGGCGTCGACTTCAGCTTCAGCGGCTTGAAGACCGCGGTCCTCTACCGCTGCAAAGAGCTTGGCCCCGAGGGCGTTTCTTCGCGCCGCGCCGATCTCGCCGCCTCCTTCCAGGCGGCGGTGGTCGAGCAGCTGACGACGAAGCTGAAGCGGGCGCTGAAGAAGGGGGAGTGGGAGGCCGTCGCGCTCGGCGGCGGCGTCGCCGCCAACGGCCCCCTGCGCGAGGCGGTCGGCCGGCTCTGCGAGGAGATGGGGGTGCGGCTGAAGCTGGTCCCGATCGCCCTCTGCACCGACAACGCAGCGATGATCGGCGCCGCCGCCCGCTCCGTCGAGCCGATCCCCTACCCCGACTACCTCGGCTACGACGCCTTCGCCAGCGGGGAAGCCAAGGCAGCGGTTCCCCACTGAGGCGATGGCCACCGTCGTCGTCTACTCCCGCCCGGGCTGCCATCTCTGCGAGGAGGCGATCGAGCAGATCGTCGCCCTGCACCAGCAGGGCTACCGCTTCGAGCTGCACGAGGTCGACATCGAGAGCCACGAGCTGCTGCTGCGGCGCTACCTCGAGCGCATCCCCGTGGTCGAGGTCGACGGGGCCGAGGTCTCGGAGCTGATCCTCGACCGCGCGGCCCTCGAGGCCAAGCTCGATACTGTGGGGGCATGGTCGAGGTGATCGAGGAGTTCGACGCCGCAGGGGCGTTCCCGGTCGAAGGCGAGCGGCTCTCGCTGGGCGTCGCGGCGCGGCTCTCGCGCTACCTGCAGGTGCTGACGCAGGCGCGGAAGATGGGGCGCGAGACGATCTCCTCGCAGGAGCTCTCCGAGTACACCCACATCAACCCGACCCAGATCCGCCGCGACCTCTCCGGCTTCGGCAAGTTCGGCAAGCGCGGGGTCGGCTACAACGTCGAGTCGCTGGTCTCGGAGATCCGCAAGATCCTCCGCACCTCCGGCCAGCACAACATCGCCCTCTTCGGCGCCGGCAACCTCGGCCAGGCGATCGCCACCTCCTCGATCTTCGCCGACCACGGCTTCCAGGTCGTCGCCGTCTTCGACAGCGACCCGAGCGTCGTCGGCAAGCCGATCGGCGACCTCGCCGTGCGCGACATTGGCGACCTGCCCGAAGTCGTCGCCGAGGAGGAGATCGTCGTCGGGGTGCTGGCGGTGCCGGCCGAGGCGGCGCAGGACGTCGCCGACCGCCTGGTCAAGGCCGGGGTGAAGATCATCTTCAACTACTCCGAGCAGCTGCTGCAGGTGCCGCCGGAGGTGACGGTCCACACCTCGAGCCCCGCCGTCGACCTGCTCTACGCGCTCTACTTCTACCTGGCCTAGCGCCTTTCACCTTGGCCCTCGACCTCGATCTCGCCCGCGAGAAGTTCGAGTCCTCGCAGGACTTCACGATCGGCCTCGAGGAGGAGTTCGCGATCCTCGACCCGCGGACGCTGGAGCTGGAGCACCGCTTCGAGGACGTCTTCGCCGCCTGCCGGAAGGACGACCTCCTGGCCGAATCGGCGGCGGGGGAGCTGATCGCCTCGGAGATCGAGATCCGCTCCGGGCGCTCGGAGGATTTCGGCGAAGCGGTCTCGCGCCAGCGCGAGCGCCGCTCCCGGCTCTTCGAGCTGGTCGGCGGGATGGGGCTGGCGCTGGGGGCGATGGGGACGCATCCCTGGGCCGATTACCTCGACCAGCGGATCATCGACACCCCGCACTACAACCGGCTGCGCAACGAACTCGGCTGGGTCGCGCAGCGCAACAACACCTGGAGCCTGCACGTGCACATGGGGGTGCGCGGCGCCGACCGGGCGATCGCCGTCTGCGATCGGTTGCGGGAGCTGCTGCCGCTGCTGCTCGCGGTCTCGGCCAACTCGCCCTTTCTCGACAACCGCGACAGCGGCCTGCACAGCGTTCGCAGCGAGATCTTCACCCGCACCTTCCCGCGCTGCGGGGTACCCTCGGCCTTCGGCGACTGGGCGACCTACGCGGGGTTCGTCGAGACCCTGGAGCGGCTCGGCTCGGTGGTCGAGTCGACCCAGCTCTGGTGGAGCGTGCGGCCGCACCACAGCTTCGGCACCGTCGAGGTGCGGATCTGCGACGCCCAGACGCGGGGGGATGAGTCCTTCGCGCTGGCGGGCCTGATCGCCGCCTGCATCGCCCAGGCCACGCTCGACTACGACGAGCTCGGCTACGAGGGGCGGGGGGCGCCGCTGGCCGACCGCGAGATCGAGGAGAACCTCTGGCGGGCGATCCGCTATGGCGCCGGCGGGCGGATGATCGACTTCCGCCGCGCCGAGGAGGTGCCGACGCGCTCGCTGCTCGAGCAGGTGTTGGCTTGGGCCGAGCCGGCGCGGGTGCAGCTGGGGCTCGACATCGGCCTGCCGGAGCGAAACGGTGCCCAGCGGGCGCGCGAGGCGCTCGACTCCGGGGTCTCGATCGAGGACGTCTACCGCGACGCGGTGGCGGAGACGCGGCGCACCTACGCCGGCGTCACGAAGCCTCGGCAGTCGGCGTAACCGAGTGCCAAAAGCCGGGTAATCGAGCTTCCAGAGCGGGCATGGGGCCTTGTCGCCGCCTTCGTCTATAGACTCCCGCGCCGCTAAAACCACCGGAGGAATAGGAACTTGACCGACTTTCTGACCGAATACGGCGTTGTTGTCGCGCTCGTCTGCGCCGGCGCCGCCGTCATCTACGGACTTCTCGTCACCCAACGCCTGCTGGCGAAATCGCCCGGCAACGACCGCATGCAGGAAATCTCTGGCGCCGTCCAGGAAGGCGCGCAGGCCTATCTCAGCCGTCAGTACACGATCATCGCCGCCCTGGCGGTGCCGATCGCGGTGCTGCTGCTGGTCCTGCAGAACTGGGAAACCGCGGTCGGATTCCTGATCGGGGCGACCCTCAGCGGCGCCACCGGCTTCATCGGGATGAACGTCTCGGTGCGGGCCAACGCGCGCGTCGCCGAGGCGGCTCGCGGCGGCGTCCCGCCGGCGCTCGACGTCGCCTTCAAGGGGGGCTCGGTCACCGGTCTCCTGGTCGTCGGCCTGGCGCTGATCGGCGTCGCCGGCTACTACGGGTTCCTGATCCTGATCGGCAGCACCGACAAGGAGGCCGTCGACGCGCTGATCGGCCTCGGCTTCGGTGGCTCGCTGATCTCCGTCTTCGCCCGGCTCGGCGGCGGCATCTTCACCAAGGCCGCCGATGTCGGCGCCGACCTGGTCGGCAAGGTCGAGGCGGGGATCCCCGAGGACGATCCCCGCAACCCGGCCGTGATCGCCGACAACGTCGGCGACAACGTCGGCGACTGCGCCGGCATGGCCGCCGACCTGTTCGAGACCTACGCGGTCACCTCGGTCGCCGTGATGCTGCTCGGCGTCCTCACCTTCAACTCCGACTTCGCCCGCGAGGTCGCGATCTACCCGCTTGTCATCGGCGGCGTTGCGATCATCGCCTCGATCATCGGCGCCCTGGTCGTGCGGACGAAATCCGACCGCGTCGAGGGGGCCCTCTACCAGGGCGTCATCCTCGCCGGCCTGATCTCGATCGCCGCCTTCTACCCGGTCACGAACTGGCTGATGAGCGATCCGGTCAAGCTCGGCTTCGCCGATGCCGGCGCCAGCGCGGTCAGCGTCGGCGACCTCTGGCTCTGCGCGGTGATCGGTGTCGCGGTCACGGCGCTGCTGTTCGTGATTACCGAATTTTATACGTCGACCCGGTTCCGGCCAGTGAAGACGATCGCCCAGGCTTCCGAGACCGGGCACGCGACGAACATCATCCAGGGGCTCGCCCAGGGCTACCAGTCGACCGCCGCCCCGGCGATCGTCATCGCCCTTGCGATCCTCGGCGCCAACGAGCTCGCCGGCATCTACGGCATCGGCATCGCGGTGATGGCGCAGCTCTCGCTTTGCGGTCTGATCGTCGCCCTGGACGCCTTCGGGCCGATCACCGACAACGCCGGCGGCATCGCCGAGATGGCGGAGCTGCCGGAGGACGTCCGCGCTGTCACCGACCCGCTCGACGCGGTCGGCAACACCACCAAGGCCGTGACCAAGGGTTACGCGATCGGTTCCGCCGCGCTCGCCGCGCTGGTGCTGTTCGCCGCTTTCAAGAGCGAACTGGCCGAAGAGGCGCCCTCGGGCTTCGACCTCAACGGCCTCTTCAACCTCTCCAGCCCTGACGTGCTGATCGGGCTGATCATCGGCGGCATGATGGTCTACCTGTTCGCCGCCTTCGCGATCGAGGCCGTCGGCCGCGCCGGCGGCCAGGTCGTCGAGGAGGTGCGGAAACAGTTCCGCGAGCACCCCGGAATCATGGAGGGGACCGAGAAACCCGAGTACGGGAAGACGGTCGCCATCGTCACCGCCGCCGCGCAGAAGGAGATGATCCTGCCGGCGCTGATCCCGATCGTCGTGCCGGTGGTCGTCGGCCTGCTCAGCGTCGACGCGCTCGGCGGGCTGCTGATTGGCGTCATCGTCGTCGGCCTCTTCGCCGCGGTCAGCATGACCGCCGGCGGCGGCGCCTGGGACAACGCCAAGAAGCTGATCGAGGACGGCGCCCACGGCGGCAAGGGTTCCGAGGCCCACGCCGCCTCGGTGACCGGCGACACCGTCGGCGATCCCTACAAGGACACGGCCGGTCCGGCGATCAACCCGATGATCAAGGTGGCGAACATCGTCGCCATCCTCATCATCCCCATAGTCAAGTTCTGATCTGAGGTACTTCGGTTGGTGGGAGAGGGGTCGTGTGCCCCTCTCCCAGAGACCGTCGCGCAGCTGGGGCGGCCTGCTGGGCGCCAATGTGGTCTTAGGAGCCTCTGTGAGAGGGGCACACGACCCCTCAGCCGGAGCGCGTTGAATCGCGAGTCCGCGAAAAGCGTCGTATAGCGACGGTTTCTGCGGACTCGGTGAGCTAGGCGAGGCCGCCGCGTGGGGGGTCCAGCCAGGGTGGGAGGACGCGGGGGTCGTCGCCGCTCTCCGACTTGGTCTCGCGGGTTTCGGTGCCGGTGGGCTTGGCAACCGGCGGGAGGTTGATCTTGGCTACGGACCAGTCGCCGTCCCTGCTTTGAACCGGGATCCAGCGGTGGGTCTCGCGGTCGGGATGCTCTGCTGCCAATTGGGCGCAGCGCTCCTTCGCCTGCTTCTCGTCCATTCC
>CAMLHB010000115.1 GCA_946479725.1 uncultured Actinomycetes bacterium | reverse complement strand
AGCAGGGAGGCCACCGCGCCGTCCTTGCCGCCGCCCCCGGCCGGCCGCAGCTCCAGCACCTTGCGGCCCCAGCGCGGTTCCAGCCCCGCCCGTCCCGCCTCGTTGGCGATCTCGCGGGCGCGGCTCTCCGCCGTCGCCTCGTCCTCGGCGCCGCGCCAGTGCAGGGCCTGGATCGGCCCCTTGTCCTCGCGCCGCAGCCCGGCCGCCTCGAGCCGGCCGTCGACCGCGGCGAGGAACTCCGCCGCTTCGCTCTCGCGACCGGCGACGGAGGGGTCGGGACGCGGCGCATCCTCCCCCGGCAGCAGCAGCTCCAAGCCGTGGTTGCCGGCGTAGGCGAGCGAGTCGAGGCCGACCAGCCGCCGCGCCTCCTCCGCCCGCCGTCCGGAGATGCAGCCGACCAGCGCGTAGCGCTCGCTCAGCGCCGCCAGCGCTTCCCGCGCTGCCGCCGGCACCGCCGCGTCGGCGGCCCGTTCGACGATCGGCGCCAGGGTGCCGTCGACGTCGGTGAGGACGGCGCTGCGGCCGGGCTCGCGCCGCAGCGGCTCCAGACGCGCCGCCCAGCCCCCGCCACCGCTCTCTGGGTCGTGTGGCACGGCCTTAGTATCGCGGGATGTCAGCCGCCGACGCGCCCCCGGACCACGCGCTCTGGAAGCTGGCGGCGATCGGGACCCTGGCCGGCGTCTTCAGCGGCCTCTTCGGGGTCGGCGGCGGGACGATCATCGTGCCGCTGCTGATCTTCTGGTTCGCCTACGGCGAGCGGCTGGCAACCGGGACCAGCCTCGCCGCGATCGTCCTCATCGGCATGCTCGGCGCCATCGCCCAGGGCGGGATCTACGGCAACGTCCACGTCCTCACCGGCCTGCTGCTGGCTATTCCGGCGATCGCCGGGGTCCTTCTCGGTACCGCGATCCAGCAGCGGATCCCCCAGCGCGCCGTCTCCTACCTCTTCGCCCTGCTGCTGGTGGCGATCGCCGTGGAGCTGATCCTCTCGTGAAGGGGAGATCGCGGTGAACGAGCTGATCGCGGTCCTGATCTGTCTCTTCGGCGGCCTCACCGGCGGCCTCGTCGGGGTCGGCGGCGGCGTCCTCTTCGTCCCGGCGCTGACGATCTTCATCGGCCTCACCCAGGTCGAGGCCGAGTCGACCTCGCTGCTGATGATCGTCCTCGTCGCGATCGTCGGCGCCTACCGCCAGAACGGCTACGGCAACGTGCGGGTCCGCGAGGCGCTGATCATCGGCGCCCTCTCGCCGCTCGGGGTCTGGGTCGGCGTCACCGTCGCCAACCACGTCTCCGAACGCGCCCTGCAGCTCACCTTCGCCGCCCTCGCCCTCTTCATGGCCGCCCAGCTGCTGCGCCGCGCCCGCACCGCCTGAGCCCGGCCAGCCGGGTGGCATGGTCTACGCTCAAAAGCGTGGATTCACTCACTTGGGAAGGTGACCTCCCCCACCTCCGCTCGCCGGTCATGGTCTGCGCCTTTCGCGGCTGGAACGACGCCGCCGCGGCCGCTTCGACCGCGCTCATCGCGGTCGCCGACTCACTCGACGCCGAGCTGATTGCCCGCGTCGACCCCGAGGAGTACTTCGACTTCCAGTCGACCCGGCCGACGATCACCATGGACGAAGGCCAGACGCGGCGGATCGAGTGGCCGGAGAACAACGTCTTCGCCGTCCGCATCCCCAGCGCCGACCGCGACCTGGTCCTACTCGACGGGACCGAGCCGAACCTGCGCTGGCGCACCTTCTCGGAGACGATCGCCACCGTCGCCGACGCCCTCGGGGTCGAGATGGTCATCACCCTCGGTGCCTTGATCGCCGAGGTTTCCCACACCCTGCCGGTGCCGATCACCGGCCTCGCCTCCAGCGCCGAGCTGGTCGAGGAGCTCGAACTCGAGCGCTCCAACTACGAGGGGCCGACCGGGATCGTCGGCGTCGTCCACGACCTCTGCCGCCGCCACGGCATCGACTCCGCCTCGCTCTGGGCGGCGGTGCCCCACTACGTCGCCGCGGTCCCCAATCCGAAGGCGGCGCTGGCGCTGCTGCGCCGGCTCGAGGGTCTGACCGGGATCGCCGTCGAGGCCTCCGAGCTGGAGGAGGAGACGGTCGACTACGAGGAGCAGATCGGCCGCGCCGTCGCCGCCAATCCGGAGATCGAAGAGCTGGTCTCCCGCATCGAGGCCGAACAGGCCGACCTCCTCGACGAGGAGGGCGACCTCCCCAACGCCGACACCCTCGCCCGCGAGTTCCAGCGCTTTCTCCGGCAGAGAGGCGACGAGAAGAACTGACGATAGGCCTTTGTCCCCGGATACCGGGGACAAATAGGTTCAGGCTTCCGCAGCAGGGCAGATGAGCCTGTAGTCGCACCAGCTGCAGACGCTGGGGGAGGGGCGGGGCTCGAAATCCTGGGAGAGGATGCCCTCGCCGACCTGGAGGACGGTGCGCTCGACGCGCTCGGCGTCGTCGGGGCGGGTCGGCGCCGCCACCTTCTCGGCGTCGAGCACGTAGTAGTAGCTGCCGCTGCCGGCCTCGATCCCCCAGGCCTCGCGGGCGGCCATCCGGTAGAGAGCGAGCTGGAGGTCGTCGTCGAGGTCCTCTTCGCTCTTGCGCTCGCCGGTCTTGTAGTCGATCAGCTCGTGGTCGCCGCCGGGCAGCCGGTCGACGCGGTCGACGCGGCCGCGCACGTGATGCTCGCCGATGCGGATGTCGAACTTGCGCTCGAGCCAGACCGGCACGCCCTCGGACTCGCTCTCGCGCTGCCAGTAGAGGCGCAGCGCCTCGCGGGCCCGGTCGCGGAACTGCAGCTCGTCGTCGCTGGAGCCGAACCCGGTCCGCCGCCAGCCCGCCTCGAAGAGTCGGTTGAGGACGGCCAAGCCTTCGGCTGGGTTCTCGGGCGGCTCCTTGTGGAAGCGCTCGAGCACGTTGTGGAAGAGGATGCCGAAGCGCTGGTTGATCGTCGGCTCCTGGGGGATCCCGAAGACGCGGGCGAACTTGTACTTGAGCGGGCAGGTGAGGTAGAGCGAGAGGTCGGAGGCCGAGAGGCTGAGCTTGCCGTCGCCGCGCTTCGGCAGGAAGGCGGCAAGGGACGGCTCCTCGCGGGCCGCGACCAGCTCCAGCCGCTGGCCGCGCTCGCGCTCGGAGTCGAGCAGGTAAGCGTCGAGGGCGGAGGCGTCGAGCTCGGCCTGCTGCTCGGGGGTTGCCACCTGCCGCAGCAGCCCGTTGACCGCCTCGATCGCCTCCGCAGTCGTCTCCTCGCCCGGTCGCTGCGCCAGCGCCGCCAGCTTCAGCAGCTCCAGGTAACGGGCGATCGCCCGGTTGACGTCGATCGCGGTATCGAGGCGCGGCTCCGAGAGCTCCCGCCCCGCGCGCCAGGAGGCCTCCAGCACCTGCTCGCGCAGGGCGCGGTAGGTGGCGTGCAGCCCCTCGGCCGGCCCGAACATCTCCTCCTCGTGCAGCTCCTCTTCGGCCTTGGAGGCCTCGAGCGCCTCCTCGTAGAAGCGGGAGGCTCGCGCCGGCTCGCCACCGGAGGCGCGCTCCAGCCGCGAGAGGACGAGCCCGCTGCGCGCCGGCCAGCCGATCTGCTCCCACTCGCCCTCCCGCTCGAGGCCGAGGACGAAGACGTGGTCGAAACCGAGACCCTTCACGGCGGAGGCCGCGATCACGTTGACCGCGCCCGGCGAGTGCTGGTGCTCGGTCTCCTCCGGCTCGGTCCCCGCCTCGGCGACGGCGCTGAGGTAGGCGACGAAGGCACGGGTTGAGCCGTGCGGTTCGCGCCGGGACCAGGCGGTCGCCAGCTCGGCCAGGTGGGAGAGGCCGAGCAGTCGCTCGGCGACCTCCGGCTGGGCGGCGAAGAGGCGCTGGCGCCGCAGCCCGACCTGCTCGATCAGCCGCCGCACGAAGACGTCGGCCCGCCGTTCCTCCATCACCGCCGCGGCGCCCGCGTAGAGCTTGAGGAAGGCCTGGATCCGCTCCCGCGCCTCGGGCTGGAACTGCGGGCTGTCGAGGGCGGCCTCGCAGGCGGCGACCATGTCTTGCTTGCGCCGCCGCGCGATCGTCGTCAGCCGCGCCAGGTCGCCGGAGCGCAGCTCGACCGGCGGCCGCGTCAGCGCCCGCGCCGCCGCGGCCGAGTCGCCCGGGTCGGCAAGTACGCGCAGCCAGGCGATCGCGTCGCGCACCTCCGGCCGCTGGAAGAGCGCCGCCGGCCCAGAGAGGTGGAAGGGGATGCCGCGCTCTTCCAGCGCCGCGGCGACGGCGCCGCCCTCCTTGGCCGGGTCCTCGACGAGGACGCAGATCTGGTCGGCCGCGCTCCCCGCCGCGACCAGCTGCTCGACCGCCCGCGCCACCGCCTGCGCCTGGGCGCGCTCGTTGGCACAGCGCCAGAAGCCGAGCTGCGGGTCGCGGAAGCGCTCGACGAGGAGGACGCGCTCGCCCGCCGGATGGACGGCGTCGAACCACTCCTCGGCCGGCGTCACCTCGGCGGCCGGGCCGATCTCCAGGGCGAGGACCTGATTCGGGTCCTCGGCGGCCAGCGACTCGAGCACCGCCCGCTGGGCCGGGCTCGCCTCCTCCAGCTCGTCGACCATCAGCTGGCCGAAGCGCTCGACGATCCGCCGCCGCACATCGGGGCGCTCGATCAGGAGGCAGTCGAGGGCGAGGAAGACGTCGCCGCGGTCGAGGCTGCCGGACTCGGCGAGGATGCGGTCGTGGGTCGCGTAGAGCTCGGCGAACTCGAGTTCACGCCGGGCGCCCTCGCGCCTGGCCTCGTCGCTCGTCGACTCCTCCTCCGCCCGTGCCCTCTCGGAGAGAGTGGTGGGGCCGACCCGCTCCGCCTTCAGCCGGTCGATCCGCGCCAGCAGCCGCGCCAGCAGCCCGGTCGGGTTACCGCGGATCTCGTGCCGGCGCAGCGGCAGGCGGTCGAGGCGGTCGAGCAGCATCGCCAGCCGCTCGGCTCGGCTCAGCACGTCGAAGAAGGGGTCGAGGCCGGCATCCTCGGAGTGCGCGCGCAGCAGCCGCTCGCCGATCGTCTCCCAGCTGCCCACCCAGAGCTCCTCGTAGGAGCCGGTCAGGAGAGCCTCGCAGCGCTCGCGCAGCCGCGCCGCGGTCGCCTGGCGCGAGGCGATCATCAGGACGCTCTCGGGTTGGGCACCGGCGCCGACGAGGTGGGCGAGGCGCCGCGCCAGCAGCTCGGTCTTACCGGTGCCGGGGGCGCCGACAATCAGCAGCGGCCCGTTCTCGTGCGCGACCGCGCGCTCGCGCTCGGAAGCCTGTGCCTTAGCAGTAGATGGGTCCTCTCGCACCACCCCAAAGCTAACGCTCCGTAGCATGCGGCCGATGGACGTCCTCTCCGCCGACTGGCCGGCGATCTGCCGCCGCATCGTCGTCGCCCAGCGGCCGATCTTCGAGCGGGCGAGAACCAGCGAGGAGCGGACCGTCTACGAGGGGGTCGGGGAGGGCGGCGACCGCACCCTGGTGATCGACCGCGAATGCGAGGACGTCGTCTTCGCCGAGCTCGATCGGCTCGCGGCCGCAGGCGCCTCCTTCGTCGCCGTCTCCGAGGAGCGGGGCGAAGTCAGCTTCGGCGCCGCCGGCGGGGCGCGGGTGGTGATCGACCCGATCGACGGTTCCCTCAACGCTCGCCGCACGCTTCCCTCCTTCGCCGTCTCGATCGCCGTCGCCTCCGGCCCCTCGATGGCCGACGTCGAGTTCGGCTTCGTCCACGACTTCGGCGCCGACGACGAGTTCTTCGCCACCCGGGGGGAGGGCGCGCGGCTGAACGGAGAGCCGATCACGGTCTCCGCCGAAGCCGAGCGGCTCGAGGTCGTCGGGGTCGAGTCGGCCGAGCCGGAGTGGTCGCTGGCGCCCTTTGAAGCGCTCGCCGGCAAGGTCTTCCGCCTGCGGGTGGTTGGGGCGATCGCGATCTCCGCCGCCTACGTCGCCGCCGGCCGCTTCGACGCGATGCTGAGCCTGCGCTCCTGCCGCTCCGTCGACGCCGCCGCCGCCCAGTTGATCGTCCGCGAGGCAGGCGGGGTCGCCGCCTTCGGCGACGGGGACCTCTCGGAGGCGGTGCTCGACCTCGAGTCCCGCTACCCGATGGCCGCCGCCAACAGCGAGCAGGGGCTCGCCACGGTGCGCGCGGCGCAGCTGGCGAAGACCGCGTAACCCTTCTTCCCAAGCGGTTTACAAACGTGTGTTCCTGCGAACACTCGTTCGCTACACTCGGGCACTTCCCCAAGCCCCAAATCAAACTGAAGAGGTGTTTTCTTCGCATGGCTGAGAGCAAAACCAACGGCAAATCCAAAACGCAGGCCAAACGCGCCACCACCGAAGC
The DNA here is from genome assembly GCA_946479725.1 of uncultured Actinomycetes bacterium. The sequence continues at coordinate 1,199 of CAMLHB010000115.1, read as the reverse complement.
GAAAAAGTCCGCGGCCAAAACCGCCAAAGCTTCGAAACGCGCCGCGAGCAAGACCGCTGCGGCCGAGAAGAATCAGGTCCAGACCGTGGTCGAGACCGCCGTCGACTTCCCCGTCGGCGCCGTCCTCGCGGTCAGCGACCGGGTCGGCGAGCTGGTCGAGCCCTGGACCGACCGCAGCAAGGCCGAGCGCCAGATCAAGAGCTACCGCAGCAACCTGCGCAAATCGCTGAAACGGACCGAGCGCCGGGGCAGCACCGCCCGCCGCAAGGCGATCAGCGAGGCCCGCAAGACCCGCAACCAGGTCGAGCGCGAAGCCCGCAACCACCGCCGCAACGTCGAGACCACCCTGAAGCGGAACCGCAACGAGGTCGAGCAGCGCGTCCGCAGGGCGATCGACGAGCAGACCTCCCGCGCCCAGGGCTTGGTCGACACCGTCAGCAGCCAGCTGGCTTCGATCCGCTAGAGGCGCACGATTCCGGTCACCGACCGGTGACGCTCAGAGGCCGCGAGGCGCTCGGCTCATAGGGCCAGCCCTCGCGGCCTTTCACGTAGGCGCGGAAGCTGAAGCGGACGCCGCGGCTGTCGTCGTCGCTGTCGCGGTTGGCGTAGCGGAAGCGACCGTGGGCGTCGGTCTCGACCGTGCGGAACTCCGACCAGGGGGCGCCGCGGTAGCGGAACTGCAGCTCGACCGGGAGGCCTTTGGCGCCGCCGGGGGCTACACCCATCGCGGCAACCCTGCCCCTGAAGATGACCGGCCGGCCGCCGATCGCGGCGCTTGTGCTTGAGGCCGCGAACCGGACCCTGGTCTTCGCTGCGAGACGGGCGGTCGGCGCGGTCGCACGGCTCAGTAGCCGGGTCCCGGCAAAGGAGACCGAGACCTGGCGGCTCGGCCCGCGCTCGAGGCGGAGGGAGAAGGTCCCGTCGGCTCCGGTGTGGATCGAGGAGGTGCGTCGGGCCGGCGCGGCGCCGCCGGCGAAGGTCTCGGTCACCACGACCTCCTGCCCGGCCAGCGCTCCGCCGGCGAGCCGCCGCAGGCGCCCGTCGAGCAGGAGCTCCGAGAGTTTCGCGGTCAGCGAGACCGGGGCCTTCAGGGGATTGACGAGGACCATGCGGCCGCCGCGCGCGCGGTCGGCCCCGGTGGCGGCGTTGCCGGCGGCGTCATAGCCGCTGGCCAGGAACTCGTACTTGCCGGCCGGGTA
>CAMLHB010000114.1 GCA_946479725.1 uncultured Actinomycetes bacterium | reverse complement strand
CGCGGCCGTGGCGGCAGTAGTCGTTGCCCGGCCCGCCGACGCAGTCGCTGTTGCGGTTGCCGGTGATGCAGACGTCGTTGTTGCCGCCGCCGACGCAGCGGTTGCGGCGGGCGCCGCCGGGGAAGCAGAAGTCGCGCTCGCCGTTGCCGATGAACTTGTCCCGGCCGGGGCCCAGGTAGACGACGACCGGCACCGGCATCTTCCGCTTGATCCGCACGAAGTCGCCGCTGCGGCCCATCTGGATTTCGATCCGGTCGACGTGGCCGGTCGAGCAGAGGGCGCGCCGGTGGCCGCGGGTGAAGTGGCAGCCGCGGGGGTGCCGCCGGGCCATGTTGCCCTTGACGAGGATCTTGTGGTGCCGCTTGGTCAGGGTCAGCTTGGAGCCGGAGTTGGCGCCGAAGATGACGATCTTGCGAGCGGGCACGGCAGCGTTGGGGATCGCGAGCGCAGCGAGGGCGATCACCAGCAGCAGGCCGACCACGAGCTTCCGTCCGTGGGTGACAGACATCGCGCGCATCATAGGGATGTGTATCGGCTAACAAAGCCGACACTCAATGCTCAAGAGCGAATCAGCACCAATTGCTGCGCAATTTGGGTCGCCCATCCCCGGATCTGGTCCCAATCGCGCCGATCGCGGAACTCCTCCGGAACCCCCTCCGCCATCGCCTTCTCCATCATCCCCCGAGGTTCGGCCGGAACCCGGCCGCCGAAGACGACGTGGCCGCGGCCGCCCAGCTCCTCGACCTTCTCCGCCAGCTTCGGCGGCTCGATCCAATCGGGGTTGTCCTTGACCGGATCCCCGACCGGGCCGGAGCTGAAGACCCAGAAGGGCATCTGCCGCAGTGCCCTGCGGTGCTTCTTGAGGAAGTGCTTGGCGTCGCCGCGCCAGCGCTTCATGTAGACAGCGCTTCCAAGGACCACGGCGTCGTAGGGCTCGAGGCTCCGCACAGCCTCGGCCTGCTCCAGGCAGACGCCGAGCCCTTTGCGGCGCAGGGTCGCAGCCAGCGTTTCGGCGATCTCCGCCGTCGAGCCCCGTTTCGAGGAATAAGCGACGAGCACTGTCATCGGGCTCGGATCTTTGCGCTTTCTGGACACGGTGTCATCGGGAATTCGCCACACAAGGGCTGCGGCGTCCGGCGCGGACCGATTGGCCGGTCAACCAGGAAGGCCTGATCCCGATAGCCTCCCCGCCCGACTTTTCAGCGATCGAAGGAGAGACGGGTAATGGGACTTCTGGATGGAAAAGCCGCGATCGTCACGGGCTCGGCCCGGGGCATCGGGCGCGCCACGGCGGAGCTGTTCGTCAGCGAGGGCGCGAAGGTTCTGATCAACGACCTGGACGCCGACGTCGCCCAGCAGGCGGCGAGCGAGATCGACGGTGAGACCGCGGTCTTCGCCGGCGACCTGACCAAGGAGGGCGCCGCCGACGAGCTGGTCAAGGCCGCGACCGACGCCTTCGGCACGATCGACATCGCGATCAACAACGCCGGCTACACCTGGGACGGCGTCGCCCACAAGATGAGCGACGAGCAGTTCCAGGCGATGCTGGACATCCACACGATCGTCCCCTTCCGGGTCGCCCGGGCGCTGGCCCCGGCCTGGCGAGAGGCGGCCAAGGCTGAGCGCGGGGAGGGCAAGGAGGTCTTCCGCAAGATCGTCAACGTCTCCTCGACCTCGGGGATGATGGGCAACGCCGGCCAGGTCAACTACTCGGCCGCCAAGATGGGCGTCGTCGGGCTGACGAAAACGCTGGCCAAGGAGTGGGGCCAGTTCAAGATCAACGTCAACGCGGTCGCCTTCGGCTTCGTCGAAACCCGCCTCACCGCCGCCAAAGAGGCCGGCGAAGAGATGACCTCGCCGAGCGGCGAGAAGATCGAGCTCGGGATCCCCGAGCAGATGCGGGCGATGGCCTCGGCGATCATCCCGCTCGGCCGCCCGGCGACCCCGGAGGAGGCCTCCGGCCCGGTCCTCTTCCTCTCCTCGCCCCTGGCGAATTACATGCACGGCCAGGTGTTGAACGTCACCGGCGGTATGTTCGGCGGCATGTACACCTGAGCTGAGGACGCTGCAAACCTTCGCATCTCGGGGTCTTCGGTCGGCTGGCGAGGGTCACGCACTAACTGTGCGCTCCCCTCTCCAGCCTTCCCTGCATCCCCCGACCTGCTCGGTTTTCGCGCCCTCAGAGGCATATGAATTACCTCGACCTCGCCGACCGGATCTGGCCTCTTACCTGGCGTGTCATGGGCGCCCACACGTTCCTCTACCGGAGGACGGGTGGGCGTCTCGGCCACCGGGTTCCGAGGCTGCCCAATACCTTCCTCCTGCTCGACCACGTCGGCGCCAGGAGCGGCACCCACCGCACCTCGCCGCTGCAGTACATCGAGGACGGGGGGAACGTGGCGGTGATCGCCTCCAAAGGCGGTTACGGGAAGAACCCCGCCTGGTTCTACAACCTCAAAGCGCATCCGGATACCACGGTCCAGGTCGGCTCCGAGCACCGCGCCGTGCACGCCCGCGTGGTCAGCGATCCGGAGGAGCGGGAGCGCCTCTGGGCGAAGGCGGTGCGGATGTACCGCCCCTACGAGGACTACCGCGCCCGCGCCGGACGCGAGATCCCGATCGTCGTCCTCGAGCCGCGTTAGCGGTGGCCTACTTCGCCCGGCGCTCCTCGGCGACCGGGTCGCCCGACTCATTGGCGATCGCCTGCGGCGGCCAGGGGCCGGCCCAGTTGTCGCGGGCGCCGTCGAGCGTGATCGTCGTCCCCGAGTAGAAGTCGCCGGCGGGGGAGGCGAGGTAGGCGACGAGCCAGGCCATCTCCTCGGCGCGGCCGGCGCGGCCGATCGGGATCGAGCGCTCGAGGTTGTCGACCACCGCCTGCGGATACTTGGTCAGCAGCGTCTCGGTCGCGAACTGGCCGGCGGCGAGGGCGACGGTCTTGATCCCGAAACGCGCCCACTCGACCGCGAGCGTCCGCATCATGTTCTCGACCGCGGCGCGGGCGGCGCCGGAGTGGACCATCCCCGGCATCCCGTTGTGAGGGGAGAGGGTGACGCTGAGGACCTTGCCCTCGCCCTGGGGGATGAAGGCCTTGGTCGCGGCGGCGTGGGTCATCAGCCAGGTGCCGAGCACGTTGAGGTCGATCACCGTCTTGAAGCCTTTGGGCGAGATCGCCTCTGCCGGGCTGAGGAACTGGCCGCCGGCGTTGTTGACGAGGACGTCGAGGCGGCCGTGCCGCCCGAGCAGGCCGTCGAAGAAGCGCCCGACGGGCTCCTCCTCGCGGATGTCGAGGCATTCGTGCTCGAAGCTGCCGGGAAGCTCTGCCGCCAGCTCTGCCGTCTCCGCCAGCGGCTCCTCGCGGCGCCCGCAGGCGACCACCGTGGCCCCGAGCCGCGCCAGCTCCAGCGCCGTCTCTCGCCCGAGGCCGCTGCCGGCGCCGGAGACGGCGCAGACCCGTCCCTCGAGAAGCCCGTCCCTGAAGATCCGCGAACGGTCGCTTTCAGCCATCGCCGCCGCAGCCTATCGGCAACTGGAGCCGCGTAAATTCCATTCGTCATGGGCGTCAGCGTCGAACCGCACCCCCTGCACGAGCCCCTCGCGGGGGGCACCCGCGGCGCCACCGTCACGGTCGAACCGCTGGTCTGCGGTCACGTCGACTTCGCCCGCGAGCTCATGGTCAGCCCCGGCGGCCGCTTCCTCAGCGCGAAGCTGCTGAAGGCCCTGCTCGCCGGGCCGCCCAACATCGTCCCGGTCCCCTGCTTCCTCATCCGCCACCCCAGCGCCGGCGCGATCCTCGTCGACACCGGTTTGCACCCTTCGATCGCCACCGACGGGCGCGAGAACTTCGGCGGCCTCGCGACCCGCTTCGGCAAGCCGACTCTGGAGCCCGGTGAAGACGCCCCGGCCCAACTGCGCAAGCGCGGCCTGGAGCCAAGCGAGGTCCCGATCGTGATCATGACCCACCTCCACTTGGACCACGCCTCCGCGATCTCCGAGTTCCCCAACTCAACCTTTGTCCTCAGTGAGGCCGAGTGGCGAGCCGCCACCCGCGGTCCCAACCCCGTGTTGAACGGCTACCGCCGCGCCCACTTCGACTACGCCTTCGAGTACCGCACCGTCGACTTCGACCGCGCCAACATCGACTCCTACGCCACCTTCGGCCGCACCTTCGACCTCTTCGGCGACGGTTCCATCCGCCTGGCCTTCACCCCCGGCCACAGCGCCGGCCACATCTCCGTCATCTGCCGCCTCGAGCAGCAAGACTTCATCATCGGGGGCGACGCGATGTACGTTCAGAGCCAGCTCGACGGCACCGACCCGCCCGCCCCGCGCCCCCAAGACGCCCACAACGCCCGCCGCACCCTCCAAGAGCTTCGCCTCTTCCACCGCCAGTTCCCCGATGCAGTGATCACGCCGGGGCACGACCCCGATTTCTACTCTGGTTGCGACCCTAATTGAAAAGGGCGCAAGGCCAAAGCCTTGCGCCCCAGCCGGGGGTCTATCAGGCCATTATGTACATGTCACCTTACCGCCCGTTAGTGAAGACAGTGTCCATTTTGTATTCACACCAGCTGTAACTGGCGAGCCGCTACCTGTCCCAGCAACTAGGTCGTAGTTGACACCTGTGTAGGAAATATGGTTCTGAGTTGCACCGGTCGCACTGAATTCAACTGCCATTTCTTGGCTTTCGACGTTGCAAGCCGGACTGGTAATTGTGCCGATGACGCTTCCTTCAACGTGGGTGTTCGTGATCCCCGCGCAGATAATTTCGGTTGTGTTTGTTGTCACAATTATTGCAGGCTTATTATTAATTGTGACAAAATGTATGGTTCCGCCGGACGCAATTGTGCCGGTGGCCGCGCCGCTGGTGTTGCAGTTGACGTTCCCGAATATCGTTTTGGCGGTGCATCCGGTGTAGTCGATAGTTACCGACCCTGTTGTTCCTCCAGTCTGCATCGAACCACTCAGAGTCCCGTGAGTGCATGTAGTGGTCGGCTCGCCGCTTCTCACGAGGGTGCCGACATCAATTGTCCCGGTGAAGCTGGTCACTCCGTCCCAATGATCTTCCTGCGCTGAGGCGACCGCCGGAAGTGCAAACATCGCCATGCTGGCCACCGCAAGGGCGAGCAGCATCATCTGTTTCCTCATGGTCGTACCTTTCCTCGTGCCCAACCGGTCATCAAGCGATGAGGTCCGGGCGTGGATAGATATGCATGGCCTAACCGGTGAACGCCTAATAGTCAAAGACAGTTGAGTTTGCTAGGCGGGTCGAGTCCTCCCGGAAGACAGAGGCCTTTCGCCGCGCAAAAAAAAGAGCGCGCGGGACCGAAGTCCCGCGCGCTCTGCTGGATGCAGCGGCCTACACCTGAGGATCTATGTGCATGTAACTTTCCCGGCGGTCGACGACGAGAGTGTCAACACCGTGTTGAGACCGGCTGTGGCCGGGGAGCCAATACCTGTCCGTGATATCAAGTCGTACCTGAGTCCTGTGTATTCCAGGTGGTTCTGAGTTGAGCCGGTAGCACTGAATTCAACCGTCATGGTAGTGCTTGTAACGTTGCACGCCGGGCTGGTGATTGTGGCGATAACTATGCCTTCTACATGGGTATTGGGGATCCCCGCGCAGACAATTTCTATTGTGTTCGCTGTGTCCATGATTGCGGGTCTGTCGTTGATTGTGATCACATGGAGGTTGCCGCCGGATACGATCCTTCCGGTGGCTGCGCCTTTGGTGTTGCAATTGACGTTCCCGAATATCGTTTTGGCGGTGGCTCCCGTGTATTCCGTGGTGAATCCGCCTGTTGTTCCCCCTGCTTGCCAAGATCCACCTATTACGGCACCCCCGGTAAATGAGATCGTCGGCTCGTCGGCCGTCACGAGGGAGCCGCCATTGATGGTTCCGGTGAAACTGGTGATTCCGTCGATGTGGTCTTCCTGTGCCGAGGCCGTCGCCGGCAGCGCGAACATAGCCATGCTGGCCACCGCAAGAGCGAGCAGCATCATCTGTTTCGTCATGGTCGTACCTTTTCCTTCGTGCCCTGGCCAGCCAATAGGCGAAGCAGGGCGGGGCGTGGATAGATACGTATGGCTTAGCCGCTCGGCTTCATTTAGTCAAAGCCATCTGAGTTTGTTATCCCTCTGAGCGACTCCAAGAGAAGGATCGAGCGGGGGACCGTCCCCCGCTCGCTATACCCGTACCTACCAAAGGTGTCTTATGTGTATGTAACGTTCCCGGCGGTAGTTGAGCTGAGTGTCCAGACAGAGTTGAAGCCCATTGTGAGCTGCGTGCCACTCCCTGTCCTGGCTAAGAAGTCATGGTTGACTCCTGTGTAGGTGATGTGATTCTGAGTCGACCCAGTAGCGGTGAATTGGACCGTGATGGTGTTGCGTTCCATGTTGCAAGCCGGACTGGTAATTGTGCCGATGACGGTATCTTCGATGTGGGTGGTGGAAATCCCGGCGCAGATAATTTCCGTTGTGTCTAGTGTGGCCAAGAGTGCGGGCTTGCTGTTGATTGTAATTACATCCAAGAAGCCTCCAATAATGATCATGCCCGTGGGTGCCCCTTTGCTGTTGCAGTTGACGTTCCCGAATATCGTTTTGGCGGTATCTCCACTGAAGTGGAGGATCACTTCGCCTCTTGTTCCACCTGGTTCAAACGAGCCAGTTAGGACTCCGCCAGATCGTCGGCTCGCCAGACGTCACAAAGGAGCCGGGATCAATGGTTCCATTGGTGGAAATTCCATCGATGTGATCTTCCTGCGCAGAGGCGACCGCCGGAAACGCGAACACCGGCACGCTAGCCAGTTCAAGGGCCAGTACCAACTTCGTCTGAGTGTGGTGTTCCGTCCGACCAAATCTAGAGGAGTTCTGCTGGAAAGCCGCTGCACTACAGATCGCTGGATCCTACGCCCGCGTAGATCTGCACACGGCCACGCCGGAAGATGCAAGGCGCGGGAGGCTGTCCCGCGCCTTGACGATCACAGCCGTTCTGATATGGCCGCCGATTTGTCAAGTACCCAGCACTGATCGCGACCGCGAGCGGCCGGTGCCAGAAGGCTCGGCTACCGGGTCCAGGCGCGAGATCGACGGCTGTCAGTCTGACGATGCGGGAGTTGGCTATCCCAAGGCGCTGGCTTCGTCGCCGGCGAGCGCAATCTAGAAGCGGGCGTAGCCGGCTTGGGCCGCCCATAGAACGATCGCGCGTGCCGGCGGCCGTTGGCCCGGACCCGGTGTCCGAGCGCGACCGCTGTGGTGGGCGATCAGCTCATGGCGCGGTTGCCGCGGCCCAGAGGAAGCCCGCCAGCTCCCTGGCCACCGCGACGGTCGCGACGTTGTGGGGCTTGCCGCGCTCGCGCAGCCTCTTGCCGACCCGGTGCAGGCGGGTCTGGGCGCGCCAGGCGATCTGCAACACGCGGTCGGGTTGGCCGGCCTGGCGGTTGCGCAAGGTGACGCCGATCCGCGGCTCACGCGCGTAGTGCCAGACGGACTCGACCAGGAGCCGGCGGGCGATCCCCGAGCCGGTCTTGGTGATCGAGCCCTGCGCGCTCGACTCC
>CAMLHB010000113.1 GCA_946479725.1 uncultured Actinomycetes bacterium | reverse complement strand
CACCAGACGCTGGCGAGGCTTCCCGAGATTGCGCACAAAAGATAGATCGATGCAAATGTAACGTGGCCATAAAGGCGCTCGGCCATCTCTCCCAGCGACCAGAGGCACCAGAGATTGAACGCGAGGTGCAGAAAGCCGATGTGCAGGGCTCGTCCGAGGCGATCATGCTCGGTGCGCTGTCGCTGAAGTGGAACTGGCGTACCCGTCGGCAGCGGGAGGGCGGCTCCGTCGACCGCCCGAACCTCGTCTTCGGCGGCGACGTGCACGTGGTGTGGGAGAAGTTCTGCCGCTACTTCGACGTCGAGCCGCGGATCATCCCGCTGCAGCCCGACAAGTACACGATCGGGCCCGAGGACGTCGAGCCCCACGTCGACGAGAACACGATCGGCGTCGCCGCCGTCCTCGGCACCACCTTCACCGGCCACGCCGACGACATCCAGGGGATCAACGACCTGCTGCTGGGGATCAAGGGGGACCGCGGGCTCGACGTGCCGCTCCACGTCGACGCCGCCAGCGGCGGCTTCGTCTGGCCCTTCCTCTACCCGCACTCGGAGTGGGACTTCCGGCTCGAGCAGGTGCGCTCGATCAACGTCTCCGGCCACAAGTTCGGGCTCGTCTACCCGGGGATCGGCTGGCTCATCTTCCGCGAGAAGAGCGACCTGGCCGAGGACCTCGTCTTCTACGAGAACTACCTGGGGAAAACCGACGCGACCTTCACCCTCAACTTCTCCACCGGCGCCTCGATGGTCCTGGCCCAGTACTACAACTTCGTTCGCCTCGGGCGCGAGGGCTACGCGCACGTGATGGGGGCGATGGAGCAGAACGCGAAGGCGTTGGCCCAGAAGCTCGAGGACAACGGCAACTTCGAGCTGATCGGGGCCGATAGAGAGCAGCTGCCGCTGGTGGCCTTCAAGCTCGCCGGCGAGCACGACTACGACGAGTTCGACGTCTCCTGGCAGCTCTCGGCCGAGCGCGGCTGGATGCTCCCCGCCTACACGATGCCGCCGGAAGCCGAAGACGTGAAGATCATGCGGGCGCTGGTCAAGGAGACGCTCGGGCGTTCCCAGGTCGACCGCCTCGCCGACGACATCGCCGAAGCCTGCGAGACCCTCGACAAGAAGGGCGGCGCCCACCCGCACGAGCGCAAGCAGACGAAAATGACCCCCGGCTACTGACCCCCACCCCGAACTGCATCGACTTGGCTACCTGCGGGGTGGCGAAGTTGATGCAGTTCGGGAGTTGGGCCACCAGGCGCGCTCGTCCAGGCGGTAGGTGATCGCTGGGATCAGCAGGGCGCGGACGAGGAAGGTGTCGAGGAGGACGCCGGCGGCGACGGTGGCGCCGATCTGGGCCAGCTCCTCGAGCGGCAGGAGGGTGAGGGTGGCGAAGGTGCCGGCGAGGATCAGGCCGGCGCCGGTGATCACGCCGCCGGTGCTGACCAGGGCGCCGAGGGTGGCCTCGCGGGTGCCGCGGGCGGCCGCCTCCTCGCCGACCCGGGTCATCAGGAAGATGTTGTAGTCGACCCCGAGGGCGACGAGGAAAATGAAGGCCATCAGCTCGAGGTTGAAGGCCAGCCCTTCCATCCCGAAGACCTCGGTGAAGGCGAAGGTGGCGAGGCCGAGGGTGGCGGCAAATGAGGCGAGGACGGTGGCGATCAGGTAGGCCGGCGCAGTAATCGCCCGCAGCAGCGCGATCAGGATCAGGCCGATCACCAGCAGGACCAGCGGCACGATCAGCTTGGTGTCGTGGGCGTTGGTCTGCTCGACGTCGAGGTTCTCGACCGGGATGCCGCCGAGCAGGCCGCCGGGGGCGACGATGTGGAGGCGTTCGCGGATCTCTTCCACCGCCCCTTCGGCCGCGTCGCCGTAGGGGTTGTCGCGGAGGACGAGGAGGACGAGCGCCTTGCCGGCGTCGCCGGGGACGGGAGTCGGCAGCGCCAGCTGGACGCTGTGCAGGCGCTTCAGGGCGGCGACCGCCGCGGGCGCCTCCTCGGCCCGGACCACAGCCGTCAGCGGCGAGCCGAGGCCGGCGGGGAAATGCCGTTCCAGCGCTTCGGTGCCGCGGCTGGAGTTGGTCGGCTTCGTCACCCCCTGCCCGAACCCGAGCGATTCGTGCTTCGTCAGGTTCCCCAGCGAAAGCACCGCCAGCAGCGCCACCACCGCGACCACGATCGTCCCCGAGCGCCTGCGCACCAACCCTGCCGCCCGCTCCCAGACCGCGAGTCCGCGTGAAGCGTCGCTATTCGACGCCTGGCGCGGACTCGCGGAGCTGGCCGGCCAGAAGGCGCGGTCGCCGAGGATCGAGAGGAGGGCGGGGAGGAGGGTGAGGGCGGCGGCGAGCATCGTCGCGATCCCGATCGCGAGGACGGGGCCGAGCCAGTGGGTCGACTGCAGGTCGGCGAGGAGGAGGACGAGCATCGCTGCGATCACGGTGCCGGCGGAGGCGACCAGGGTGCCTCGGGTCTCCCGCAGAGCTTTGTCGAGATCCCCCTCTTCGCGGTACCTGTGGACCAGCAGCAGCGAATAGTCGGTGCCCGCCCCGAAGATCAGGACCAGGAGGAGCATGGTGCCCTCGGCGTTGACGACGATCCAGCCGGCCTCGATCAGCAGGTAGGCGATCCCGATCGCGACCAGGTAGGCGGCGCCGACCGCCACCAGGGGAAGCAGCGCCAAGACGGGCGCCCGGTAGACGAACAGAAGCAGGAGGAGGACGAGGCCGAGGGTGGCGATCAGCAGAGTGCGGGCGGCGTCGGAGGCGACCGCCTCGAGGTCGGCGGCGATGCCGCCCGGGCCGGTGACGAAGTTCCGCAGCCCCGGCCGTTCGTGGGCGCTCAGGTAGCGGCGGATCCGCTCGACGCCTTCGACCACCGCGCCGCGGTCCTCGGCGTCGAGCGCCAGCACGAGCAGCGCCGCTTCGCCGTCGCGGGAGACCGGCCCGATCCCCTTCGCCAGCCGCGCGACGGTCGCCAAGGCGTTGCGGTGTTCGCCGGAGAAGGGGTCGACGATCGGCGTCGCCCCGGCCAGGCCGAGTTCGCCGAGGCCGTCGCCGATCCGCCCGATCGCCCGCAGGTCCGCGCGCCGCAGGCCGCCGGGGCGTTCGAAGACGATCACGACCGGCACCTCTTCCTGCCCCGCGGCGGTCTCCTGCAGCGCCGCCAGCGCCCGCGTCGATTCCGAGTCGGCGGGCAGGAAGCTGCTCTGCCCGGCGGCGGTGACGTCGTCGATGCGCGCGTGGGCGAGCAGCCCGGCGACCCCGATCAGGAGCCAGACCGCGACCGTGACCCAGCGTCCGCGTGATCCGGTGACCACGGCGGCAGCGTAGTTGGAAGAAATGACTGATTGGGACCGCCGCGATCGGGTAACGAGCACCTACATGGGATTGAAGCCGCTGCTCGCCGCTGCCCTGGTCGCCCTCTCCCTCGGCCTTGTCGCTTGCGGGGGCGGCGGCTCCAATTCCACCTCTGAAGCCGAACCGGCGGTCACCGAACAGGAAGCCGGTGGTTCGGAATCCTCCGCCGAGGAACCGGAATCGACGGAAAGCGAACCCGCTCCGAGCGGCGAAGCGAAAAAGTCCGAAAAGGTCGAAATCGTCGAATTCACCTACCAGCCCGATCCGGTCGTGGTCCAGGTCGGCGGCAAGGTGATCTGGCAGAACGAGGACACCGCGCCGCACACGGCGACCGCCGACGACGGCAGCTTCGACACCGGCACGATCGAGAAAGGGAAGCTGGGCTCGGAGACCTTCAAGGAACCCGGCACCTTCACCTACCACTGCGAAATCCACCCGACGATGCACGGCACCGTCGAAGTGGTCGAATAACCCGCCCCGCCTGAGATGCCCTTCTGGATAGCGCGGAAAGCGGCACCCCATATCTGGAAGCGGGTGCCCTGGGCGAAAGTCTGGGTGGTCAGCCTCTGGCTGCTGAAGAAAGGCCAGGACCGGATCCAACAGAACCTGACCTCGCGCGAGCAGACCGAGTTCTGGAACCTGATCAAGAAGTCGAAGGGGATGCCGGGCAACCTGACCAAGCGCGACCGGACCCGCTTCAAGCACATCGTCGGCAAGGCGATCCGCGGCTAACCGCGTGCCGACGGGACGAAAACGGTCCGTATAGGACCGTTTTAGTCCCGTCGGCCTAGGATCTTCGCGTGGGCGAGGAGCGAGAGGACCTGGCGGAGCTGCTGGCGCGCCGCGGGCTGACCGAGGACGCGGCGCGGCCCGAGGCGGTGGAGAAGCGGCACGCCGCCGGCGGGCGCACCGCGCGGGAGAACCTCGAGGATCTTGTCGATCCAGGCTCCTTCGTCGAGTACGGGCGCTTCGCGATCGCCGCCCAGCGGGGGCGGCGCGAGGTAGAGGACCTGATCGTCCGCACCCCCGCCGACGGGCTGATCGGCGGCACCGCCCGCGTCAACGGCGACCTCTTCGACCCCGAGCGCGCCGCCTGCGCGGTCCTCTCCTACGACTACACCGTGCTGGCCGGGACCCAGGGGGCGCTCGGCCACCGCAAGAAGGACCGCCTCTTCGAGCTGATCGAGCGGATGCGGCTCCCCGTCGTCTTCTACGCCGAGGGTGGGGGAGGGCGGCCCGGCGACACCGACTACCCCGTCGTCTCCGCCCTCGACACCCGCGCCTTCGCGCTCTGGGCGAAGCTCTCCGGGTTGGTGCCGCGGATCGCGATCGTTCACGGCCGCTGCTTCGCCGGCAACGCGGTGCTGGCCGGCTGCGCCGACCTGATCGTCGCCACCGAGGACGCCTCGATCGGCATGGGCGGCCCGGCGATGATCGCCGGCGGCGGGCTGGGGGAGGTGGCGGCCGACGACGTCGGGCCGATCTCGATGCAGGCGCCCAACGGCGTCGTCGACCTCGCGGTCGCCGACGAGGCCGAGGCGACCGCGACGACGAAGAAGCTCCTCGCCTACTTCCAGGGAGCGACCGCCCCCGGTCCCGAACCCGACCAGGCGCGCCTGCGCGACGCCGTTCCCGAGCGCAAGCGCCGCGCCTACGACCCGCGCCCGATCGTCGAGACCCTTTGCGACGGGGGCAGCGTCACCTTCCTGCGCGAGCGTTTCGCGCCGGAGATGGTGACGGCGCTGGGGCGGATCGAGGGACACCCGCTGGGGGTCATCGCCAACGACACCCGCCACACCGCCGGCGCCGTCACCAGCGACGCCGCCGACAAGGCGGCCCGGCTGCTGCAGCTCTGCGACGCCTTCGGCCTCCCCGTCGTCTCCCTCGTCGACACGCCGGGCTACATGGTCGGGACCGAGGCCGAGGCGACCGGGCTGGTCCGCCACGCCTCGCGGCTGCTGGTAGCCGGGGCGGCGCTCCGGGTTCCGCTGATCGCGGTGATCCTGCGGCGCGGTTACGGCCTCGGGGCCCAGGCGATGGTCGGCGGCAGCCTGCACGAGCCGCTGCTGACGGTCGCCTGGCCGAGCGCCCACCTCGGGCCGATGGGACTGGAGGGGGCGGTGCGGCTGGCGCTGCGCAAGGAGCTGGAGGCGATCGCCGACGAGGCCGAGCGCGAGCAGCGGGTCCGCGACCTCACCGCGCAGGCGGAAGAGAACGCGAAGGCGCTGAACGCGGCGGCGCTGTTCGAGCTCGACGACGTGATCGATCCCGCCGAGACTCGAGCCTTGATCGCTTCGACGCTGATCGCGGCCTGCGACGCTCGTCCGCCCGGCGCCCACCGCTTCGTCGACACCTGGTAGTTCACACATTCGTAAGGGTCGGTATGGGAGGCTCGCGCCTGACGACCGACGAAAGGGAGACATGGCCGACTACTCCGACCTCAAGGCGCTGTTCATCAACTGCACGCTGAAGCGCAGCCCCGAGACCTCGAACACCCAGGGGCTGATGGACAAGTCGAGCGCGGTGATGGAGGCGCAGGGGGTGGAGGTGGAGACGATCCGGGCGATCGACCACGACATCGCGATCGGCGTCTGGCCCGACATGACCGAACACGGCTGGGACCGCGACGAGTGGCCGGCGATCTACGAGCGGGTGATGGCCGCCGACATCCTCGTCCTCGGGATGCCGATCTGGCTGGGGGAGAAGTCCTCGGTCGCCACCCACGTGATCGAGCGCCTCTACGGCAACTCACACCTGCTCAACGAGAAAGGCCAGTGGGCCTACTACGGCCGCGTCGGCGGCTGCATCGTCACCGGCAACGAGGATGGGATCAAGCACTGCGCGATGAACGTCCTCTACTCGCTGCAGCACCTCGGTTACACGATCCCGCCCCAGGCCGACTCGGGTTGGATCGGCGAGGCCGGCCCCGGCCCTTCCTACCTCGACGAGGGCTCGGGCGGCCCCGACAACGACTTCACCAACCGCAACACCACCTTCGCCGCCTGGAACCTGATGCACCTGGCCCGCATCCTCAAAGACGCCGGCGGCATCCCCGCCCACGGCAACCAGCCCGAGGAGTGGGAAGCCGGTTGCCGCTTCGACTCGCCGAACCCCGAGCACCGGAGCTAAGCGCCTTCGAAGGGCAACGTTCCGGTACTCAAGGATTAACCTGAAAGGGCGATATCCGGGAGGTATGGACGGCAAGCGGCGGCCGCATGGGCGTAGGGCGGGGCATGACCGCCGGGAGGATGGTGGTCGGTCGGGGCCGGATCGGGACGGGCGCCTGCACAGGGGCGCCGCCTGGGCAGGAATCATCTCGGCCCTGTTGACGGCAATTGCTCTTGTGCTCGCCTACCTGACTTTTGTTGAGGGTGACCAATCCGCCCCTGTCGCGCGGGCGCGGGCATCTCGGCTCGAACGGGTCGACCTAATATCCAAGAACGGT
Organism: uncultured Actinomycetes bacterium; assembly: GCA_946479725.1. Next base: position 778 of record CAMLHB010000113.1, on the reverse strand, counting down.
CCCCCGCCCAGCAAACCCGAGTTGGAGCTGATCGTCAAGAATGACGGGCGCGGCACGTCCGTCATCAGCCGCGCCCAGATCCGGGTTCTGCGCGTCTATCCAATTCCGCTGTGCTTCACGCAAGGGTCCCTGCCCCTCTCGGAGCGCTACGGGGTTCAGCTGCCACCCGATGCGGAGCCGGGGGAGATCGTTGAAACCCCCTTGCACCAGCAGGTCGCGGGGAACAAAGCGGATCGTTTCGCAGTCCGCGTGGGCGTCGACCCTGACCGAGTGGGAAACGAAATCGGGGTAGCGGCCGAAGAATTGGCCAGCGAGCCGACCGATCATCTGCCGGGGCTCTACCTGTTCGAACTCTCGATCGCCCTGGTGCACGATGGCAGTAGCGAGCCCCTGCAGATGGGCACGGTGCTCGTAGCGGCCCCGGAACTTCCCATGAGCAGCGAATACCTACTCGAAGAAGGGGAGTTCAGGGAACTCACCGAAACCTTCGTAACCTATGGGCCTCTGTCGGCGACGTGGAGTGAGCCGCTTTCCTGCTGGCGAGGGAATGGGCGCAATGCGGAGCAAGCGCGGCGGTCGGATGCAACCCGCTCGCCGCAACTCGAACAGGTGCTTGCTTCAGCCATCATCCCCAGCTTTGCTGAACTCGAAGGCTGAGGCGTTCACCAAACCGCATCGTGCTCCTCCATTACGCCCAGTCCGTCCATCAGCTCGATGCCGCCGAGGGAGCCGGCGAAGCTGCCGAAGCGGTGCCGGTAGCGGGAGCGGATCAGGAGGT
>CAMLHB010000112.1 GCA_946479725.1 uncultured Actinomycetes bacterium | reverse complement strand
ATCTGGCAGCCCGGCACGTTCGCCGGCGCCGAGCTGGTCAACGAGGCCGGCTGTTTCGGCTGGAACGAGTTGGGGACCCGCGACACCGCCGCCGCCAAGGACTTCTACCCGTCCGTCTTTAACTGGGGCACCCAGGAAGAACCGTCGCCGCGGGTTGGCACCTACACGATCTGGAAAGCCGGCGATTCGATGGTCGGCGGCATGCTCGACATCGCCGGTTTCCTGCCCGATGAGGTACCGGCGCACTGGCTCGTCTACTTCACGGTCGAGAACACCGACGCCGCCCTGGAGAAGGTCACGGGCGGCGGGGGAGACGTGAGGATGGAGCCGCTCGACGTCCCGGTCGGCCGCTTTGCCGTCGTCGCCGATCCGCACGGTGCCGTCTTCGCGGTAATGCAGCCGAGCGAGGAGACGCTGGCGAACATGCCGTAGGCAATTCGCTAGAGCTGGCCGAGGTCGGCGACCGCTTCGACCGGGTCGCCGGCCTCGCCCTCGTCCTCCCATTCGGCGGCCTGGCCGAGGGAGGCGCTCTTGACGATCTTCAGGCCCAGCATCGCGCACTTCATCCGCGTCGCCGAGATCTCGATCCCGAGCAGCTCGAGGACGAACTCTTTCGGCAGCTTCAGCAGTTCCTCGCGGCTCTTGCCGACCAGCTCGTCGGTCAGCAGCGAGGTGGCGGCGGTGGAGATCGCGCACCCCTTGCCCTCGAAGGCGATCGCCGCGACTCGGTCGTCCTCGTCGAGTTCGATCGTCACATGCTGCTCGTCGCCGCAGAACGGGTTGGTGTCCTCGAACTCGAGGTCGGGGCTCTTGAGATGGCCGAAGTTGTGCGGCCGCTTGTAGTGCTCGAGGATCTGGTCGCGGTAGAGCTCGTCCATCAGAGATCGAACACCTTACGCGCGTCTTCGAGGCCTTCGACCAGGCGGTCGATCTCCTCGGGGATCGTGTAGACGCCAAAGCTGGCGCGGGCGGTGGCGGCGATCTGCAGCCGGTCCATCAGCGGCTGGGCGCAGTGATGGCCGGCGCGGACGGCGACGCCGTGGCGGTCGAGGATCTCGGAGACGTCGTGGGCGTGGATGCCCTCGATCTCGAACGAGACCGGGCCGAGCCGGCCCTCGCCCCGAGGCGGGCCGAAGACGCGCAGGCCGGGCACCTCGGCGAGGCGCTCGAGCGCGTAGTCGGCGATCTGCTCCTCGTGCTCGCGCACCGCCTCCATCCCGATCATGTCGAGCCAGCGCAGGGCCGAGGCCATCCCGATCGCCTGGGCGATCGCCGGGGTGCCGGCCTCGAAGCGGGCGGGCGGGTCGGCGTAGGTCGTGCCCTCCCTGGTCACCTTGCGGATCATCGAGCCGCCGCCGAGGAAGGGCGGCATCTCCCGCAGCAGGTCGAGCCTGGTCCAGAGGACGCCGATCCCGGTCGGGGCGTAGAGCTTGTGGCCGGTGATCGCGTAGAAGTCGGCTCCCAGCTCGGCCATGTCGAGCGGCAGCTTCGGCGCCGCCTGGGCGCCGTCGACCAGCAGCTTGGCGCCGGCGTCGTGGGAGAGCCGGGCGATCTCGGGGATCGGGTTCTCGGTCCCGAGGACGTTGGAGACGTGGGTGACGGCGACCAGCTTCGGGCCGCGCTCCAGTAGCCCCGCGAACGCCTCCGTGTCGAGCTTGCCCTCGTCATCGATCGGCGCCCAGTCGATCTCCGCCCCGACCCGTTCCGCCAGCTGCTGCCAGGGGACGATGTTGGAGTGGTGCTCCATCTCGGTGAGGACGATGCGGTCGCCGGCAGCGACGTTGGCGTCTCCCCAGGCCCGCGCCACGAGGTTGATCGCCTCGGTCGCGTTGCGGACGAAGACGACCTCGCGGCGGTCGGCGGCGCCGATGTGGTCGGCGACCGTGGCCCGCGCCCCCTCGTAGGCTTCGGTCGCCTCGGCCGAGAGGGTGTGGGAGCCGCGGTGGACGTTGGAGTGGTGGCGTCGCTCGTAGCGGTCGACCGCCTGGATCGAGGCCAGCACCCGCTGGGCGCTGGCGCCGCTGTCGAGGTAGGCGACCGGCTTGCCGTTGACCTCGCGCTCCAGCGCCGGGAAGGAGGCGCGGACCTTCTCGACGGAGAACGGCGCCGCGGTCGGGCTCTTGGCGCTCACCGGCTCCATCGTCGGGACGTCAGGCGGCGGCGCCTGCCTCGACCTCCTCTTTGATCCAGCCGTAGCCTTTCTCCTCCAGCACGCCGACCAGCTCCGGGCCGCCCTCTTTGACGATCCGCCCCTGGTACATGACGTGGACCTGGTCGGGTTTGACCATGTGGAGGATGCGCTGGTAGTGGGTGATGATCAGGACGCCCATGTCGGGGCCGGCGAACTTGTTGACGCCCTCAGCGACGGTGCGCAGGGCGTCGATGTCGAGGCCCGAGTCGGTCTCGTCGAGGATCGCGATCTCCGGCCGCAGCAGCGCCAGCTGCAGCAGCTCCATCCGCTTCTTCTCGCCGCCGGAGAAGCCGTCGTTGAGGTAGCGGCTGGAGAAGTCTTTGGGGATGCTCGCCAGCTCCATCGCCTCCTGGGCGGTTTTGGCGAAGTCTTTGATCTTGATCGGCTCTTCGCCGCGCGCCTCGCGCTGGGCGTTGATGATCATCCGCAGGTACTTGCTGACCGAGACGCCCGGGATCGCGACGGGGTACTGGAAGGCCATGAAGAGGCCGGCCTGGCTTCGCTCCTCGGGGTCGGCCTCGGTGATGTCCTCGCCCTTGAAGGTGATCGTCCCCTCGGTCACCTCGAGCGCCGGGTGGCCCATGATCACGTTGGCGAGCGTCGACTTGCCGGAGCCGTTCGGGCCCATCAGGGCGTGCACCTTGCCCTTCTCGACGTCGAGGTCGAGGCCTTTGAGGATCTTCTTGTCCTCGACCTCCACGTGCAGGTTCCGTATCTCCAGCTCAGCCAATTTCGCTCCGTTTCTGGGGGTTGTCGAAGTTCGTTACGCGGCGCTGCCGATGACGGCGGCGCGCTTGGGGGCGCTGTGGTCGGAGAACTCGACCAGCTCGGCCAGGGTGGTGCCGGCTAGCGCCTTGGTCACCCCGCCCTGCACGCGCATCCACAGCAGCTTCGTCGAACAGGCCTGGTCGCCGTCCGACTCGTGCGAGCAGAGGACTTTGCCTTCGGGGGTGTCGTGGAAGCACTCCATCGGCGCGATCTGCCCTTCCAGCGCCTCGACCACCGCGTCCATCGTGATCTCCTCCGCCGGTTTCGCCAGGCGGTAGCCGCCGTGGGCGCCGCGGGTGGAGGTGACGAGGCCGGCCTTGCGCAGTTTCGCCACCAGGTGCTCCAGGTAGGAGAGCGGCAGCCGCTCCGCTTCGGCGACGGAGCCGAGGCTGACCGGCTGCGAGCCGGGCTGGCGCCCCAGCTCGACCATCAGTCGCACTCCGTACTCGGCTTTGGTCGAAAACAGCATCGACTTCAAATCCTACTGAAGAGGTCGGTTATGCCGACGGGACGATTCCGGTCCATATAGGACCGTTTTCGTCCCGTCGGCGTTTTTACGGCTCGATCAGGCCCCGGCGGATCGCGTAGCGGACCAGCTCGACGCGGTCGCGCATACCGAGCTTTCGCATTGCGTTGGCGCGGTGGTTCTCGACCGTCTTCTCGGAGAGGTGGAGGACCTCGGCGATCTCCCGCGTCGTGTGAGCCTCGGCGACGAGCTTGACGATCTCCTCCTCGCGCGGCGTCAGCTCCTCCTCGCCGCTGGAGCCGCGCTCGAGCACGTCCTTGATCAGCGTCCGCTGCGCCTCCGGCGTCAGGAACGGCTCCCCCCGCTCGACCGCCCGGATCGCCGCCAGCAGGTCGGTGTCGGCCTGGGCCTTCAGCACATAGCCGGAGGCACCCGCCTTCAGCGCCTCGAACAGGTAGCGCTCATCGTCGTGCATCGAGAGGATCAGCACCGCCACCTCCGGCGCCTGCTGCTTGATCTCCCGCGTCGCCTGCAGCCCGGTCAACTTCGGCATTTTCACGTCGAGGATCGCCAGGTCCGGCCGCTCCCGCACCGCCAGGTCCCGCGCCTCGGCCCCGTCGGCCGCCTCGCCGACCACCTCGATGTCCGGCTGGCGCTCCAGCAGCAACCGGATCCCGGATCGGACGATCCCGTGATCGTCGGCAATCACCACTCTCATCGGGGCGATTCTCCCGGGACCTCGAGGCGGACGGTGGTGCCGGCCCCGGGGCGGGACTCGATCGTCAGGTCGCCGCCGACGAGCAGGGCGCGCTCGCGCATGCCGCCGATGCCGAGGCCGCGCTCGGATTCGTCGAAGGCGAAGCCGCGGCCGTCGTCGGCGACCTCGAGGGCGACGCCGCCGTCCCCGGCCCGCCGCAGCCGCACCTCAACCCGACCGGCGCCGCTGTGGCGGGCGGCGTTGTTGAGCGCCTCCTGGGCGACCCGGTAGACGACCAGCTGGGCGTCGTCGCCGAGGTTGGAGAAGTCGCCGTCGGTCGCCAGCGCGGTCTCGATCTCGCCGCGTCCCAGCCGCTCGACCTGACCTTCGATCGCCGCCGCCAGCCCGAGGTCGTCGAGCGCCGTCGGGCGCAGCTGCCGGGCAAGCGAGAGCAGCTCGGTCATCGCCTGGTTGGCGAGCGCTTTGGTCTCGGCGATCTCGGCTTCCAGCTCCGGCGGAGCCGCCTCGCGGGCCGCCTCCAGGCGCAGCAGCAATCCCGTCAGCGACTGGTTCACCTCGTCGTGGAGGTCGCGCGCCACCCGCGCCCGCTCCTCCTCCTGCGCGTGCAGCGCCGCCGAACCAGCCCGGCGGCGCTCCGCCTCCAGTCGCCGCATCATCCGCAGGAAGGCGAGCTCCATCCGCTCCACCTCCTCGGTCTCGCCGACCCCGTCGATCGAAGGGGGGAGGTGGAGGCGCGGGGAGGAGAGGTCGACCTTCTCCATCGTCTCGACCAGATCCTCGAGCGGCCGCAGCCGCCGCCGCTCCCGCGCCCAGGCCACCGCCAGCGTCGCGACGGCCACCGCGAGAGCGATCACCACAAGAGTCATCGCCTCCAGCCTAGATCGATGCGAGTTATCCCTGTATGGCAGGGATAACCCGCACCGCTGCGGATAGGGGTCTCCCCGGCACGAGATGGGGGACTCCACCTATAGGAGATTTCCGCCTCTCCCCGCATACTTCACGGACACCCCGACTCCCAAGGAGCGACTACTCGATGACCACCACCAAGCAATCCACCTGGGGCGCGACGCTGCGGACCACCATCCTGATGGCGACGCTCGGCGGTCTGCTGGTCGTGATCGGCGCCGCGATCGGCGGTCCCAGCACCGCCCTCACCTTCCTCTTCATCGCCCTCGCGATCAACTTCTTCTCCTACTTCTTCAGCGACAAAATGGCGCTGGCGATGAGCCGCGCCAAGCCGATCGACGAGTCGGAAGCGCCGCGGCTCTACCAGATCGTCCGCGAACTGACGACGCGCGCCGACCTGCCGATGCCCCGCCTCTACATGATCCCCCAGGACCAGCCAAACGCCTTCGCGACCGGCCGCAACCCGAAGCACTCGGCGGTGGCCGTGACCCGCGGGATCACCAAGCTGCTTTCCGAGGACGAGCTGCGCGGCGTCCTCGCGCACGAGCTCACCCACATCCGCAACCGCGACATCCTGATCCAGTCGGTCGCCTCGGCGATCGGCGCCGCGATCACCTACCTGGCCTACATGTTCATGTGGTTCGGTGGCGACGACAACTCACCGCTCAGCCTCGTCGCCAACCTGGCCCTGATCCTCCTCGCCCCGATCGCCGCCAGCATCATCCAGCTCTCGATCTCGCGCCAGCGCGAGTTCGCGGCCGATGCCGGCGGCGCCGAAATCTGCGGCAACCCGGAGTCTTTGGCGAGCGCGCTGCTGCGCCTCGAGCAGGGCGCCCAGGCGATGCCGATGCAGGTCAACCAGGCGTCCGAGCCCCTCTACATCGTCAAGCCCTTCAAGGGCAAGGGCATCGCCGGCCTCTTCTCGACCCACCCGCCGATCGAGGAGCGCGTCCGCCGCCTCCGCCAGATGCGCCCCAGCTTCAGCTAGGGCGTCCTAGCACGGAAGCACGAGCGGCCTCGGGACCCATCCCCGGGGCCGCTTTTACTTTGCTCAGGGACCTGCTTTGAAGTCCCGCTATACTTTTTGAAGTTAAAGCTGATCGGATTTAGGGGATTTCAATGGCCATCGACACCACGCGCGTTCAGACGATCGAGGAGATCGAACCCTTCGAGGCTTCCGAGGAGATCGACGGCGGCGACGTCGTCCTGATCGACACGCGCGAGCCGCACGAGTACCAGGAGGCCCACCTCGAGGGGGGCAGGCTGGTGCCGCCGGGTCTGCTGGCCGACGAGATCGCCACCGCCGCCCCCGACAAGTCGGCGCGGACTATCGTCTACTGCCGCTCCGGCAACCGCTCCGCCATCGCCGCCGCGCAGATGCAGCAGCTCGGCTACGAGAACGTCGCCTCGATGAGCGGCGGGGTCGTCCAGTGGCAGGAGCAGGGATTGCCGGTCGTCGCCGCGCACGGGATGACCGCCGAGCAGCGCGAGCGCTATTCGCGCCACACGCTGCTGCCCGAGGTCGGCGTCGACGGCCAGGTGAAGCTGCTGAACGCGAAGGTGCTGCTGCTTGGCGCCGGCGGCCTCGGCGCCCCGACCGCGCTCTACCTCGCCGCCGCCGGGGTCGGGACGATCGGCCTCGTCGACGACGACGTGGTCGACGCCTCCAACCTGCAGCGCCAGGTGATCCACAACACCGAGCGGATCGGGATGCCGAAGACCACCTCGGCCCGGATCTTCATCGAACAGCTGAACCCCGACGTCAAGGTCGTCGAGCACAACGGCCGCCTCGACGCGAGCAACATCCTCGCGGTGATGGAGGACTACGACATCGTCGTCGACGGGGCCGACAACTTCCCCACCCGCTACCTGCTGAACGACGCCTCGGTGCGGCTGCGCAAGCCGGTCGTCTCCGCCTCGATCCTCGGCTTCGACGGGCAGATCTCGACCTTCGTCCCCTTCGAGGGCCCCTGCTACCGCTGCCTCTACCCGACCCCGCCGCCGGCCGAGCTGGCGCCGAGCTGCTCCGCCAACGGGGTGCTCGGGGTGATGGCCGGGACGATGGGCACGTTGCAGGCCAATGAGGTGATCAAGCTGATCCTCGGTGCCGGCGAGCCGCTGATCGGCCGCCTGCTCCTCTACGAGGCGCTGGGTACCCGCTTCACCGAGCTGAAGGTCCGCCGCGACCCCGAGTGCCCGATCTGCGGCGAGAACGCCGAGGAGATCCCCGAGTCGGAGATGGGCCAGTTCCCCGACTACGACGAATTCTGCGCCGGCGCCGGCGGCGACCGCCAGTCGATCGCCTCATAGGTAGGATCACCGGCCTCATGGCAACCGTCCGCATCCCCCCGGTGCTGCGCCCGAAAACGGGAGGGCAGGCCGAGGTCGAGGCCGGCGGCGCCGACGTCGGCGAGGTCCTGCGCTCGCTGACCGGCGAGTTCCCCGACACCGGGGAGCAGCTCTTCGGCGAAGACGGCGAGCTCAACCGCTACGTCAACGTCTATCTGAACGACGAGGACGTGCGGGTGCTGGACGGTCTCGGCACCAGCGTCAAAGACGGCGACACCGTCGTCATCCTGCCGGCGATGGCCGGCGGCGGCGTCGGGATCAAAACGGCGCCCGTACGGGTCCACGGTAGCTACACGTCAGAGG
>CAMLHB010000111.1 GCA_946479725.1 uncultured Actinomycetes bacterium | reverse complement strand
CTCGCGCATCCCGAACCGCGAGGCGATCTCCCGCGCCACCGGCACAGTCGCGGTCGCCGTGCAGGCCATCACCGTCGGCCGCCCCAGCCGCTCGACGACCTCGGGCAGGCGCAGGTAGTCGGGCCGGAAGTCGTGCCCCCACTCCGAGACGCAGTGCGCCTCATCGACCGCGACCAGGTCGACCTCGCGGCAGGCGAGCGCTTCGAGGAAGACGGATGAAGCGAAGCGCTCGGGCGCGCAGTAGACGATCCGAGCATCCCCGCGCACCATCTCCAGCGCCTCGGAGACCTCCCAGTCCTCCATCCCCGAGGTGATCATCGCCACCCGATGCCCCTGGGCGTTCAGCTTCCCCCACTGGTCCCGCATCAAGGCGATCAAAGGACTGACCACGATCGTCAACCCGTCCGTCGCCAAACCCGGCAACTGGTAACAGAGGCTCTTGCCGCCCCCGGTCGGCATCACGATCAACGAGTCGCGGCCTTCGAGAGCGGCGACCACCGCCTCGCGCTGCCCGGCGCGCCACTCGGCGTACCCCAGCTCCTTCAGCAGCGAGTCGGCTCTTTCTCCGGGCGAAGGCATACGCCGGTCACCTTAGGCGGCAGACCGGCGCGTCGCTTCGGTATCCGGCAGCCACGGCTTCGCCCACTGGCCCATTCCGCGGGTCAGCTTCGCGGCCTCTTCGGGCCCCCAGGTCCCCTGCTGGTACCTGTGAACCGGGCCCGGCTCGTCGAGCAGCGGTTGGACCACGCGCCAGGTCTCTTCGATCGAGCTCTGGCGGGTGAAGAGCTGATGCTCGCCGGCGATCGCGTCGCCGAGCAGGCGCTCGTAGGGCTCGGGATCTTCCCCCTCGACTCGCTCGAAGAGGACCTTCATGTCGGCCGCCTGGAAGGCCTCCTTGCCGGCTTCCTTCGCGTAGAGGCGGATCCGGGCTCCCGGTTCCGGCTCGATCCGGATCGTCAGCTGGTTCGGTTCCGGCGTCTTGCCCTTGCCGACCCCGAGCCGCGGCGGCCGCTTGAAGAAGACGGTCACCTCGGTCGCCTTCACCGCCAGGCACTTGCCGGCGCGGATGAAGAACGGCACCCCCGCCCAGCGCCAGTTGTCGACCGCGAGCTCCATCGCCGCGAAGGTCTCGGTCTTCGAGTCCGCCGCCACGTCCTTGACCTCGAGGTAGCCGTCGTACTGGCCGCGCACGTAGCGCTTCGGGTCGGCCGCGCAGATCGCCTTGAAGAACTCCAGCTTCTTGTCGCGGACGCTGTCGGGGTGGTTGCCGGTCGGCGGCTCCATGCCGACGATCCCCAGCACCTGCAGGGCGTGGTTCTGGATCACGTCGCGCATCGCCCCGACCGCGTCGTAGAAGCGGCCGCGGTCGGCGACCCCGAAGTTCTCGGCGATCGTCATCTGCACGTGGGAGACGTGCTCCCGGTTCCAGACCGGCTCCAGCAGCGCGTTGGCGAAGCGGAGGTAGGTGATGTCCATCACCGGCTCCTTGCCGAGGTAGTGGTCGATGCGGAGGATCTGCTCCTCGTGCAGCACCTCGGCCAGTTCGTCGTTCAGCTTGCGGGCCGATTCGAGGTCGTGGCCGAAGGGCTTCTCGATCACCACGTGGGCGTTCTCGGTCAGTCCCGCCCTGCCGAGGCCCTGGACCACGGTCGCGAACAGCGACGGCGGGATCTCCAGGTAAAAGACCGGCCGCTTGGCGTCGCCGATCGCTTTCTTCACACGCTCGAAGGTATGGGCGTCCGCGTAATCCCCCTGCACGTAGCTGAGTCGCTCGGCGAGGCGGCTGAAGACGTCCTCGTCGGGGTCGCCGACGGTGGCCCCGATCGCGTCCCGCGCGTGCTGGCGCAGCTTCTCGTCGTCCCAGTCGTCGATCGCGACGCCGACGATCGGCAGGTCGAGCTTGCCGCGCTCCTCCAGCCGGTAGAGCGCCCGGAAGGTCATTTTCTTCGCCAGGTCGCCGCTGATCCCGAAGATCGCCAGCACATCAGCCGCGTCGCTCATTCGTCGCAGGCTATCGTCCGCCTGTCCCTGCATCGCCACCAGCGGAGGTCTCATGGAACTCGGAATCGTCGGTCTCGGCAGGATGGGGTCCAACATGGCCCGGCGCCTGATGCGCGACGGCCACAAGGTCGTCGCCTACGACGTCAACCCCGATGCGGTCTCCCAGCTGGTGGGAGAGGGCGCCGAGGGCGCCGCCTCGCTGGAGGAGATGGCCGCGAAGCTGAGTCCGCCGCGCTCGGTCTGGGTGATGGTTCCGGCCGGCGAGATCACCGAGCAGACGGTCGACGCCGTGGCAGCGGTGCTGGAGTCCGGCGACGCGATCGTCGACGGCGGCAACTCCTACTACCGGGACGACATCCGCCGCGCCGAGAAGGTGGGCGAGCAGGGGATCGACTACGTCGACTGCGGGACCAGCGGCGGCGTCTTCGGCCTCGAGCGCGGCTACTGCCTGATGATCGGCGGGCCCGACCGCGCCGTCGGGCGGCTCGACCCGATCTTCGCCAGCCTGGCGCCCGGGGTCGACTCGGCCGAGCGGACGCCGGGGCGCGACGGCGACCCCTCGCCCTCGGAGAACGGCTACCTGCACTGCGGCCCGAACGGAGCCGGGCACTTCGTGAAGATGGTCCACAACGGGATCGAGTACGGGATCATGGCCGCCTACGCCGAGGGCCTGAACATCCTCCAGAACGCCAACGCCGGCAAGGTCAAGCGCGAGGCCGACGCCGAGACGGCGCCGCTCGACCACCCCGAGTACTACCAGTACGACCTCGACCTGCCGGAGGTCGCCGAGGTCTGGCGCCGCGGCAGCGTGATCGGCTCCTGGCTGCTCGACCTGACCGCGGCGGCGCTGCGGGAATCGCCGCGGCTGGAGGAGTTCACCGGCCGCGTCTCCGACTCCGGCGAGGGCCGCTGGACGGCGATCGCGGCGATCGACGAGGGCGTGCCGACCCCGGTCCTCACCACCGCCCTGCACGAGCGCTTCTACTCGCGCGGGCTCGGCGACTTCGGCGACAAGATTCTCTCGGCGATGCGCAAGCAGTTCGGCGGTCACGACGAGAAGGCGAGCTGAGGCGATGGCGATCGAGTTCGAGGTCGCCGGCGACGAAAAGGGGGCCTCGCGCCGCGCCGCCGAGCTGATCGCCGAGGCCGGCGCCACCGCGGTCGCCGAGCACGGCGCCTTCGACCTGGCGATGAGCGGCGGCCGCTCGCCCTGGGCGATGCTGGCGATCCTCGGCGAACTCGAGCAGATGCCCTGGGAGCGGACGCGGCTCTTTCAGGTCGACGAGCGCGTCGCCGCCCCCGGCGACGAGGCCCGCAACCTCACCCACATGGTCCTCGGCCTCTCGATGGACCACCAGTCGACCCTGCGCCCGATGCCGGTCACCCAGCGCGACCTCCCCGCCGCCGCCCGCGATTACGAAGCCACCCTGCCCGACCGCTTCGACCTCGTCCACCTCGGCCTCGGCCCCGATGGCCACACCGCCTCGCTCGTCCCCGGCGACCCCGTCCTCGAGGTCGGCGACCGCCGCGTCGCGATCACCGCCGAGCCCTACCAGGACCACCTCCGCATGACCCTCACCTATCCCGCCCTGAACGAGGCCCGCCGCATCGTCTGGCTCGTCACCGGCCCCGACAAGCGCGACCCTCTCCAGAAGCTCCTCGCCGGTGACGAATCGATCCCGGCGGGGCGGGTGAGGAACGAGAACATGCTGGTCATCGCCGATCAAGCCGCGGCGGGTCGTTAGCGGATTCGCTAACATACCCGTATGCCTGCGAGGGGATTGATCGCCGATGTCCTTGAGCGGAGTGGCCTCCGTCAAGCCGAGCTCGCTCGTCGCGCCGGGATTCCGCGGTCAGTGCTCAACGCCTATCTGAAAGGCCATCGCGAGCCTGGGGCCGACGCGCTCCTGCGGATCGCTTCCGCGGCTGGGGTGAAGCTCGCGGTCGAGAAACGCGAACCGCCGGTGGATCCAAAGCGGGCCGGGAAGATCCTCAACCAGGTTCTTGGATTGGCCGAGGCGCTTCCCTACCGGCCGCGCGCGGAGATGGCCTATCCGCCGCTCAAGGACCGCTTGGCCAAAACAGGCACGCCATGAATGCCGAGCTCGTCGAAAAGCTCTTGGCCATTCATGCGGCACTGAAGGCGCACTCGTTGCCTCACGCCTTCGGCGGGGCGATCGCCCTCGCCTACTGCGTCCAGGAGCCGCGGGGCACTCGCGACCTCGACGTCAACGTCTTCGTCGATGCCGAGAAGGCGGCGGAGGTCTTGGCCGCGCTTCCCGACGGAGTCCGGGTGGATCAGGCCGACGTCGAGAAAACGGTCCGCGACGGACAAATCCGGCTCTTCTGGGACGGCGTCCCGGTCGACCTCTTCCTCAACAACCTACCGCTCCACGACGAGGTCGCCAATGGAGTGGTCTGGGTGGATCTGCAAGGCACTCAGATCCCGGTTCTCGATTGCGCCTCGCTGGTTATCTTCAAGTCGTTTTTCTCGCGGACCAGAGACTGGGGCGACATCGAGGAGGTGGCCCTCGCCACGCCCGAGGACGTCGACGCTGCGGTCAAGGCGGTAGCGGGCCTGGTCGGGGAGGACGACCCCTCTTACCTGAAGCTCGCGGAAATCTCCGCCGCCAACCCGCCGTGAGCGATAGCCGGACTACGCTGCCGGGTCCAGCGAGACCGCGTGGCTGCCGATGATGCGGCCGTCGGGGTCGTACCGGCGCTTCACCTCGCTGAGGCGGGCGCAGACCGCGGGCGGGAGGATCGCGTCGGCGTCGCAGGGGCGCTCGGCGAAGTTGAAGTAGCCGCCGTCGGCCGCCCAGGGCTCCATCGCGGCGTGGAGGCGGTCGTGGTGGGCCTCGATCGCTTGGCCCAGCTCTGGCGTCATCGGCATCCCGATCCCGAACATGGCGAACTTGGCGTCGAGGTGGGAGAGGGCGCCGCCGTTCTCGGAAGGGCGGGAGAGAGCGCCGCCCATCTGGCGGATCTCCGTGAGCAGCAGCGGCGTCCCGGAATCGGCGTCAGACATCGAGGCGAAGGCGTCGATCGCCTCGTCGGGCAGCTCGCGGAGCACGCGGTGGTGGCCGAGCCCGGGGACCGGCTGCTCGGGGTCCATGTGGATTCGGCAGAGCGCCGCCGGCTGCACCTGGTCGAAGGTGTTCATGATCGGCTCGCCGATCTCCAGCAGCGGCGCGAAGGCGGCCTCGCCTTCCTCGCGGCTGCCGATGCAGGCGCCGTCGATCGTCAGCAGCGGCGTGTTGCGCAGCGGCTCGGGGACGTCGGGAATGTCGGGCGGGCGCAGGAAGCGGACCACCGAGGTGACGTTCTCGCCTACCCCCGCGGCCCAGTCGCGCCAGATCCGCACCGCCTCGGCGCCGACCGCGGCGGGGAAGAGGAGGGCGCCGCCGTAGGCCTCGGCGACCGGGACCAGCTCGATGTGCAGCGCCGCGACGATCGCGTAGTCGCCGCCCCCGCCGCGCAGCGCCCAGAAGAGGTCGGGCTCGTTGCGGGCGTCGACCGTGCGCGCCTCGCCGTCGGCGGTGACCAGCTCGATCGCCCGCACCCGGTTGCAGGCGAACCCGTATTCGCGCCCGAACCAGCTGAGGCCGCCGCCGAGGTGGTAGCCGGCGATGCCGACGTCGGGGGACGAGCCGGGCAGTGAGCTGAGCCCGTGACCCTGGGCGGCTTCGGTCAGCTCGACCGAGAGGACGCCGGCCTCGACGCGGGCCATCCGCGTCTCCGGGTCGACCTCGATCCCGCGCATCCGCTCGGTCTTGACCAGGATCGCGTCCTCCAGCGAGCCGAGGGCGACGGCGCCGTGCCCGGTTGCCTGCCCGGCGACGCGCAGCCCATTCGCGGCGGCGAAGGCGACGACCGCGGCGATGTCCTCGCCGCTCTCGACGAAGGCGACGGCGCGCGGGTGCTGGTCGGCGGCGAGGTTCCAGGCCTGGCGGGCCAGGTCCCAGTCGGAGTCGCTCGGGGTGGCGATGCGGCCGGCGATCTCCAGGGCGCTGAAATCGGTCATCTGGGGGGTCTCCTTTGGCTCAGGTGAAACTGGTGCGGTCGACGGCGCCTCCCCTTGCGACGAACACCTCACTGACCATATCCGGGGGGAAGAGGCCGTGGGCGGCGATGCCGGGGTCGGCCTCCAGGCGCGCCGCCAGCGCCCCCGGGTCGTCGAGTCCCGGGCCGTGGTAATCGGCGATGACGCCGTCGTCGGGGCTGCGCGGGGCGTCCCGCAGCGTCACCTCGGAGCCGAGCCGCGCCAGGGTCGAGGCGGCGCCGAAGCCGAACAGCTCCAGCGGCACCGGCCAGCTCAGCGCCTCCACCGGCTTGCTCGAGTCGCAGATGACGACGAAGCGGTCGGCCGCCGCGGCGACGATCTTCTCGCGCAGGTGGGCGCCGCCGCCGCCCTTGATCAGCCAGCCGTCGGGCGTCACCTCGTCGGTGCCGTCGATCGCGATGTCGAGGCGGTCCAGCGAGTCGAACTCCTCGACCGGAATCCCCAGATCCCGCGCCTGGTCCTCGGTGGCGACCGAGGTGGCGACGCAGCGGATCTCGGTCAGACCGCGGCGGGCGATCGCCGGCAGCAGGTGCGCGACCGTCGAGCCGGTGCCCAGACCGAGCGTCATCCCGCTCTCGACCAGCTCCGCGGCCGCCTCCGCGGCGAGCCGCTTCTCCGTGTCTGCCGCGCTCACGACCGGCACGCTACATTGCTCCGATGACTTCAAGCACGGCTACCGCAACCGACACCCAGGACTACAAGGTCGCCGACATCGGCCTCGCCGATTTCGGCCGCAAGGAGATCTCCCTCGCCGAGGTCGAGATGCCCGGCTTGATGCAGACGCGCGAGGAGTACGGCGCCGCCCAGCCGCTGAAAGGCGCGCGGATCACCGGCTCGCTCCACATGACGATCCAGACCGCGGTCCTGATCGAGACCCTGGTCGCCCTCGGAGCCGAGGTGCGGTGGGCCAGCTGCAACATCTTCAGCACCCAGGACCACGCCGCCGCGGCGATCGCCGCGGCCGGCATCCCCGTCTACGCCTGGAAAGGCGAGACCCTGGAGGAGTACTGGTGGTGCACCGAGCAGGCGCTGATGTGGCCCGACGGCGAGGGCCCGAACATGATCCTCGACGATGGCGGCGATGCCACCCTGCTCGTCCACAAGGGAGTCGAGTTCGAGAAGGCCGGCTCGGTTCCGGATCCCGACTCCGCCGAATCGGAGGAGTTCAAGATCGTCCTGCAGACGCTGCAGCGCTCGCTCGAGGAGGACCCGCAGCGCTGGACCCGCGCCGCCGCCGGGATCAAGGGCGTCACCGAGGAGACGACCACCGGCGTGCACCGGCTCTACCAGCTGGCCGAGACCGGCGATCTTTTGTTCCCGGCGATCAACGTCAACGACTCGGTCACCAAGTCCAAGTTCGACAACCTCTACGGCTGCCGCCACTCGCTGGTCGACGGGATCAACCGCGGCACCGACGTGATGATCGGCGGCAAGGTCGCGGTGATCTGCGGCTACGGCGACGTCGGCAAGGGCTGCGCCGACTCCCTGCGCGGCCAGGGCGCCCGCGTGATCGTCACCGAGATCGATCCGATCTGCGCCCTGCAGGCGGCAATGGAGGGCTACGAGGTGCGCAAGCTCGAGGAAGTCGTCGAGAGCGCCGACATCTTCGTCACCGCCACCGGCAACAAGGACATCATCACCCTC
>CAMLHB010000110.1 GCA_946479725.1 uncultured Actinomycetes bacterium | reverse complement strand
CAGCTCGTTGCGGCCGACGACGATCGATTCGACCTTGCCGTCGCCCTTGATCTCCACCGGGGAGGCGAGGAAGCGGAGGACGATCCGCTGCTTCTTGCCCTCCGGCTGGCGCTCGGAGAACTCCACCAGCGTCTCGTAGTTGACCCTGGTCGTCTTGTCGGCCTCGTCGGACTCGACGAAGGCCCTGCTGGCCGGGTCGAGCTCGACCTCGGCCGGGTCGACGACGACGTCAGCGTCCTCCATCTCCCCGAGCTCCTTGATCTCCGGGTTGGTGAAGGCGGCCTGGACCGGTCCGCGGCGGCCGAGGACGACGATCTCGCGGATCTGCTTGCGGTCGAGCGCCTCGATCGCGTGGTCGGCGGTGTCGGTCTGGCGCAGCTCGTGGTCGGTCAGGGCCAGCATCCGGGCGACGTCCATCGCCACGTTGCCGTTGCCGATCACCACGGCGCGCTCGCAGGAGAGGTCGAATTCGTGGTCGGCGTAGTCGGGATGGGCGTTGTACCAGCCGACGAAAGAGGTGGCGGCGTGGCTGCCGGGCAGGTCCTCGCCGGGAATCCCCAGCTGGCGGTCGGTCTCGCAGCCGACCGTGAAGACGATCGCGTGGTAGAGCCTTTCCAGCTCCTCGACCTCGACGTCGTGGCCGATCTTGACGTTGCCGAAGAAGCGGAAGCCGTCGCGGGCCGCGGTTTTTTCGTAGACGCGGATCACCGACTTGATCTTCGGATGGTCGGGGGCGACGCCTCCGCGAACCAGCCCGAAGGGGCTCGGCAGGCGGTCGAACAGGTCGACCTGGGCGTGCAGATCGCCGTCCTTGAGGATGTGCTCAGCCGCGTAGAAGCCGGATGGGCCGGCGCCGACGATGGCGACGCGGAGGGGGGTCTCTTCGGTTCCGATCTTGCTCATGGGAGCGCGAAAGAATAGGGAACTCGCCGCTTCAGCCGGGCGCCGGGGCGCCGGCGCCGACGGCGCTGGGGGTGCCATCGAGCGCGTCCAGCGCCTTGCGCACCGACATCGCCACGCAGGTGAAGATCGGGGTCTCGCGCTCGGTGTACTCGCTCGACTCGGTTGGGCGCAGTTCGTTGACGAGGTCAAGGAATTCGCCCGGGTCATCGCCCTCGAAGCAGACGACGAACTCCTGGTCGTCGATCCCGTAGGAGTAGGTCGTATTGATCGTGATCTCCGGGTAGCGGCGGCCGACCTCGATATGGCTTTTCATGATCCGGCCGCGCTCCTCCGGCGCCAGCCCGTACCAGCGGCGCTGCTTGACCATCGGGTAGAGGAAGAGGTACCTGCGTTCGGAGGTGCAGATCTCCGGCCGGGCGTCCTCGGCCGAATAGGGCGAGCGTTTGGTCATCGAGAGGAACGAGTGCGGCGTCTCGGCCCATTTCGCCAGGCCGCTCTGCCCGAGAACGACGTGGAAGGTGTGGATGTCGTTGAGGTTTGCGCTCTGGCTGAGCAGGACCAGGTCGACGTCGCCGCGCGTTCCTATGGTTGAGTAGGCGCGCAAAGAGCGGTCGATGCCGAAGTCCTCGCAGGCGGCGAGGAACTCCTGCTTGTCGGCCGCCCGCAGCTCCGGGTCCCGACGAC
The DNA here is from genome assembly GCA_946479725.1 of uncultured Actinomycetes bacterium. The sequence continues at coordinate 6,192 of CAMLHB010000110.1, read as the reverse complement.
GCCAGGCTGGATCGATCTTGAAAAACGTGAACTTGGCGAACGTACGGTCGGCCATCTCGGTGACGATAGCGCTCGCCGTGCTGGCGGCCGCGGCGCCAGCGGCGCGGGCCGAGGCGCTGCCGGAAGCCCAGCTCCTGCTGCTGCCGCCGCAGACCACGGTCGCCGAGCTGACGAACGCCGGCCTCTCGCCCGGCTTGATGAGCGCCGGGCTCGGCAAGGTCCCGGCCGCCCAGACCTACCTCGACATCGGCCAAGGGAACCGCGTCTTCGACTCGCTATACGACGAAGACCTGCCGCCGCGAGGCGGAGAACCCGCTGCCTGGTGGCGGCAGGTCAAGGAACGAGCTGAGTCGGCACCTGCCGACATCGTCCCCGGGCTGCTCCGCTCGACCCTGAGGCAGGCCGGTATTCCGCCACGGCTTTTCAAGATCCGCAAGGGCGACATCGAGTCAATTCCGCCCAGGAGGCACGACCTCGTGATAGCGATCGCCCGTCCGACCGGCAGGAGCGACGCGCCGCTGCCGATTGGAATCGCGGGAGCCGGTTTCGACGGCAACCTCACCTCGGACAGCACCCGGATCGATGGCTACGTTCTCTCGACCGACGTCGCGCCGACGATCCTCGAGCACTTCGGCGTCCCGATCCCACCGGAGATGACCGGGCAGCCGATCCGCAGCGAGGGGACGGTCGACGCCGCCGCGATCGAATCGTTCGGCGCCCGCATGGCGGTGATCTCACATCGCCGCGGGCCGGTCATCGGCCTCAACGTCGTGATCTGGGTGGCGGCACTGGCGCTGGTCGCCCTGCTCAGCCGCGGCCGCCTGGCGCGGCCGGCGGTCCGGGTCGTCGGGCTCGCGCTCGTCTACCTCCCGCTCGTCCTGCTTATCGGAGCGGCGCTGGAACCGGGGGAGACCGCCGAACGGGTGCTGGTGCTCCTGTTGGCGCCGCTCCTGGCCGCCGCGACCCTGCTGCCGCTGCGGGGCTACCGGGCGCTTGCGGTCGCCTCCGGCCTGACCGCCGCCGCCTACGCGGTCGACGTCGTCGCCGGCTCGCCGCTGACCTCGCTCTCGCTGCTGGGCCCGAATCCGGGCCTCGGCGTCCGCTTCTACGGCATCGGCAACGAGCTCGAGGCGCTGCTGGCGGTGCTGGTGACGGCGGGAACGGGGGCGGCGCTCGCCGGGTTCACGCCCAGGACCTCCGGCCGGGCGGCGGCCCTCGCCTTCCTCGTGATTGGTCTCCTCGCCGCCTTCGTCTTCGCCGCCGGGCGCTTCGGCGCCGACGTCGGCGCCGCGATCGTCTTCCCGCTGGGCGCCGCCGTCGCCGCCGCGGTCGTCGCCGGCCGCGGCCGGCGTCCGCTCCTGCTCGCCGCGGTCGCGGCGCCCGTCGCCGTCCTCGCGCTGCTGGCCCTCGTCGACCTCGTCAGCGGCGCCAACGCGCACCTCACCCGCTCGGTCCTCGATGCCGGTGGCCTGGGAGACCTCGCCGACGTCGCCCAGCGCCGGCTCCAGCTCTCGGCTCACAGCTTCGCCCGTCCCGTCCTGCTCGCCTTCCTGCCGCTGGTCTTGGCAGCAGCGGTGCTCGCCTACCTGCGCCGCAACCAGCTGCGAGATTGGTTGGGAGGGGTGCCGGCAATGCGCGCCGGCCTCGCCGGCGCCCTTGCCGCGACGGTAGTCGGAACGCTCGCCAACGACTCCGGGGCACTCGTGCTGGAGATCGGCGCGGCCTACCTACTGGTCTTCACCGGCTTCGCCTGGGCAGAGAATGCCGCAAGATCCGCAGAAAGCATGGCAGCAGACGAAAAGTTACACTTGCGTGCGCCACACGTATGACTTTTCTCCCTAGCCTGGAGGGCATGAGGGCAATGAGATCCACCTGGACCGATTCGCGGCTGGACGACCTGAACGGTCGAGTCGGCGGTATCGCGACGGAAGTGCGGGAATTGCGCAGGGACGTGCAAGGGCTTCGGAGCGAATTCGGCGCCTTGAACCACACCCTGATGCAGGTCGGGGGCGGGCTGATCGGGACGCTCGTCGTCGGCATCCTCGGCTTGATCGCCACCCAGATCTAGGGTCCCAAAGGCTGTCCTTCGGCCCGCCAGAGCCTGCCGGGCGATGATCTACCCTTAGCGGCCCGTGCGCATAGGTCTCGTCTCGCCATATTCCTGGTCCTACCAGGGGGGCGTGAACCGGCACGTCGAGGCGCTTGCCGAGGAGTTCCTGGGGCGAGGCCACGATGTCCGCGTCCTCGCTCCCGTCGACCCGCCTGGGCGGCTCAGCCGCGCCCTGCACCGGGCGCCGGCGGAAATCCTCGACCTGCCCGACTACCTGGTGCCACTCGGCCGCACCGCGGGCTTCGGCGCCAACGGCTCGGTCTCGAACTTGGCGCCGTTCCCCGCGGGGGGCGTGGTCGCCCCGCGGATCCTCGTCCGGCGCGGCGAATTCGACGTCATCCACGTGCACGAGCCGATGGTGCCGCTGGTCGGCTGGAACGCGACGCTCGGCGCCCACGATCCCGTGGTCGGCACCTTCCACGCCTACTCGACCAAGGCGCTGCCCAACTACATCGCCAACGCCCTCGGCGCCCGCCGGGTCTTCAATCGGCTCTCGGCCCGGATCGCCGTCTCCGAAGCCGCCGCCTGGACCGGCCGCCGCTGGTTTGGCGGCGAGTACACGATCATCCCCAACGGGGTCGACGTCGACGTTGCTCCGGACGAGCCGAAGGCCACGGGCCCGGAGCTTCAGATCCTCTTCGTCGGCCGCTCCGAGGAGCGCAAGGGGCTGCCGATCCTGCTCGCCGCCTTCAACGCCCTGGTCGAGCATGTGCCCTGCCGGCTGACCGTGATCGGCACCGAACGCGAGGAGGTGCTGCGCTACGTCGCCGACCCCGACCTCCTGCGCTTCATGGACATCCGCGGCCGCGTCTCCCGCGAAGACCTCTGGAAGGCGTTGCACCGCGCCGACCTCCTTTGCGCCCCCTCGCTTTCGGGGGAGAGCTTCGGGATGGTGCTGACCGAGGCCTTTGCCGCCGGGACCCCAGTGATCGCCTCGGCGATCGCCGGCTACAGCGACGTCGTCTCCGACGGCATCGACGGCCTCCTGGTCCCGCCCGGCGATCCACAGCGCCTGGCCGAGGAGCTGCAGCGGGTCCACTTCGAGCCGGAGCGGCTGCAGGAGATGGGGGAGGCGGCTCGGCGCAGCGCGCAAAGGTACGCGTGGCCGCGGGTGGCGGACCAGGTGACCGCCGTCTACGAGCGGGCGATCGAGGCGCCCAAGCCATCCCTGGCGAGCGAGAAGTTCGCCCATTGGGCGGGGATGCGCCCCGCCGACGGCGGCCCCCGGCGGCCCGCCGAGCGCCTGCCCTCGCTCGACCCCGCTCCCGCCCAGGCCGGAAACAAGGGCCGCGCCGTCGCCCGCCGCCTCGGCCTCGCGGTCGCCGGCATCCTCGGGGTCGGCCTCACCCTGCTCGCGGCCCAGAAGATCGGCGTCGACAAGGTGGTCGAAAGCATCGTCCGCTCCAACCTGACCTGGGTCCTGATCGCCTGCGCCCTGATGGCGACCTCGCTCTTCTTCCGCGCCGCCTCCTGGTACTGGATCGCGCGCGCGGCCCTGCCGAACCGGCCGATCCGCCGCCGCGACGTCACCTCGGCGACGATGATCGGGGTGTTGATGTCGGCGACGCTGCCGGCGCGCCTGGGCGAGCCCGCCAGGGCGATGACGCTAGCCCGGCGCAGCGGCCGCATGCGCGAGACCTTCCCGGTGCTGCTGGGAACGCTGGTCTCGCAGACGATGCTGAACCTGATCGCACTGGTCCTGCTGGGCGTGATCATCGTCTCGACGACGCCGCTCTTCCACTCGGGAACGAAGCAGATCTTCGCCTTCAGCCTGGTGCCGCTGCTGGTCCTCCTCGTGGTCCTGCTCGCGCCCCTGCTGATGCGCCGCAATGCGAGCGGCCGCCTCGGCAGGCTGGGGGCAACGGTGCGGCGTGCCCTGGTCCAGGTGCGGGCGGGACTGACGGTCTTCCGGAACCTCCGGCAGGGAACCGCCGCTGCGGTTGCGCAGCTGACCGCCTGGGCGATCCAGCTCGCCGCCTGCTGGGCGCTGCTCTACGCGCTTGGGCTCGACGGACAGGCGGGGATCGGCGCCGCCGCCGCGGTTCTCTTCGCGGTCAACGTCACCGCGGTGGTGCCGGCGACGCCCTCCAACATCGGGGTTTTCCAGCTGGCGGTGATCAGCGTCCTCCACACCGGCTTCGACGTCAGCACCCAGGACGCGCTCGCCTACGGCGTGATCCTGCAGGCGGTCGAGATCGCCACCGCGGTCGCCCTCGGGCTGCCGGCGCTGGTCCGCGAGGGCTTGACCTGGAGCGACCTGCGGGTTCAGGCGGTTTCGGCCGCCCCGGTGCGCTTGGACCCGAAGCCGCGGGCGCGGGCGAGCCAACCGCGGGCGTGACTCGCCAATACGGCCTAAAGCGCTAAAAAACTCTGTTGTATTTAACTAACATGGCGAGGGAGGCGTGCCGCCACCATTCCCAGGCCGGCACTCCCCGAGTCGAGAAGGCGCGCGGGCCGGCGCCGCCCCATCCAAGCGGCGCCCGGTCCCCCTTCTCGCTGCGAGTTCTTCTTAGCCGGATCAGCAAGGTTCCTTGACGGGTCTACACTAATATGCATAGAGTCGAGCAATCGGCCATCAACTCACGCGAACTGGGGGAAGGGGAGCGGTGAGATACGACTCGGCAGTGTTGGAGAGGGTCGCGCAGCGCTTCCGGCGCGACATGTGGGATTCAGTGGTTCCGGAAGCAATCTCCGAATCGGGGGTAGAAGTTGAGAGGTTTGGACCGGTGCAGGCGACCGCCTTCGGCGACCTGCCCGAGATCCATCTGCTGCAGCAAATCCAGGGTGCGGCGGAGCCTGGCGCGATCGAGGGCGGCCACCTGGCCGCGGCGATCGAATGGATGCGGGCGCGCGAAGTCGACTACCGGATTCCGGTGGCGGCGGGGCGGCCCGGAGCGCCAAAAGCCGAAAGCTGGCTGGGGCACCGCGGTTACGAGCGGGGAGCGGGCTGGATCAAAATGGTCCGCGACGGCTCGCCGCCGGACTTCGAGATCGATCCGGGCATCACGATCTACAGGCTCGGGCAGGACGAAGCCGAAGGCGAAGGCCTGAGCACGATCGCGGCGGAAGCGCTGGAGATGCCCCTGGTGGCGGGAACGCTGTTCTTCTCGCTGCCGCAGCGCAACGGGTGGCACTGCTACACCGCCGCCTTGAGCCCCGACGAGGTGCCGGTCGCCACCGGCTCGATGCTGATCGTCGATGGCGTGGCGCAGCTGGGAGCGGGGACGACCCTGGAGCACGCCCGCGGGCATGGCTGCAACGCGGCCCTGCTGCACCGGCGCCTGCGCGATGCCCATCGGGCGGGTTGCCATACCGTGTTCGTCGAGGTCGGCGAATGCGATCTGGCCTCGTGGTCGGCGGTCACCCGCAACCTGCGGCGGGCCGGCTTCGAGGAGGCCTACGAAGGTCGGAACTGGCAGCGCCCGGCGCTGCACCCGGCCGAGGTTCCGCACAGGTTCAGCGGCTGAGCTCGGGGGCGGGCGCCTCGGCGTCCTCGCCCTCGTCGCCGGAGTCCGGCTCGGACTCCGGCGGCAGCTCGCCGCCGCGAGCGGTGCCGGCGATCAGCTCGTCCGGGGCCTTCTCGGCCGGGATGAACCCCGACTTCATCCCGAAGTAGACCGCCTGTGGATGGTGGGCGACGATCGCCACCGTCGACTGCTCCGGCATCACCGCGTAGCCGCCGGAGAGGGTCATCCCGATCTGCTCGAGGTCGAGCAGGCGCCAGACCTTCTCATGCTCGGACTGGTCGGGGCAGGCGGGGTATCCCCAGGAGTAGCGGCGGCCCTGGTCGAGCTCGATCCCGAGCTGGCGGCGGACGTCGGAGTGCAGCCACTCGGCCAGGCCCTCGGCCGACTGGACGCCGAGGCCGTGGACGTAGAGCTGTTCGGCGAACTCGCCTTCGGCCTCGAGCCTTTCGATCAGCTCGGTCACCTCGGGGCCGACGGTCACGCCCTGGAGGGCGACGACGTCGCGTTCGCCGGAGGCGAGCGGGCGGTAGAAGTCGGCGAGGCAGATGCGGTCGTGCCGCGGCTGGCGCGGGAAGGCGAGACGCTCGAGCTCGCGCTCGGGGTCCTCGGGGTCGA
>CAMLHB010000109.1 GCA_946479725.1 uncultured Actinomycetes bacterium | reverse complement strand
ACCGCAACGCCGGCATCTGCGTCCAGTGCAGCTCCTGTCCCTGCGGCTGTGCGATCGACGCCAAGCAGGGGATGCACGTCAGCTACCTCCCTCGCGCCGTCGCCGCCGGCGCCCGGATCCGGGCGGGCGCGGAAGCGCAGCGGGTGCTGGTCGAGGACGGCCGCGCGGTCGGGGTCTCCTGCTCGGCCCGCGAGGAGAGCGGACGCCAGCGCCCCTTCACCGTCCGCGCCAGGCGCGCCGTGATCGCCGCCGGCGGCGCCTTCGGCACTCCCGAGCTACTGCTGCGCTCGGGCCTCGGCGGGCCCCAGGTCGGCCGCCACCTCCGCATCCATCCGGCTTGCTGGGTCGGCGCCCGCTACGAGGAGGAGGTGCGCGGCTGGGAGGGCGTGATGCAGAGCTACTACGTCGACCAGTGGGAGGCGCAGCATCGGATCCTGCTGGAGGCGACCTTCACGCCGCTGGCCTTCGGCGGGGCCTGGCTGGCCGGCACCGGCGCCGAGCACCAGCGCTCGCTGCTCGACTTCGGCCACATCGGCTCGATCGGCGTTCACCTCTGCGACCGCTCGCAGGGCACCGTCGGCCTCGCCAACGAAGGGGCGCTCCGCGCCGGTTACAAGCTGAGCGAGGACGACGCCCGCCACGTCGCCTTCGGGATCGCCCGCGCCGCCGAAGTCCACTTCGCCGCCGGGGCGACCGAGGTCTACCCCAACATCGCCCGCGCCGGCGTGCTCAAGCCCGGCGACCTGCCGCAGTTCGAGGCCACCCGCTTCAAGCCCTCGGAGCTGCGGCTGGAGGCCTTCCACCCGATGGGGACGGCGCGGATCTCAGCGGATCCGCGCCGTGGAGTCTGCGCCGTCGACGGCTCGGTCAACGGCACCGCCGGCCTCTACGTCGCCGACGCCTCGCTCTTCCCGACCTCCGTCGGCGTCAACCCGATGATGACCATCATCGCCTTCGCCAAGCAGGTCGCCAGAGGAGTGGCTACTGGGGCGGCGGACCGCCCTGGCCCGAGCTCGGCGGCGGGGGCGTCGGAGGCGGTGGAGTAGCCGCGGGCGGCTGCTGCGGCGGAGTGGCACCGGTGCCGGTGCCGCGACCGCTCGAGAGCTGGTCGCCGATGTCGCCGAAGGAGGTCCCTTCTTCCTGCATCGCCCGGTAACCGCCGTAGGTGATGCCCGCGGCCGCGATCAGCCCGAGGAAGGCGCCGACGGTGGGGCTGATGTCGACCGAGACGCCGGCAAGCTCGCCGCCGCCGGGCGGGTCGATGATCCGGTAGAGGACGAGCAGCACCGAGACGCCGCCGAGCACGACGACGGCGACGTTGAGTGGGAACGGCGGCTCGAAGACCGCGTCGGTCAGCCGGATCACTGCGACCGCGACCGCGACGACGACCGTCAGCAGCAGAAAGAGGTCGATCCCGCCGAAGGCTTCCCAGGCGTTGCCGCCGCTGCTGGCGCTGCCCACGAAGCCGCCGCTGTTGACCGACACTTCGGCGTTGAACCAATCGAAGAACATGAAGATGAAGAGAAGGACGGCCGATACGCCGGCGATCTTCTCCCCCGTGCTCAGCCTGTCCGCGTCCATCTCTTCCTCCTTGAGGTTGCCATTCAAGGAGATATACGAGAGGGAGACCCGAAAACCTTGTCTCGGGCCGCCTGGCCAAGGTCAGGTGGTTCGAGCCCTGGCGGCCTGGAGCGTGTTGGAGAGAAGCATGGCGATCGTCATCGGGCCGACTCCTCCGGGAACCGGCGTGATCGCGGCGGCGACCTCGGCGACCGGCTCGTAGTCGACGTCGCCGACCAGGCCCTCCTCGAGCCGGTTGACGCCGACGTCGATGACCACGGCGCCCGGTTTCACCGCCTCCACTCCCAGGAGCCTTGGCACTCCGACCGCGGCGACGAGGACGTCGGCGCGGCGGCAGGTGGCGTCGAGGTCGCGGGTCCGCGAGTGGCAGATCGTCACCGTCGCGTTCGCCTGCAGCAAGAGGCGGGCGACCGGCACCCCGACCAGCTTCGAGCGGCCGACGACCACCGCCTCGGCTCCCTCCAGCTCGACTCCCTCGTGGGCGAGCAGCTCCATCACGCCCGCCGGCGTGCAGGGAACGAGTCCCGGATCTCCGTGGGCGAGACGGCCGGCGTTGATCGGGGTCAGGCCGTCGACGTCCTTCTCGGGGTCGATGGCGGCGACGATCGTGTTCTCGTCGATGTGGGCGGGCAGCGGAAGCTGGACCAGGATGCCGTCGACCTCGTCGTCCTCGTTCAGGCCGCGGACCAGCTCCAGCAACTCCCCCTCGCGAATCGAGGCGTCGTACTCGTGGTGGATCGAGTGCATCCCCGCCTCCTCGGTGTTGCGCCGCTTCATCCCCACGTAGACCTGGGAGGCGGCATCCTCGCCGACCAGGACGGTCGCGAGACCGGGCACCCGCCCCGCCTCCTCGACGTAGGCGGCGACGTCGACCTTGACCCGCTCGCGGACCGCGGCCGCGACGGCCTTGCCGTCGATCACCCGTGCCGCCACCTCAGCGCCTCCGGATCGGGGCGTAGTCGGCCATCAGCTTGCGCTCGGAGCCATCGCCGGAGAAGCGGACGACGACCACGCCGCCGGGCTCGACCGCGGTGACGACGCCGTCGCCGAAGCTGGCGTGGACGACGTCGTCGCCGGTCTGCAGCGCCAGCGCCGGGCCAACTGCCTGCGCCGGTGTCACCTCGTCGGCGACCGAGACGCTCCAGCTGGTCCCGAGGCTGCGGGCGGCGGTCGAGTGGCTCTCGGTCAGCTCGCTCGGCAGCTCGTCGACGAAGCGCGAGGGCAGGTTGTGCTCGGCCCGGCCGAAGAGGCGCCGCTCGCGCGCCCAGGTCATGTAGAGGCGTTTGCGGGCGCGGGTGATGCCGACGTAACAGAGCCGCCGCTCCTCTTCTTCGCCGCCCTCTTCGAGCGCCCGCAGATGCGGGAAGGCGCCCTCCTCGCAGCCGACGATGAAGACCGTGTCGTACTCCAACCCCTTGGCGTTGTGCAGGGTCATCAGCGTCACCAGCCCGCCCTCGGAGGCGAGGCCGTCCTGCTCGGTGTAGAGGGAGATCTGCTGCAGGTACTCCTCCAGCGGCGAGATCTCGCTCTCCCCCTCGCGTTCGCGCTCGATGTCGAACTCGGCGGCGCCGGCGATCAGCGTTTCCAGGTTTTCCGCCCGCCCTTCGGCCTCGATCGTCCGCTCCGCCGCCAGCGCCTCCAGATAGCCGCTCTCGTGCAGCACCGCCTTCAGCAGGGTCGCCACCGGGCCGCCTTCGTCGGCGCGTTCGCGCAGCCCCGCCATCATCTCGTAGAAGCGGCCGAGCGACTTGATCGCCGCGCCGGAGAGGCCGGACACCTCCTCGGCCCGCTCGATCACCTCCCAGACCGGCATCCCGGTGGTGTTGACGTAGGAGGCGACGCGGCTCTGCGTCGTGTTGCCGATCCCCCGCCGCGGCGAGTTGACGACGCGGCCGAAGGAAACGAGGTCAGCCGGGTTGACGAGCAGGCTGAGGTAGGCGATCGCGTCCTTGATCTCTGCCCGTTCGTAGAACTTGGTGCCGCCGATCACCTGGTAGGAGACGTCGAAGCGTTGCAGCGTGTCCTCCAGCACCCGACTCATCGCGTTGGTCCGGTAGAAGATCGCCACCTCGGAGCGGTCGACCCCATGCTCCTCTTCCAGCCGTTCGATCTCGCCGGCGACCCAGCGCGCCTCCTCGTGCTCGTCGGTCAGCTCGTTGAGCTGGACCGAGTCGCCCCCCTCATCTTCGGTCCAGAGCTCCTTCTTCAGGCCCTCGCGGTTGCGTTCGATCACCGCGTTGGCGGCGGAGAGGATCGTCTGCGTCGAGCGGTAGTTCTGCTCGAGCTTGACCACCGCCGCGTCCTCGAAGTCCTCTTCGAAGTCAAGGATGTTGCGGACGTCGGCGTGGCGGAAGCCGTAGATCGACTGCGAATCGTCCCCCACCACCATCAGGTCCTTGTGCTCGCCGGCCAGCAGCTGGAGCAGCCGGTACTGGACGTGGTTGGTGTCCTGGTACTCGTCGACGAGAATGTGGCGGAAGGTGCGGCGCCAGCGCTCCCGCGCCTCCTCGGAGAGCTCGATGACGTTGACGGTGCGGACGAGCAGATCGTCGAAGTCCATCGCGTTGGCTTCGCGCATCCGTTTCTCGTAGAGCGGGAACGCTTCGGCAACGATCTCCTCGAATTCACCGTGGGTGGTTTCGTTGTAGGTGTCGGAGTCGATCAGCTGGTTCTTGGCGCCGGAGATCTTCGCGTGGATCGCCCGCGGCGGGAACCGTTTCGGGTCGACCCCGAGCTCGGTCAGGCACCGTTTCAGCATCCGCAGCGAGTCGGCCTGGTCGTAGATCGTGAAGCCCTTCGAGTAGCCGAGCCGCTCGGCCTCGACCCGCAGCATCCGCGCGCAGGCGGAATGGAAGGTCGTCACCCACATCGCCCGCACCGAGCGGCCGATCAGCTGGCCGACCCGCTCCCGCATCTCCGCCGCGGCTTTGTTGGTGAAGGTGATCGCGAGAATCTCGCCGGGGCGGGCGGCGCCGGTGGCGAGCAGGAAGGCGATCCGGTGGGTGAGGACCCGGGTCTTGCCCGAGCCGGCGCCGGCGAGGACCAGCAGCGGCCCCTCGCCGTGCTCGACCGCTTTCCGCTGCGGCCCGTTCAGCCCCGCCAGCAGCCGCTCGACGCGATCGCCGCCGGGCTCGGTCGGCGCCGCCGATTGCTGCTGCGGATCCACCTCCGGATCCGCGTCGAACTGCTCCTGCAGGCTCACCCGCCGAGCATAGCCATGCGCTCGGCGGGGGCCCGCGGGCCGGCTGCTATTCGCAGCCTTCGGCGATTTCGACGATCGGTTCGGTGTTGTTTTCGATCACCATCGCTTCCAGGTCAGCGGCTTTCAGCCCTTCGATCCCTTCGATGATGCAGCTGGCGGTTTCCGCTTCGATCTGCGGTTCTTCTTCGAGCTGCTTGGCGAGTTCGGCGACGAAGGGACCCGGGTCGAAATTGACGAACCCGGTCAGTTCATTCAGCTTCCAGTCGCCGTCTTCTTCGACCAGCGCGACTTCGAGCGTCTGCCCGTCGAAGGTGCCGCCCTTGAATTCGACGTCGGCGCTCGCCTTGTCGCCGTCGGCTTCGACCTTGCTGACGTTGACCGAGTCAGGGTCGTTGCTGCCTTCTTCCTTGGTTTCTTCTTCGCATTCCTTTTCGGCTTCCTTGCCGCTGCCGGAGTTGGTCTGTTCCATGAAGTTCAGCGTCTGGGTTTCGTCGCAGAGCGCGGGGTCGTTGCCGGTCGCCGATTCTTCGATCGTGCTGACGATCTTTTCTTCGGCGCTTTCGCCGCCGCCGCAGGCGGCGAGGCCGAGGACGAGCAGGAGCGCGGGCAGGAGCAGCAGATGCAGCTTTCTCAAGAGTGCCTTTCGGACGAGGGACGGGTGGCGGCCGCAAGCTACCGCAGCCCGGCGGCGGAATCGGCTTGCCGCGGGTGACTCAGCCGCCGGCCGAGGAGCGCCCCTGGCGGGGCTCGATCTTCGCCACCTCGGCCGAGGGGCCGTCGCCGCCGTCGAGCCGCGCCAGCCGCTGCTCGAGGTCGGCGATCCGCTCCGAGAGCACCTTGATCGCGTCGGCGATCGGGTCGGGCAGATGGATCCAGTCGGCGTCGGGGCCTTCGACCCGCTTCCCTTCCAGCTTCACCGGGTGACCGGGGTTGCCGACCACGGTCGCCGCCGGGGGGACGTCCTCGACGACGACGGTGTTGGCGCCGATCTTCGCCCCGTCGCCGACGGCGATCGGTCCCAACAGCTTGGCGCCGCTGCCGACGGTGACGTTGTCGCCGAGGGTCGGGTGGCGCTTGCCGCGCTGAAACCCGGTCCCGCCCAGGGTGACGCCCTGGTAGAGGGTGACGCAGTCGCCGATCACCGCGGTCTCGCCGATCACGACGCCGGAGCCGTGGTCGATGAAGAAGGCGTTGCCGATCCGGGCGGCGGGATGGATCTCGACACCGGTGATCGAACGCGTCAGGTAGGCGATCGTCCGCGGCAGCAGCGGCACCCCGGCCTCGAGCAGGGCGTGGGCGGCGCGGTGGGCAAGCAGCGCCTGCACCCCGGCCCAGCTGGTGAGGATCTCGAAGGTCGAGACCCCCTGGGCGGCAGGGTCGCGCTCGCGCGCCGCCCTGACGTCGGCGCGAATCTCGACGACCAGCCTCTTCCAGCGGTTCATGGTGAGAAGAAGGGTAGGGACATATAGCGCTCACCCGAGTCGCAGACGATCGTCACCACCCTCTTCCCCGCCATCTCCGGCCGGGCGGCGACCTCGAGCGCGGCCCAGACGTTGGCGCCGGCCGAGATCCCCGCCAGCACCCCCTCCTCCTGAGCGATCCGCCGCGCCGTCTCCAGCGCCTCCTCGTCGCCGACCGCCAGCACCTCGTCGATCACCCCACGGTCGAGGATCTCAGGGACGAAGCCGGCGCCGATGCCCTGGATTTTGTGCGGGCCGGGTTTGCCGCCGGAGAGAACCGGAGAGCTGGCCGGCTCGACCGCGACGACGAGGGCGTCCGGGGCGCGTTCCCGCAGCATCTGGCCGACCCCGGTGATCGTGCCGCCGGTGCCGACGCCGGCGACAAAGGCGCCGATCTCGCCGTCGCTGTCGCTCCAGATCTCCTCGGCGGTGGTGCGGCGGTGGATCTCCGGGTTGGCGGGGTTGGAGAACTGCATCGGCATGAAGCCCTTGCGCTGCTCGCGGATCTCTTCGGCCAGCGTCACCGCCTCGTTCATCCCGCCCAGCGAGGGCGTCTCGCGGACCTCGGCGCCGTAGGCGCGCAGCAGCTTCCCCCGCTCCCGGCTCATCCCCTCCGGCAGGGTGAGGATCAGCTCGTAGCCGCGGGCGGCGCAGACCATCGCCAGAGCGATCCCGGTGTTGCCGCTGGTCGGCTCGACCACCACCGACCTGCCCGGCGAGAGCTGCCCCGCCTCCTCGGCGGCGTCGATCATCGCCACCCCGATCCGGTCCTTGACCGAGCCCCCGGGGTTGAAGTACTCGAGCTTGACGCAGACCTCGCCGGCCAGCCCCTCCGAGAGCCGGTCGAGCAGGACCATCGGCGTTCCGCCGACGACGGCCGAGGCCTCAGCTCCGATGCGCATCGCGCGAGTCTAGTCGGGCGATCGAAGGCGAGCTAGATGAAATACATGCCCGAGCCTGACTCTTCGGCCTCGCGGCGGGCCACTTCGGCGATCGTGGTTTGGCCGAAGACTTTGCGGAGGGCGGCGACGCCCTCGGCCCAGATGCCGCCGGCCTCGTCGGCCTCGTCGCCGACTTTGCCGTCGAGGACCTGAACGACGTCGAGGACGGTGATCTCCTCGGCGGGGCGGGAGAGGGTGTAGCCGCCGCGCATGCCGCGGTGGCTGGTGAGGAGGCCGTTGCGTCGCAGGGTCGAGAAGAGCTGCTCGAGGAACTGCTCGGGGATCTCGCGGCGCTCGGCCAGCTCCTTGATCGGCACCGGGCGCTCGCCGGCGCGTGCCAACTCCGCCATCGCGACCACGGCATACCTGCTCTTTGAGGTAATTGAGATCACAAGGGGGTTTCTACCGCACCCCCCGGCTGGGTAGGATCGGCCCGCGGGTGGCCCACAGTGCCGACCAGTGCCCGTGAACGTCAACGATTGATCGGATGCAGTCCTGAGCGAGCCCCCACACTGCCTGGTGATCGACGGTCACCCCCTCGTCCGCCTCGGGATCCGCGAGGCGCTCGAGGGCGGCTTCGTCGTCCACGAGACGACCACCCGCGACGAGGGCAT
>CAMLHB010000108.1 GCA_946479725.1 uncultured Actinomycetes bacterium | reverse complement strand
CTGATTCACAAGGCGACCTATCCGTTGCGGCGCTGGCCGCGGCTTTCGAAGCTGGCGATCGGCGGGGCCGTGGCCTTGGTGCTGGTGGTGGCGCTCGCCAACGCCTACGTGCTCTTGAAGGGCGGGGACTCGACCTCGAAGGTCGCCGACGTGCCGAAAACGGAAGTCGCGATCGTGCCGGGAGCACTGGTGATGCCGGACGGGGACATGAGCCCGATGCTGGCGGACCGGGTGACGCAGGCGTCGCGGTTGTGGCACGCGGGCAAGGTGGAGAAGATCCTCGTCTCCGGCGATCACGGGACCTGGCAGTACGACGAGCCGGACACGATGCGCAAGGCGCTGGTTCGGGACGGGGTGGCTCCGGAAGACGTCTTCGAGGACCACGCCGGCTTCGACACCTGGGCGACGATGGTGCGGGCGCGCAGCATCTTCGGCGTCAACCGAGCGGTCGTCGTCACCCAGGGCTTTCACATGCCGCGGGCGCTCTACCTAGCCGGAGCGGCGGGGATCGACGCGACGGGACTCACCGCCGACCTGCACAAGTGGGGTTATCAGGGCCGCAAGAGCGCGGTCCGCGAGGTCCTCTCGCGGGTCAAGGCGGTCGCCGACGTCACCCTCGACACCCCGGCGATGGCCGGCCCGCAGATCCCGATCGCGACCACCGACGGCCGCGAAAGCTGGGGCCCGGCACCGCCGGCGAGCGTGCCACCCGCCGGATCGCCCGGCAGCTGAGGGGTCGTGTCGCCTTAGTCTCCCTATGCGAGACAAAAGCGACACTGGAATCCTCGATCGGCGTCAGCAGCTCGCGAGGGAGTTGGCGTAGAAGCGTAGGTACCGAGGCCAATGGCGGCTCCAGTAGGCGCCGTCGTGGCCGCCGCTCCAGGAGTGGGCGCTGAGGTCGGCGCCGTCGGCTTCGAGGTAGTCGACGAAGCCTTCGTCGTAGACGCGGAACGGATCGGCGTCGCCGAAGTCGTTCCAGACGCGCATGCCCGCGAAGGCACCGGAATTGCCGCGGACCATGCCGACGACGTCGTTACGGTCGAAGTCGGCGTCGCTATCGAAGGCCCCCGGCGCGGTTTCGCCACCTTCGAACCAGAGCGCCGGCGAGTGGCCGCCGACGGCGCAGAACCGGTGCGGGTGCAGCAGCGCCAGGTCGTAGGCGCCGAAGCCGCCCATCGAGATGCCGCCGATCGCCACCCGGTGCGGATCGGTCCCGAAGCGCTTTTCCACCACCGGGATCACTTCCCGCATCACGTAACGGCCCCACTTGCCTTCCCTGCGGTCGTGCCAGTAGCTGTGCACCCCGCCATCGGGAAAGGCGACGATCGGCGCTTTGCGCCCCAGCTTCGCCAGCCCTTCGAAGACGGCCTCGTTGCCGGTGAACGTGTCGTCCGAGCCGCCGCGGCCATGAAGGAAGACGAGAAGCGGCCTCTTTCCCCGCGGTTTGGTCTTCGCTGGGACCACCACGCTGACGCCGAGCTGTCGTCCAACAGCCTGGCTGTGGATGGTCACCTGCTCCACCCGTGCCCCGTGCGCATCCACGGGCGCGAAGACAGTTGAAGCAAGGGCGAGGTAGACGGCTCCTGCGGCGAACACGGCGAGGACGATAAGCGCCGTCGCCCTTCGCCGCTGGATCTGAGCAGGCGTGGGGTTCATCGCGCGGCAGCATAGGGTCAGGGGGCGGGCAACACCACCCGAAGGAATAGAGGGGGGCGGGGGCCGACCCCGCGCGCGGGCGCCAGGGAGTGGGGGGAGGCGCTGGGGTGGGGTACTGCGCGCGGCACAATTGGTACTGCCCGCTCAACCCCCCCCCTTATCAATTCGTGGTTCCCGCGCCCTGACCCGGCGCTCGGCGCCATTGCAGTCGGAGTAGGTTCCCGCCGTGATCTCTGACTGGATCAACATCGCCGACGCTGAGCGAGAGGGGGAAGCCCGGCTCGAGCAGGGGCCGCGCGACTACTTCGCCGGGGGCGCCGGGGACGAGACCACCCTGCGGGAGAACGTCGCCGCCTGGGGGCACTGGCGGCTGCGGCCGCGGGTGCTGAGGGACGTGCGGGAGGTCTCGACGCGGACCGAGCTTCTCGGCAAGCCCGTCGAGATGCCGATCCTCGTCGCCCCCGTCGCCTACCAGCGGATGGCGCACCCCGAAGCCGAGGCGGGGATGGCGCGCGGCGCCGCCGCGGCCGGCACCGCGATGTGCCTCTCGACGCTCTCGACCACCCGCCCGTCCGAGGTGGCCGCCGCCGCCCCCGGCGGCCGGCACTGGTTCCAGCTCTACGCCTTCAAGGACGCCGGCGTCACCCGGACGCTGATGGACGAGGCGATCGACGCCGGCTTCGAGGCGATCCTCGTGACCGCCGACGCCCCGCCCGGCGGCAACCGCGAGCGCGACCGCCGCAACCGCTTCACGCTGCCGCAGGAGCTGGGGACGCCCAGCCTGACCGCCGCCACCAGCGGCGGGCGGGCGCTGACGATCGAGCAGACCTTCGCGCTGATGAACCACTCCCTCACCTGGGACGACGTCGCCGACCTCGCCTCCGAATGCAGCATCCCCGTCTTCGTCAAGGGCCTCGTCACCGCCGAGGACGCCGAGCTGGCTCTCGGGCACGGCGCCGCCGGGGTCGTCGTCTCCAACCACGGCGGGCGCCAGCTCGACCGCTGCCTGGCCACCGCCGACGCCCTGCCCGAGGTCGCCGAAGCGGTCGAGGGGCGGGGGACGCTGCTGGTCGACGGCGGCGTCCGCCGCGGCGTCGACGTCGCCACCGCGCTCGCCCTCGGCGCCGACGCCGTCCTCGTCGGCAGGCCCGCCCTCTGGGGCCTCGCCGCCGCCGGCCAGGAGGGCGTCGGCGCCGTCCTCGGCCTGCTGCGGGCCGAGCTGGAGCTGACCCTCGGTCTCTGCGGCTGCCACACGCCCGCCGAGCTCACCCGCGCCCACCTGCGGAGAGCGCCAGTCGCGTCCGTATATTCGGTCTGAGTGACCTGTTCTCGCCCCTCATAGATGGCCCAGCGGATCCCCAGAGACGAGTCCCTGAGCCGCGTCCACGGCGTCGGAGCCCTGTTCTCCGCCGCCTACGGCAACGTCGGCTCCTCGATCTACTACGCCCTCGGCGTCACCGCCGCCTTCGCCCTCGGCCTCACCCCGGTCGCCTTCGTCGTCTCCGGGCTGATCTTCGCCGCCACCGCCGCCACCTACGCCGAGGCGACGGTGATGTTCCCCGAGGCCGGCGGCTCCTCCAGCTTCGCCCGCCACGCCTTCAACGAGCTGGTCAGCTTCATCGCCGCCTGGGGGCAGATGCTCAACTACACGATCACGGTCGCGATCTCGGCCTTCTTCGTGCCCCACTACCTGGCCGTATTCTGGCCCTGGCTGGGGGACAGCCCGGGCGACATCATCGGCGGCGCGGTCCTGATCGTCGCCCTCGCCCTGATCAACATCCGCGGCACCGAGGAGTCGGCGAAACTGAATCTCGTCCTCGCCGTCGCCGACCTCGCCACCCAGGTCGTCCTCGTCGGCATCGGCCTCGTCCTCGTCTTCAGCCCGCAGGTCCTGGTCGACAACATCCACCTCGGCGTCGCCCCGACCTGGAGCGACTTCGCACTCGGGATCGCGGTCGGGATGATCGCCTACACCGGGATCGAGACGATCTCCAACATGGCCGAGGAGGCCAAGGACGCGGCCCGGACGATCCCCAACAGCGTCGGCCTCGTCGTCGTCGCCGTGCTCGGTCTCTACCTGCTGATCCCGATCGTCGCCCTCTCGGCGATGCCCGTGGTCCAGGACAGCGCCGGCCACTACGCGACCGCGCTCGGCAGCAAGTTCGCCGACGACCCGATCCTCGGGATCGTCGAGAACCTCGGCCTCTCCGAGGCGCCGACCGAAATCCTTCGCTACTACGTCGGCGTCCTCGCCGCCGTGATCCTCCTGATCGCCACCAACGCCGGCCTGATCGGCGTCTCCCGTCTCACCTACTCGATGGGCCAGCACCGCCAGCTGCCGGAGGGGCTGCGCCAGGTCCACCCGAAGTACCGCACCCCCTACATCGCGATCCTGATTTTCGCCGCGATCGCGATCCTCACCCTGCTGCCGGGCCAGACCGACTTCCTGGCGACGATGTACTCGTTCGGGGCGATGCTCTCGTTCACGATCGCCCACGTCGCGGTGATCCAGCTGCGGCGAAAGCACCCCGACGTCGAGCGCACCTGGAAACCGCCGCTGAACCCACCCGCCTTCGGCTTCGACGTGCCGGTGACCGCGGTGCTCGGCGGCCTCGGCACCTTCGCCGCCTGGATCGTCGTCATGGCGCTCAACCCGCGCACGCTCGCGGTCGGCGCCGGCTGGATGGTCCTCGGCGTCACCGTCTACGTCCTCTACCGCCGCAACCAGAAGCTGCCGCTGACCGAGACGGTGAAGGTGGTGCTGCCGGAGCCGCTCGGGGTCGAGGAGGTCGAGTACCGCAGCGTCCTCGTCGGCTTCGAGGACGACGAATCCTTCTCGCCGGAGATGGTGGCGACGGCGGTCAAGCTCGCCGGCAAGCGTCGCCGCGGCATCCACGTCCACTCGATGCTGACGGTGCCGACCAACCTGCCGCTGAACGCGGCGATGCCGGAGCAAGAAGCCGAGGCGCAGCAGAAGATCGAGGAGGCGAAACTGATCGGGGGACAGCGGGTGACCGGCCACGTCGCCCGGGTGCGGCCGGGCCAGGCCGGCTACTCGGTCGCCGACGAGGCGGCGGAGATCAAGGCCGAGGCGGTCGTCGTCGGCCTGCGGTACCGCAACGGCGTCCCGCTCTATGACAAGACCCTGCAGACGATCCTCGGCGAGCGCCCCTGCCGGGTGATTGTCGTCTCCGACCCGACCGACAGGCCGCCGACCGTCCCCGGTGCCGCTCTCGCCGAGGTGGCGCGGTGAGCGGCGAGCGCGTCTACCGCGGCGCCGTCCGCGCCCTCTCCCTCGCTTTCGTGGCGATCGGGCTGGCGGTCCTGGCCGTCACCCTCGCCGACGGCGGCGGCCCCGCCTCGGTCGGTTTCCTAATGGGAATCGTCTTCCTCGCCGTCGGCGCCGGCCGGCTCTGGCTCTCGACCTGGGTGGGCCGGTGAGCACCCCCGAGGGCGCGCCGCGCGAGGACGGCAAGCGGCCGCCGCGGCCGCAGGAGCCGCGTTCGGAGCCGGTGCTGATGCGCGGGCTCGGCGTCCCGGCGCTGTTCGCCGCCGCCTACTCGGCGGTCGGCTTCTCGATCTACTTCGCCCTCGGCGTCGTCGCCGACCGCGGCCTCGGGCTGACGCCGCTGATCTTCCTCGCCGCCGGCCTCCTCTTCGGCCTCACGACCCTCACCTACGTCGAGGGCGGGGCGATGTTCCGCGAGCGCGGCGGCTCCTCGAGCTTCGCCCGCCACGCCTTCAACGAGCTGATCGCCTTCATCGCCGGCTGGGCGATCCTGATCGACTACCTGATCGTCATCGCCCTGGCCGCGATCTCGGTCCCGCACTACCTGGAGCCGGTGACCGGCGACTTCGGCGACCCGGGCTGGGAGGTTGGGATCGCGACCGCGGTGATCGTGCTCGTCTGCGTCCTCAACATCTACAACATCACCGGCCGCGAGCGGCAGGGCTCGCTGACCTTCCTCGCGCTCGCCGACCTCGGCCTGCAGTTGGCGGTGATCGTCGTCGGCCTGCTGGTCGTGATGCACCCCGACCGGCTGACCGACCAGCTCGACCTCTTCACCAACCCGAGCTTCCGCGACATCGTCTACGCCGCGGTGGTGGCGATGCTCGCCTACGCCGGGATCGAGGCGGCCTCCGACCTCGCCCCCGACATCGACGTCAGCCGTGAGGACCTGAAGCGAGTCGCCACCGTCGGCGCGATCGGGGTGCCGCTGGTCTACGCCGGGATGGCGGCGATCGCGCTGATGGCGGTGCCGGTGGTCGGCGTCCCGCACGGTCCGCACACCGCGCTCGGCGGCGCGTTCGTCGAGGAGCCGGTGCTGGGGGTCGTCTCCGCCTACGAACCGGCCTGGGTCGCCGACACGATGCGCTGGTTCGTCGCCCTCGTCGCCACCCCGGTCCTCGTCTGGGCCGCCAGCACCTCGATGCTCGGCGTCTCCCGCCACATCTACACGCTGGCGATCAACCGCCAGATCCCCAGCTGGCTCGGCAAGCTGCACCGCCGCACCGCGACGCCTTACGTGGCGATCGTCCTCAGCGGCCTGATCGCGATCGGGCTCGTCGTCCCCACCAGCGTCAAGCTGCTGGCCGGGATCTACGCCTTCGGCGCCACCCTGGCGATCACCATCGCCCACCTCTCGATCATCCGCCTGCGGGTCACCCAGCCGGAAAAGCGCCGCCCCTTCCGGATCCCGATGGGGTTCCCGTGGGGGCATGCGGAGCTGCCGCTGCCGGCGATCTTCGCCGCCGTGGTCAGCGGGCTCGCCTTCATCAGTGTCCTCGCCTACCACACGACCGCGCGCTGGGTTGGGCTCGGCTGGATGGTCTTCGGCCTCACCTTCTACGTCGTCTACCGCAGGGTCTTCGAGGGGACGACGCTGACCAAGCGGGTCTCGGTGACCGAGCGGGCGCTGACCAAGCAGGTGCCGGAGATCGAATTCAGCAACATCCTCGTGCCGGTCTTCGGGACCAAGTTCGACGACGACATCGTCGCCACCGCGGGGCGGCTGGCGGCGGCCGAGGCGGGGACGCCGAAGGGCGGCCACGACTCCCGGCTCGACGTCGTCTACGTGATCGAGGTGCCGCTGACCCTGCCGCTCGACGCGGTGCTGCCGAAGGAGCGCGAGGAGCAGGCGCGGCGGGCGCTGGAGCGGGCGCGCGAGGTGGGCGAGGAGTACGAGGACGTCGAGGTCGTCACCGACGTGATCCGCGCCCGCAAGGTCGGCGCCGGGATCCTCGAGGCGGCGCGGCGCAGCAACGCCGAAGCGATCGTGATCGGGGGGGAGGCGCCGACCAAGATCCGCGGCGGTGGCGTCTTCGGCGGGATCGGCGCGGCGAAGCCGGCGGAGATCGGCGCGGCGACCGAGTACGTGCTGAAGAAAGCCCCCTGCCGGGTACTCCTCACGGCTCCACCTGAACCCGCTGGGTGACGCGCCCCCAGGCGCGCATCTAGTATCCCGGCAATGTTCGTTCTGATCGTCGGCTGCGGCCGGGTTGGCTCCTCGGTCGCCCGAGCGATGCTCCGCGAGGGTCACCAGGTCTCCTGCCTCGACGAGGACCCCGAGTCGCACGCGCGCCTCGAGGTCGGCCTGGAGAAGAGCTGGGAGGACCTCGGCGGCCAGTTCACCGTCGGCGCCGGGCTCGAGACCGAGGCGCTGGAGGCGGCCGGGATCGAGGACGCCGACGTCTTCATCGCCTCCACCGACGGCGACAACACCAACATCGTCATCGCCCAGATCGCCCAGCGCCGCTACGAGGTGCCGACCGTGATCTCCCGCGTGCTCGACCCGCTGCGGGCCGAGTGGTACCAGCGCCAGGGCCTGAACACGGTCTGCCCGACCCGGGTCGCGATCGACATGCTCGAGGGCGCGGTGCGCGACGCCGCCACCCGTGGCGGCTCCTCCGACGACGCGCCGGCGGCGGCGTAGGGGAGGGCTGGAGCGCATGTACATCATCGTCGTCGGCGCCGGCAAGGTGGGGTGGAACCTCGCCCGCGAGCTGCTCGACAAGGGCCACGAGGTAACCCTGATCGAGAGCGACCGTCGCCGCTACCTGACCGTCGAGCAGGAGCTCGAGCACAACGTCTCCTACGGCGACGCCTCCGAGCTCTGGGTGCTGGAGCGGGCCGGGATCCAGCGCGCCGACATGGTGATCGCGGTGACCGGCGACGACG
>CAMLHB010000107.1 GCA_946479725.1 uncultured Actinomycetes bacterium | reverse complement strand
CTCCGGTCACCGCCGTCAGCAGCACAGCCACGCCCTTATCCATGGCGGCGGCGCCCCAATCGAGCGGGCGGGGACACTACTTCGCCTCGAGCCAATCGCGGCCAATGCCGACGTCCACCTCGAGCGGCGGGTCGAGCGGGTAGGCGGCGCACATCTCGCGCTCCACCAGCTCGGCCGCCGCTTCCATCTCCCCCGGCGGCCCCTCGAAGAGGAGCTCGTCATGGATCTGGAGGACGAGGCGGGTCTCCCCCCCGGCCTCCTTCAGCGCCCGCTGGCAGCGCACCATCGCCACCTTGATGATGTCGGCGGCGGTGCCCTGGATCACCGTGTTGACGGCCAGCCGCTCGCCGAGGCGGCGGGTGTTGGGGTTGCCCGAGCGCAGCTCCGGGATCGGCCGGCGCCGCCCCATCAGCGTCTTCACGTAGCCCTCCTCCTGGGCGCGCTCGATCACCTGCTCGCGGAAGGCGCGGACGGCGGGGAAGCGCTCGAGGTAGCGGGAGACGAATTCCTCGCCCTCCTTGCGGGGGATGTTGAGGCGGTCGGCGAGGCCGAACCCGGTCAGCCCGTAGACGATCCCGAAGTTGACCATCTTCGCCTTCGAGCGCTGGCCGACGTCGACCTCGTCGCGGCCGATTTCGAAGACCTCGGCGGCGGTGGCGGCGTGGACGTCTTCGCCTTTGTGGAAGACGTCTTTAAGCACCCCCTCGTCAGCGACGTGGGCGAGGACACGGAGCTCGACCTGGCTGTAGTCGGCGGAGAGCAGCTGGGCGCCCGGCTCGGCGACGAAGCAGGCGCGGACGGGGCGGCCGATCTCGGTCCGGATCGGGATGTTCTGCAGGTTCGGGTTGGTGCTGGAGAGGCGGCCGGTGGTGGTCGAAGCCTGGTTGAAGGTGGTGTGGACGCGGCCCGTCTCGGGGTCGATCAGCTCCGGCAGGGTGTCGAGGTAGGTGCTCTTCAGCTTCGAGAGCTCCCGCCACTGCTCGATCTTCTCGACGATCGGGTGCTCGTCGCGGATCTGGGCGAGGACGCGGGCGTCGGTCGAGAAGCCGGTTTTGCCGCGGCGCTTCTTCGTCAGCCCGAGCTTCTCGAAGAGGATGCGGCCGACCTGCTGCGGCGAGCCGATCGTGAACTCCTCCTCGGCCAGCTCGAAGATCTCCTTTTCGAGGATGTCGATCCGCTCGCCGAAGCCGGCGCCGACCTCGGCCAAGCGCTCGGCGTCGAGCTTCAGCCCCTCGCGCTCCATCGCCGCCAGCACCGCGACGAGCGGCAGCTCGACCTCGCGCAGCAGCTGCTCCAGGCCGAGCTCCTCGATCCGCGGCCGCTGCACGGCGGCAAGAGCGGCGACCAGCTGCGCTTCCTCGGCGGGCTCGAGGCCCGCGTCCAGCTCCTCGCCCAGGGCCAGCTGCCCGTCATCCTCTTCCTGCTTGTCGGCGGCGGCGCCCTCGGCGAGGCCGATGCCGGCGTCGGCGGAGAGCTCGACCAGGTCGTAGGTGCGGCGCTGGGGCTCCAGCAGGTAGGCGGCGATCATCGTGTCGTGGTCGAGTTGCGGCTCGATGCCCTCGCGCGCCGCGGCGGCAAGGAGACCGTGGCGGCCGCCGCCGAGGGACTTGGCGTCGTGGGCGGCGAACGGCTTGGCGCCGAGCGCGACGGCGAGCTCGTCGAGCGTGCTCTCGCCGCTGAGGACGCGGTCGCCTTCGGCGCCGGCCCAGCGGCCCCCGGCGACCGCCAGCGCCACCGGCCCCTCCCCCAGGTCCTCGGGCCTGCCCTCGACCGCCTCGACCGCGAGCTCGGTCTCGACCTTGCGTCCCGGCACCGCGTCGCCCTCGGGCAGCGCTTCTTCCAGCCGCTCCATCACCGCCCGCAGCTCGAACTCGCGCATGAACTCGCGCAGGGCGCCACGGTCGGGATGCTTCGCCATCGCCTCCCGCAGGTCGACCCCGGTCTCGATGTCGTACTGGAGCGTCGCCAGCTGCTTGGAGAGGCGGGCGTCGTCGGCGTGCGCGGTGAGGTTTTCCTTGCGTTTCTTCCCGGAGATCTGGTCGACGCTTTCCAGCACCGCTTCCAGCGAGCCGAACTGCTGCAGCAGCTGGGTCGCGGTCTTCTCGCCGATCCCGGGGACGCCGGGGATGTTGTCGGAGGTGTCGCCGCGTAGCCCCATCAGGTCGCAGATCAGCTCCGGTGGCACCCCGTAGCGCTCTTCGACCGCGGCCCGGTCGTAAACCTTGGTCTCGGTGATCCCGCGGGAGGTGCTCATCACCCGCACCCCCTCGGTGACCAGCTGGTAGGCGTCGCGGTCGCCGGTCACGACCATCACCTCGATCCCCTGCTCGCGCGCCTGCTTGACCATCGAGGCGATCACGTCGTCGGCCTCGTAGCCGTCGACCTTGACGTTGGTGTAGCCGAAGGCCTCGACCAGCGGCATCAGGTGTGGCCACTGCTCGCGCAGCAGGTCGGGGCGCGGTTTGCGCTGGGCCTTGTAGAGGTCATACGTCTTCTCGCGCCCGCTCCAGCCCGCGTCCCAGGCGACGACGACCCCCTGCGGGTGGTGTTCGTCGATGATCTTCACCAGCATCGAGGCGAGGCCGTAGATCGCGTTGGTCGGCCGCCCGTCGCTGGTCCCGATCGACTCGGGCAGGGCGAAGAAGGCGCGATAGGCGAGGCTATTGCCGTCGATCAGGAAGAGCTGTGGGGCGTCGCCGTCGTCAGGCACGGGGGCGACTCTACGACAGCGCCTCCCGGATCAACGCGACGACGCGCTCGGGCTCGGCTTCGAGCTGTTGGTCGTCGAAGCGGAGGACGGCGTAGCCCGTGCTCTGGAGGTCGAGATCGCGCTCGTGGTCATCGTGGAAGGCGACCGAGCCGCGGTGGTAGGTGAAGGAATCCACTTCGACGACGAGCTTCTGCTGGCGCCAAAGGAAGTCGACTTCATAGTGGCCCAGTCTGGCGTTGACCTCGGGGGGTGGGATGCGGTCGCGGTAGGGGTCGACGGTGGCGAGGAAGAGGGACTCGAGGTCGCTGCGGGTGCGGTCGCTCTCGACACGGTCGAGGCGGTACCCCTTGAGCTCGGCTTGGCGCATGGCGCGGCGGGTTAGGTGCGGTGGGAGGAGCGCCGTGGCGCGAAGGTCTTCGATGGTCCTGGGGACGGTCGTGACGGGGATTCGGTGGCGGTGGGTGGTGAGGGTGGCGGTGGTGAGCCGTCTCCCTCGCCCTCCTCTAATTGGCGAGGAGGAGAGTGAGGGAGACGGCTCTCGGGGCGGCGGGATTAGGGAGGGACAGCGGTGGAGGTGGATCCCGCGACGTGACTTGCGGCCCGAGGTGCTTGGGATCGAAACGTGAATGGGGCCTTCGAGGGGATAGAGAAGCTCCCAAAGAACCGCGGCGGAGGCGTGACTGACGACCGCTCCCTCGCCGCAAGCAAGGACGGCGGCCATGAAGCGCCCGCGATGACCTAGAACGCGGTGCCCCACCGCATAGACGCCTTGGTGGACGCGATGTAGTCGCCCCCTACCTGCACGCTTCGATGTTCCCCGTCGGCCTAAGCCGACCGCTTCAAGCTGGCGCAACGTGATCACGCCGTGCTGCCGAGAAGCGACTTCGTCGATGCGCAGATCGAGGGTGTCGAGTTTGTCCTCCATAGGAAGACAAAGGCGACAGGTCGATGACCTCTCCCCCTTACCTGCTGCTTTTTCGCGCTACTTGGGCGGGAGGCAGGCGGCGAAGTCGGCGCCGGCGTCTACCCAGGACGCGAGGGCTTCGTCGCTTGCCGTTCCTTCGGCGTCCACGTAGACCATGTACTACATCGGTTTGCTGGTGAGGTCCATTGGGCGCGTGTGCGGCCCGTCGAGCGCCTTGGCGGCATCGGCGGGGTCGAGGCGGACCATCAGTCGCTGCCGATCACGCCCACCGCCATGTTGCCGCCAAGCATGAAGGCGGTGCCGCCGAACATCTTCTGCTCGCTCACCCCGTCGCGAGAAGCGAGGGCGTCGCGGATGCGGTCGGCGAGGGCTTCGTCGAAGGCCACGACGGCAAGGCTAAACCGATCGGCCGTTGGGAGCGGCCTGGCGATCTCAGCAGGTCTCTGCGAACGAGGATTCGCCGCTGTAGGAGAAGCAGGCGTGGGTGAGGCTGACGTAGACGCCCGGGCCGGCGAGGCGGAAGTCGGGGTGGCCGACGAAGTCGGCGGTGAGGTCGCCGTTCCATTTCGGGGTGACGGCGTTGGACCGACGGCGCAGGGTGGCGGAGCCGGAGAAGGGCGCGGGGAGGTTCAGCTCGGCTTCGCTCAGGTTGGGATCGAAGGAGAAGCTGCTCGACGGCGCGAAGCCTTCGATGAAGCGGTGGATCTGGATGCCTTCGTGCCGCTCCCGGAGGTCGAAGCTAAAGGGCACCCGCCCCCGCCGCGGGTGGTTCTTGTTGACCTGGAAGGTGAGGCGGCGACCGTGTGCGAAGGAAAGACCCTGGAGCCTCGCCCCCGGAAGCCCGGCGGCTCGCGATTCGCCTTTGCCGCTTAAGCCGCCGCAGAAGGAGGTGATCGGCGGCTGGAATGGGATCTGGGTCGCGGTGACGGTGGTGTAGCCCCCCTCGCCTTCGAATTCCACGACGCCTTCGAAGTAACCCGTTTCGAAGGGATAGGTGTGCTTGCTGCACTTGATGTGGATCTTCTTTTCGATGCCCGAGGGATGGAGCGCCAGGTCCACCTTCCCGAGCGAGCTGAGGTCAGCTCTGATGAAGCCTTCGGAGACGACCGCGGGAGCCAGATAGGAGGCGCCGCTCCCGTACCGACCCCTGCGACCGGCGCTGACATAGATCTTCCCCTTCCCGTCCCGGCGTTCGGAAAAGCCGTAGACGCCGATCCTGTAGCCGTTCGTGCCCTGCAGTTGGAAGCCGGTGCCGTAGCCGAGGAACTCAGCAGCGGCGAGATGCGGGGGCAGGGGACTGAAAGCTCGGGCGGGGGCCGCTGAGATCAGTAGCGCGGCACAGATGCAGAGGATCAGCTTCGTTTTCATTCGTCCAGCATCCTTTCGAGGGACAGCCGCGAGAGCGGCCGAAACACCTGGCCCGGGTTCGCCACGTAGCGCACCATTCCCCCTTGGATGCCCGCCAAGGAAACGTGGGAGTTGCCGGGGAAATCTACGGTCAGCCCGCCTCGCAGCCGCCCGAGCGCCTCTTCCCGCCTCTTGAAGTGGCCCACCCCTCGGAACGGCGCCGGTGGCGCCAGGCGCGCGGTCTGCGCGGGAACGTCGAACCGGAAGGCCGAGGGTGCCCCGGTTACCGCGACTTCGCGGATAACGAGGAGATCTCCCCCGCGTTCCTCGATCGAGGCCTTGAAATGCACCGGACGAGTGGGTGAGTTCGTGCTCGCCTGCAGCTCCACCTTGCCGCCGGGCCAGCGGCGGTAACCGTGCAGTTGAGCGCCGGGAGCGTTCCCACCGATGCCGTCTACCTTTGGGCCACCGGGACAGAACAGGTTCAGGCCCAACTGCAATTCTCCGGCCGCGCGCGTCGCGTGGGCGGCGGTGAAGCCTTCCTCGCCTTCGAAGTCGACCCGCCCTTCGTAGAAGCCCGAGTCGAATTCGACCGATTGCTTCGGCTGGCAGCGCGGGTGCTCCTTCTTCGTCTCGCCGCTGGGGACGAAGTGGAGATCGATCGAACCGAGGCGGCCGAGGTCGGCGGCGATCGTCGTTTCGGTGATAGTCACGTGATGGAGCACGAAGTAGGTGGCCCCGCCGCCTTTGCGACCGACGAAGAGGATCAGCTCGTCGGGTTTCCCGTGCGGGTCGCCGTCGAAGGAAAGCGCGTGCAGCGAGTAGCCGTTGCTGGTGGGAAGGCGGAAGCCTCCCGGGGGAAAGGGCGCTTCCTCCGCAGCGGGAGCAGAGCCGGCAGAGACGAGCATCGCCAGCAGGAAGAGGCATATGGAGGAAGACCGCTTCATTAGTCGCGGACCCTATGGCAGCCGTACGTCGAGAAGCTGGCCGGCAGGCCCGATCTGATTCGATAGCCGGGATGGCCGTCAGCGCCCAGTACAGCGTCACGATCCGCGTCGAGCTCGATGCGCGGCAGGAGCCCCTGGGGCGGCTGACCGCGGCGATCGCCGAGGCGGGGGGGCAGCTGCAGGGGGTCGACCTGGTGCCCGGGGCCGGGCCCGAGGGGAAACGGGTCCGCGAGTTCACGATCGACGCCGCCGACCGCGACCACTGGGAGAAGATCCTGCGGGCGATCGGGTCGACGCGGGGCGCGCGGGTGCTCGATTACGTCGACCGAACGATGCAGATGCACCGGGGCGGCAAGATCGACATGCGCAACAAGTACCCGGTGAAAACGCGCGACGACCTTTCGATGGCCTACACGCCGGGGGTTGCGCGGGTCTGCATGGACATCCACGCCGACCGCAGCAAAGCCTTCGAGTACACGATCAAGAAGAACACGGTCGCGGTCGTCTCCGACGGCAGCGCCGTGCTCGGCCTCGGCAACATCGGCCCCGAGGCGGCGATGCCGGTGATGGAGGGCAAGTGCATGCTCTTCAAAGAGTTCGCCGGGGTCGACGCCTTCCCGATCTGCCTCGACACCCAGGACGCCGACGAGATCGTCCGCGCGGTCGAGCTGATGGCCCCCACCTTCGGCGGCATCAACCTCGAGGACATCTCCGCCCCGCGCTGTTTCGAGATCGAGGACCGGCTGAAGGAGTCGATCGACATTCCGGTCTTCCACGACGACCAGCACGGGACCGCCGTGGTGACGATGGCCGCCCTGTTCAACGCTTTGAAAATCACCGGCAAACCGATCGAGCAGCTGCGAGTGCTGGTCGTCGGGCTCGGCGCCGCCGGGGTCGCGGTGACGAAGATGATGCTCGCCTCCGGAATCACCCAGATCGTCGGCTGCGACCGCAAGGGCGCGGTCTCGACCAAGCGCGAGGACTACGAGTCCGGGGAGATGAACGAGGCCAAGCGCTGGTACGCCGACAACACCAACCCGGACGTGATCCAGGGCGAGCCAGATGACGTAATCGAGGGCATGGACATCTTCGTCGGCCTCTCGGGCCCCGGGATCATCCAGCCCGAGTCCCTCGGCAAGATGAACGACGACGCGATCGTCTTCGCGATGGCCAACCCGACGCCCGAGGTGATGCCCGAGGAGGCGGCCCCCTACGTGAGGATCATGGCCACCGGGCGCTCCGACTTCCCGAACCAGATCAACAACGTCCTCGCCTTCCCCGGGATCTTTCGCGGCGCGCTCGACGCCGGCGCCCCCTCGATCACCGAGGAGATGAAGCTCGCCGCCGCCAAGGGGATCGCGATGGCGGTCTCCGAGGAGGACCTGGCCGAGGACTACATCATCCCCAGCGTCTTCAACCGCGAAGTTGCGCCGAAGGTCGCCGAGGCAGTGGTCGAGGAGGCCAAGCGCGACGGCATCGCCCGGCTCAACGAGGAGACCGGAACCTTCGCCACCGTGGAGGCGAGCTAGCCCTTGCGGGTCCTCGTCACCGGCGCCAGCGGCCTGATCGGCCAGGCGCTGTGCGACGCGCTCTTTGCCCGCGGCGACGACGTCGTCGGTCTGACCCGCGACCCCGGCCGCGCCCGCTCCGCCAATCCCCGCGTCGACTGGCGCAAGTGGGAGCCGACCCTGGAACGCCCCAATCCCGCCGCCTTCGAGGGCGTCGACGGGGTCGTCCACCTGCTGGGCGAGCGAATCGACCAGAAATGGACCGCGGAGGCGAAGGAGCGGATCATGGAGAGCCGCCGCCAGGGGACCCACAACCTGGTGCAGGCGCTGATCGGCCTTGAGACCCCGCCGAAGGTCCTGGTCAGCCAGTCGGCGGTCGGCTACTACGGCGACCGCGGCGCCGAGTGCTCGACGAGCAGGCCCCGC
>CAMLHB010000106.1 GCA_946479725.1 uncultured Actinomycetes bacterium | reverse complement strand
CGGCGCTCGCCCAGGCCGACCTCGGGCTGGCGATCGGCACCGGCACCGACGTCGCGATCGAGGCCTCCGACATAACCCTCGTCTCCGGCGACCCTCGCGCGATCGGCGACGGCATCCGCCTCTCCCGCCGCACCCTGACGACGATCAAGGGCAATCTCTTCTGGGCCTTCGCCTACAACGTCGCCGCTCTGCCCCTCGCCGCCGCCGGCTTCCTCAACCCCATCATCGCCGCCGCCGCGATGGCCTTCTCCAGCATCTTCGTGGTGACGAACTCGCTGCGCCTGCGGGGTTTCACTCCGCGGCGCTAGCGACGCTTAAGAAGATCAGTGCGGAGTTGAGCACCATATAGGTGTCGAACTCCGCACTGAGGTTCTTGTCTGATGTTCGGACTACGCCTTCCGCCCCACCGTCAGCAGGTACTCCATGTGGAAGAGGGCGTCTTCGTCGTTGCCGCGGTTCCACTCGGTGCAGAAGTCGCTGAGGACCTGGTCGAACTCCTCGGCGCGGCCCTCTTTCTCGGCGTTGGCGCGGGCGGCGATCGTCGGGCCGTAGCGCTGCTTGAAGTGCTCGCCGTAGTCGTCCGGGCGATCGAAGGCGGTCACCTCGAGGACGGCTTTCTCGACCGTCTCCAGCTCAACGCGGTCGCCGAAGAGGCCGCGCTGGTGGTCCTCGCCACCCCACAGCGGCGGCGGCTGGGCGCCCTCCGGAGGGGGCGGCATGAACTTGCCCATCTCGCGAAAGAGGCCGCCGATCATCCCCTCCGGGGTCCAGCTGAGGAGGCCGATCTTGCCGCCGGGCTTGCAGACTCGGACCAGCTCGTCAGCCGCCTTCTGGTGGAACGGGGCGAACATCACCCCGATCGCCGAGATGACGACGTCGAAGCTGTCGTCCTCGAAGGGGAGGTCGTGGGCGTCGGCCTCGACCCACTCCAGCTCGACCCCGGCCGCCTCGGCGCGAGCGCGGCCGGCCTCGAAGAGCTCCGGGGTGAGGTCGCTGGCGACGACCTCGGCGCCGGCCTGGGCGGCGACGATCGCGGCGTTGCCGGTGCCGGCGGCGACGTCGAGGACGCGCTGGCCGGGGCCGATTCCGCAGGCCTCGACCAGGTGCGGGCCGAGCGGGGTGAGGAAGGTCTCGACCATCGATGGGTAGTCGCCGGATGCCCACATCGCCCGGTGTTTCTCTCGCAGCCCCGGCGGCGGACCTTGGGTGTCGTTGCTCACTTCGGTCTCCTCTTGGATCGGTTGGTGATCCTTTTCTACGTCAGGCGGGCGGCGCGATCAACCTCAGGAGCTGCCTTCGGTCGCCACCGGCGCCGCCGCCTCGACCTCCATCCGGGGGAGGACCCGCTCCAGCCAGTCGGGGATCCACCAGTTTTTCTCGCCCAGCAGCTGCATCACCGCCGGCACCAGGACCATCCGCACCAGCGTGGCGTCGAGGAAGATCGCCGAGGCGAGGCCGATCCCGAAGAGCTTGAGGAAGACTTCGGGCGAGGCGACGAAGGCGAGGAAGACGACGATCATGATCGCCGCCGCCGCGGTGATCACCCGCGCCGTCTTCGCCAGCCCGTCGGCGACCGCGCGGCGGGTGTCGCGGTCCTTCAGGTACTCCTCGCGAATCCGCGAGATCAGGAAGACCTCGTAGTCCATCGAGAGCCCGAAGAGGATCGCGAACATCATCACCGGCATGAACGGGGCGATCGGCACTTCGTGGTCGATCCCGATCAGTTCGCCGACCGCGCCGCCCTGCGAGACCAGGGTCATGACGCCGTAGGCGGCGCTGACGGAGAGCAGGTTCATGATCCCCGCCTTGAGCGAGATCAGCGGCGAGTGGAAGGCGAGCAGGAGCAGCAGGAAGGAGAGCCCGAGGACGCCGATGATGAAGATCGGCATGCGGCCGGTGATGTATTCGCTCTGGTCCTCGAGCGCCGCGTTGACCCCGCCGACCAGGGCGGTGACGCCGCTGCCCGAGAGGGCGGTCGGAATCGTCTCGTCGCGCAGGTGGCGGACCAGTTCCGAGGTCGCCTCTTCCTGTGGAGAGGTGGTGGGGACGACGGTGAGGATCGCGGCGCTGTCGTCGCCGTTGAACTTCGGCGCCGGCACGTAGGCGACGCCGGATTCGGCGCGCAGCGCGCCGGCCAGCTTCTGCACGTCGGCCTTTTCGGCGGGGTCGGGGATTTCGACCGCGATCACCAGCGGACCGTTGGTACCGGGGCCGAAGCCGTCGCTGATCAGGTCGTAGGCTTCGCGCGTCATCGTCCCCTTCTTGTCGTTGCCGGCGTCGGGGAAGCCGAGCCGCATCCCCAGCGCCGGCGCCGCCAGCGCCAGCAGGATCGCGACGGCGACGATCGCCGCCGTCCAGGGCCGCCGCTGGACGGCGTGGCTCCAGCGGGCGGCGGGGGAGTTGCCGTCTTCTTCGACCTTGTCGAGACGCCGGCCGAGGATCGGCAACCGCAGGCGATCGACGTTCGGCCCGAGGTAGGCGAGCAGCGCCGGCAGCAGGGTGATCGAGGCCAGCATCACCACCAGCACCGCCAGCGAGGCCGAGATCGCCACCCCGTACATGTAGGGCAGGGCGGTGAGGAAGAGGCCGAGGATCGCGATCACCACGGTGCTGCCGGCGATCAGGACGCTGCGGCCGGCGGTGGTGACCGCCTCGACAACGGCGTCGTGGCGGTCGTTGCCGGCCTTCAGCGAGGTGCGGAAGCGGGTGAGGACGAGCAGCGCGTAGTCGATTCCGACGCCGATCCCGATCAGGCCGGAGACGGCGGTCGTCCAGTTGGGGACGTCGATCACGTTGGCGAGGAGAACGATCAGACCGGCGGAGGAGATGCCGAGGCCGATCAGAGCGATCGCCAGCGGCAGGCCGGCGGCGACGAGGGAGCCGAAGGCGATCAGCAGCACGATCGCTGCGGCGAGGAAGCCGATCCCCTCGGGGCTGGTCGATTCCTGGGCGATCAGGATCGGTTCGCCGCCTAGCTTGATCTCCAGGCCGCCGCCGCTGTTGGCTTCGGCGGCGTCGATCAGCTGTTCGCCCTGCTCCTTCTTGATCTCCCAGCCGGGGACGTTGAGGGGGAGGGTGGTGGTGGCCACCTTGCCGTCTTCGGAGACCCGGACCGCCGCCGCCCTGCCGACGTGCTCAACTTCTTCGGCTTCCGAGAAGAAGGCCTGCATCCGCTGCTTGGCGGCGGCGCTGTCAGCGCCCTTCGGGTCCTTCCAGACGACGTAGATTTCCTGCCCGGAGTAGCCGCCGAAGGCGCGTTCGGTGAGGTCGCTGGCCGCCTTGGACTCGGAGCCGGGGGTGTTGTAGTCGGCTTCGTACTCGCCGGCGAGGGCGGAGCCGAGGCCGATGATCACAACCGCGGAGACGATCCAGGCGAGGACCATGCGTCCGCGGTGGCGGTAGGCGACATCGGCGAGGCGGGAGAGGCGGCGGGTCATCGGATCCCTCCTGTGAAGATTCTTAACGACTGGAATAGTTCAAGCAAGAAACGATTCATATCAAAAACGACCGGGTAAGCTTCCTCCCGCCATGAGCGAGCGGATCGACGGCGACCACGCCCCCCAGACGCTGGCCTTCCTGCTCTCGCAGGTCGGGATCCATGCGTCGCGACGGTTCGCCGAAAAGATCGCGGCGGCCGACCTCAACCCGCCTCTGTTCCGCGTCCTCAACCTGGTCGACGCCGCCGAGGGACAGTCCCAGCAGGCGATCGGGGCGGCGATCGACGTCCCCGCCAGCCGCATGGTCGCCCTTGTCGACGAGCTCGAGCAGCGGGGTCTGGTCGAGCGGCGGCCTAAGCCCAACGACCGGCGGGTCCGCGCCATCTACCTGACCCGCCCCGGCCGCAAAGCCCTCGCCCGTGGCCGCCGGATCGCCAAAGAGCACGAGGAGACGCTGACCCACGGGCTCGCCGCCGCCGATCGCCAGCGCCTCATCGACCTGCTGCAGAAGATCGTCGACGAACAGGCGATCGGCAAGGGCGTCCACCCGGGGCTGAGCGGCAAGTAGAGGCAGGGAAGGGGTTCGGAGACGGGAGGACTGAAGCGTGGCGGCAGTCAGCTGGCGACAGATGGCGACAGTCGGCCTGGCCCTTCTCCTCGCCCTCTCTCTATATCTCGCGCTCACCGGCTCCCCCGATGCGGGGCACCCGCGCTGCGCCGACAGGCGGGCGACGATCATCTCCAACGACCATCGCACCCGCGGCACCCGCGGCCCCGACGTGATCATCGGCGGGGGTGGGCCCAACCTGATCTTCGGCGGCCGCGGCAACGACACGATCTGCGGCGGCGCCGGCCGCGACCGGATCGACGGTGGGCGCGGCAAGGACACGCTCAACGGCAAGGCCGGCGCCGACCTCGTCCTCGGCGGCCGCGGCACCGACGAGGTCCGCGGCGGCGCCGGCCGCGACCGGGTCCGCGGTGAGAGCGGCAACGATGTCGTCAGCGGCGGCCTCGGCGCCCACGACGACGTCGACGGCGGCATGGGCGACGACATCGTCCGCGGTGGGAAGGGGAGCTTCGACGAGATCACCGGCGGGATCGGCCGCGACCGCATCGACGGCGGCCCCGGCTCACACGACACCGCCTCCTACCGCAGCGCCGGCGGGCCGATCGAAGTCGACCTCGAAGACGGGCGGGTCAGCGGCGCCGAAAACGAGCGGCTGGTCGGGATCGAGGAGGTGATCGGGGGACCCGGGAACGAATGCTTCGGGACCACGCCGGCCGCGCGCTCCTGTGGCTCCAACAGCCTCGCGATCTCCGGCGGCGACGGGCCCGACAACATCGCCGTCGGCCTTCAGGGTCAAGACGTGCTGGTCACCGGCGAATCCGGTCCTCTGATCCAAATCGGCGGCGGCGGGGTCAGATCGGTCCTCGTCTCGCTCGGGCCGGGCGACGACCAGATTGCGATCGAACACTCGCTGCCGCCCGGGATCGGGGTGACGATCGACGGCGGCGCCGGCGGCGACTGGCTGCGCGGGGGCCGCGGCGGCGACACGCTCTACGCCGGCGACGACACCGTTCCCGACCGGCTGCAGGGCGGCGGCGGGGATGACGCCCTCTTCGGGGTCAACATCCTCCACCCGCGCCACGCCAGCGGCGCCGCGACGATGATCGGCGGCGGCGGCAACGACCTGCTGATCGGCGGCCAGCCCTGCGAGGGCGACCTCTTCGCCGGCGGCCCCGGCCCCAACGACAGCGCCTCCTTCGCCCGCGTCCGCAACGAAGGCACCTTCGTCAGGGCGAAGATCGGCGGCGCGGTGAGCGATCCCGACGTGGGCGGGTGCGTGGCGGGCCGGATCGCGGCGGGCACCGAGAAGATCGAGGGCTCGCCCGGCCCCGACGTGCTGATCGGCAACGGCGGCGCCAACGTCCTCCTCGGCCGCGGCGGCTCCGACCTGCTCGACGGCCGCGGCGGCAACGACCGCTGCATCGGCGGCCGCGGCAGCAACCGGGCGCCGCGCTGCGAGTACGTGCGCAACTGAGGTTGCAGGCCGCTTTGTCGGCCGGCGCGAGCCGATTCGCCTGCCTACGGTTTAGGTCAGAGCCGGCGCTTGTGCCGGCTTTCTCTCGCAGCTATGCCGAATCCGACCGCAAAACCGCGCCGGCGCTGGCTTTCCTCGCTCCTGGCGATGACCCTCGCGCTGCTCGCGAGCTGCCTGTTCGCAGCCGCCAGCGCCCCGGCGAAGAGCAGCTCCGAGAAGCTGGAAGCGGTCGAAGCAAAGATCGGCAAGGCCGAAGAACGACAGGGCGTCCTCACCTCCGACATCGCCGCGATGGGGGACGAAATCTCCGCCCTGGAAGGGCAGGTCTCGGCGCTCCGCAACCAGGAGGCCGACGCGGAAGCGCAGCTGGCGGCGAAGGAAGCGGAACTGGGGCAGGCAGAAGCCGAGCTGCATGAAGCGCTGGAACGGCTCGACACCCTGCGTGGGCGGCTGCAGCGGGCGCTGGTCAACCTGCGGCAGCGTCTGGTCGCGATCTACGCCTACGGCTCCACCGACATCACCGAAGTGATCCTCAGCTCGCAGAACTACGGCGACATGGTCGCCCGCACCGAGTACCTCGACGCGATCCACGAAAGCGACGAGATGCTGGCCGAGCGGGTGCGCTCGCTGCGCGACGAAGCGAAGAAGCTGGTGCGGCAGCGGAAGATCTCGAAGCTGACAATCGAAGACGCGCGGGACTCGATCGCCGCCAAGGAGCAGCGGCTGGAAGCGACCCGCTCCAACCTGGAGTCGCGCGAGGGGGCGCTGCTCTCGGCCCGGGCCAAGCGGCGCCAGGCGCTGAAGGGCATCGAAACCAACGTCGACGAGCACGAGGAAGTCGCCGCCGGCCTGCGGGCTCAGATCGCCGAAGAAATCGCCGCCGCGACCGGCGGCATGCCGTTGCCGGCCGGGCCGCTGCCGGACCCGAGCGCGGCCGGGCTGATCTGGCCGGTCGAAGGCACCGTCACCTCCGGCTTCGGCTACCGCTGGGGGCAATTGCACGAGGGGATCGACATCGCCGTGCCGGAAGGGACGCCGATCCGCGCCGCCGCCGACGGCACCGTGATCCTGTTGCAATCCGAAGCCGAAAGCGGGGGGTACGGCAACTACACCTGCATCGACCACGGCGGCGGGCTCTCCACCTGCTACGCCCACCAGTCGAGCTTCGGCACCTCGGTCGGCGCCCACGTCAGCCAGGGCGACGTGATCGGCCTCAGCGGCAATACCGGCCACAGCACCGGCCCGCACCTCCACTTCGAGGTGCGGATCAACGGCGTCGCCACCGACCCCCTCGGATACCTCTAGATCGAGATCGTTTCCACCTTTTTGGCCCCCATAGGGGCCCAAAGTCTGGAAACGACCGAGGTACAGTGGCCGTGTGGCGGAGCTGATTCTCTACGCGATCCCGGCCTTCGTGCTGCTGCTCGTCGTCGAGCTGCTCTCCTTCAAGTACGCGCGGGACGAGGACCTGGTCGGCTACGAGGCGCGGGACACCCGCACCAGCCTGACGATGGGCGGCGGCAACGTCGCCATCAACGCCGTCTGGAAGCTGGTGGTGATCGCCGTCTACGCCGGCCTCTACGAGCTGACCCCGCTGCGAATGCCGGCCGACATGTGGTGGACCTACGCGCTGCTCTTCCTCGCCGACGACCTCGCCTACTACTGGTTCCACCGCATCCACCATGAGATGCGGCTCTTCTGGGCGAGTCACGTCGTCCACCATTCATCCGAGCACTACAACCTCTCGACGGCGCTGCGCCAGACCTGGACGCCGATGACCGCGCTGCCCTTCTGGGCGCCTCTGGCCCTGCTCGGGTTCGCGCCCTGGATGATCCTCACCCAGCAGGCGATCAGCCTCATCTACCAGTTCTGGATCCACACCGAGCGGGTCAAGAAGATGCCCGCCTGGTTCGAGTTCTTCTTCAACACGCCCTCGCACCACCGCGTCCACCACGGTTCCAACGAGGTTTACCTCGACCGCAACTACGGCGGCATCCTGATCGTCTGGGACCGCCTCTTCGGCAGCTTCCAGGGCGAGACGGAGCGGGTCCGCTACGGGCTGACCAAGAACATCCGCAGCTTCCGCCCGACCAGGGTCGCCTTCCACGAGTTCGCGGCGATCTGGCAGGACGTGCGCGGCGCGAAGAGCTGGCGCCACCGTCTCGGCTACCTCTTCCGCGGCCCCGGCTGGTCGCCGGACGGTACGGGCGGCGGCACGCGGGGGTGAGTGTCGCTTTCCTCCCGGACGTCCGGGAGTAAGTCGACATGCCCCGTCTAGGGCTGCAGTCGCCGGTGCTCCCAGCCGCTCTCGCCCTTTATGTAGAGCAGGCGGCGGTGGAGGCGGTTGGGGCTGCCGTGCCAGAACTCGACGAGGTCGGGGTCCTCGGCTTCGAGGAACA
>CAMLHB010000105.1 GCA_946479725.1 uncultured Actinomycetes bacterium | reverse complement strand
ACTGCAGCGCAGGGATGGTGGGACCAAATCGGCGACAGGACCCGCCGGCCCGCTAACGCTCGTGATGTGGGCGGTGATCGCCGCCACGGTGTTCAGCTGGGGGGTTACGGCGCAGCACGCTTGGGATCGGGGGGTCTTCAACTTCGACAGCCTCTGGTACCACCTGCCGTTCGCGGTCGACATGGTGCAGACGCACAGCGTGGTGGGGATGCATCACGTGGAGACGGTCTTCACGAACTGGTTCTATCCGCAGAACTCGGAGTTGTTGCATGGGGTGGGGATCCTGCTGACGGGGCGGGACACGCTGAGTCTGTTCCTGAACTTCGGCTGGTTGGGGGTGGCTTTCCTGGCTGCGTACTGCGTCGGGCGGCCGTATGGGCGGGGAGCTACGACGGTGATCGCCGCCGCGATTCTCCTCGAGTGCCACACGCTGGTGGTGAGGGACCCTGGTGCCGCCAAGAACGACTTGATGGCCGCCGCGCTGCTGCTGGCTTCGATCGCGATCTTGGTCGAGGCCTGGCAACACCTCGGGCGGGGTGTCCCCGGTATGCGGGGAGAAATCGGTTCACGGTTCGGTATGGATCGTTGGGCTCTTGCGGCGGCGGGGCTCGCGGCCGGGTTGGCGGCGGGCACGCGGGTCACGGGCCTGGCGATGGCAGGTGCGCTGACGGTTGCCGTGGTGGTGCTGTCGCCGCAGGGGCGGCGCTGGGGGGCGGCCGGGTGGTGGTTCTTGGCGGCGCTGGCGGGTGGGGCGTTTTGGTACCTGCGGAACTTGGCGGTGGCCGGCAATCCGATCCCCGAGGTGGAGAAACTGGGGCCGATTTCGCTGCCGCATCCGGAGCGGTTGCAGGAAGGGCGGCCGGACTTCGCGATCGTCCACTACGCGACCGACACCGGGGTCTGGCGCGAGTACTTCGGTCCCGGCCTGCACGAGGCCTTCGGGGCGCTCTGGCCGCTGGTTGTCTTCGGCGCGGTTGCGGCGGCGCTGCTGGCCCTCTTGCGCGGGCGCGACCGGATCGTCTGCTGGGTCGGCGCCGTCGCCCTCTTCGGCGCCCTCGCCTACCTCTTCACGCCGCTCAGCGCCGCCGGCGCCGAGGGGGAACCGGTCGGTTTCGGGATCAACATCCGCTACGTCATCCCCGCCCTGCTGGCGGGGATCGTGCTGCTGCCGCTCGACCGTTGGCTCGACACGCCGCGGCGTCAGTGGGGCCTGATCGGGGCGCTCGTCCTCGTCTTCCTCGTCACCAACCGGCCCGACGAAGCCCTCCACGACAAAGGACGCGTCTTCGCCTTCGTCCTGGTCCTGCTGGTTGTCCTGGCGCCGGCGCTGCTGCTTTACCTGCGCAACCGCGGCGTCGGCCCGGCGCTGACCGCTGGGGCCGCCGGGCTCGCCCTCTGCCTGCTCGCGATCGGCTACCCGCTGCAGCGGCACTACCTGGAGAACCGCTTCGCCAACGCCGGCCCGAAGAGCGACCAGATCCCCGGCATGGACCTGAACAGCGCCTACCGCTGGGCGCGGGGGGTGAAGGACACCCGCATCGGCCTGGCCGGGACGACCGCCGGCTTCGCCGGCTACGGCTTCTACGGGACCGACCTCAGCAACCGCGTCCGCTACCTCGGCGAAGCGGGCCCGCACGGCGCCTTCAACGCGCTGCCGACCTGCGCCGCCTTCCGCCAGGCAGTGAACGAGGCCGACCTCAACTACCTCGTCACCGCCCCCTTCCTCAACTTCCTTCACCCGGGCGAACCGGTCCCCTCGCCGGAGGCGCGCTGGCTGCGAGGGGAGCGGGCCGTGCGGCCGGTCCTCCGCAGCGGCCAGGTCACCGTCTGGAAGGTTCAGGGGGAGCTGGACCCGGTCGGCTGCGGCAAGGCCAACGCGCCGCTGCGCGAGATCCCGCAGACGCCGGCCGCCTGATTGCCCGCGCAGGCGGCCGGGTAACCTCGGCGCGTGGCCTATCCGCTCGAAAACGCGCTCTTCCAGTGGGAGGAGGGGCGACGCGCTCTGCAGGCGATCGAGGACCCGCGCGAGCGGCTGCTGGCCGACCGGGTCGTCGACGCGATCCGGGACGAGCTGCGGCGCCGCATCGGCCCCACCTTCACCGCCAACGAACTGGCCGAGCTCTACGGCCAGGGCACCGACTGGGCCCAGCAGCTGGTCTTCGACGCCGCCCCGGCGATCGAGGGAGAAGCGCAGGCGCTGACGGATGCAGCCTTCTGGCTCTACCTACGTGGAGCTATGGATTTCGCCGGCGGCCGGCAGTTGCCGGTCTGAGCGCGGCTACTCGTCTGAGTCGTCGGACTCGCCGTTGCCGTTCGAGCCCGAATCCTGCTGCGGCTCGCCGGCGCGGCGGATGACGATCTGGTCGGCCTCGATGCGGACGGTGACGTCGCGCTTGCCGGCCCAGTGCTCGGCGTAGACGGGGTTGTCCTTGACCGCGGCGTCGAGCCAGAGGCCGTAGCCATCCGTCTCGCCGTGGTCGAAGGTCGCCTCCAACTCTTTGCGCCGACTGCGCCCGCCGCGGCGGCCGCGTCGGCGACGGCGTTTGCGCCCGGAGCCGCTGCCGCCCTCGGCCCGCTCCTCGCGCTCCTCGTCCTCGTCGCCCTCGGCCTCGCTCTCGCCCTGCTCGGCCTTTTCGGCTTCCTCGGCCTCGGTTGCGGCTTCGATCTCCGCTTCGATCTCGTCGCGGAGGTCGATTTCGCTGGCGCCGGCGTTCTCGTCGTCGGCCGAAAGGTCGTACTGCTTGCGGAACTCGCGCAGCTCACCGGCGCTGATCTCCAGCTGGTGGGCGATCCAGGCGTCGGTCCGCCCCTGTTGCACCCAGGCGCGGATCTGGTTCAGCTGCGGCTTCAGTGAGCGACGAGCCATCGGCGCGCGAGTCTATTGAAGGAGGGCATTCGGGGGCGGTAAGACGGGTGGGCCTAGGCCATCAGGAAGGCGAGCGCCTCGAACATCGCCACGACGACGACGACGACGGTGACGGTTAGGCAGACGGCGAGAACGCTGAAGCGGACCTTCCCCTCCTGCTCGACGCGGGTGATCTTGCGCGCCCGGGAGCGGTTCGCCGCGCGGCGGCGCAGCTGCTCGCGCCGGCGGCGCTCGAGGTAGGTCTCCTGCTCGAACGCCGTCTCGAACTGGGAGATGCTCTGTCGCATTCTCATAAGGAAGGGGCCCGAGGGCCAGGCGGCACCGTAGCAAAAGATCTTGCAGGGCTCACAGTAAGCTCACAATTCAGCAGGCGCTCCAGAGGCCCCGGCCGGACCGCGCGGCCGCCATCTCGAGCCGTTTGAAGCGCCTCGCGAAGCGGTCGTTGGGAGGGATCGTCAGCGTCCGCGCCAGCCCACGGCGGGCCAGCTCGGCGTTGACGAAGCGGCCGTCGAGGTAGACGTAGGCGAGCAGGCGTCCGTAGATATCCCGGCGCTCTACGCCGAACACAAGCCGCACCCGCTTGTGAGTGACCAAGCGGGCGTTGAAGCGGTGTGCCTGCGGCCCGAAGCACTGCACCGGCGTGTCTGGCTTCACCGTCTCCGGGGTGTCGATGCCGATGTAGCGGACGTCCTCAGCCTTCCCGTCGAGCATCACTTCGATCGTGTCCCCGTCGACCGCCCGCAGTACGTAGGCCGCGGCGCTCGCCGGCCCCTCGTCCCGTCCCAGCTCCTTCCACGGCTGAACCAGTACGAGAGCGATAAGAGCTAGAAGTACCCAGCTGCCTCGCGAATGCATACGACCTTAAGCCCGGGGAAAGGAAAACTCTCCCCGGGCAAAGCGCCGATTTGCAGGCGCCTACGGCGTGCGCCGCACGTTAGACAGCAAACTCTCCTTGATCTGCTCGATGATGCCCAGCGCCTCGTTCCACTCGCGCTGCCAGACGTTGCGGCCGAAGATGACGCCGGAGCCGCCGGCGCCCATCACGTCGCGGGTGTTCTGCAGGACCGTCTCGTCGTCCGTCTTGGAGCCGCCGGAGAGCACGACCAGCGCCCGCCCGGCAGATTCGACGCACTGGCGGATCGCCTCGGTCTGATCGACCTCCATCTCGTTGTAGGGCGCCGGGGCGTCCTTGTCCTTCGAGGAGTCGATCTTCGGCATGTTGAGCTTGACCACGTCGGCGCCCATCTCCATCGCCATCCGCGCCGCGTAGTCGATCGCGTAGAAGGAGTTCTGGCCGCCCTTGGCCTCGACCGCTTCGCCGCGCGGGTAGGACCAGACGACGAGCGGCATCCCGAAGCGATCGCATTCCTCGCGGACGCGGCGCAGCTGGGCGAGATCCTCGTCCTGCCGCGGGGAGCCGACGTAGAGCGTGTAGCCGATCGCGTCGGCGCCGAGCCGGACGCCGTCC
Organism: uncultured Actinomycetes bacterium; assembly: GCA_946479725.1. The sequence goes on along the minus strand of CAMLHB010000105.1, from coordinate 3,569 downwards.
TCGACACTGGCGTTGCAGCTGGAGAAGGCCTTGGCGGAGGAGGGGAGGTCGGTCTTGCCGTTGACCTTGAGGATCAGCGGCACCCGGCCCGCGTAGTCGGGGTAGTACTTCTCGGCCATCCCGATCTGGCAGGCGAGGGCCGAGTAGCCGGCCTCGGCGGCGAGCCGGAACTGGTAGTCGGGGTCCTTGGAAGCCGGGTTGGGGAAGAAGTCACGCGGGCCGTGCTCGATCCCCTGGTCGATCGGCAGCAGCATCAGGGTGCCGTTTCCGGGGCCGAACTCGAACAGAAGTCGGTGCAGACGCGCCCGTTTCCCGGGCGGCAGGACCTCCAGCAGCGATTTCTGCTCGGTCAGACTCTTCAGCTCCACGTCAGTTCCTCCAAGAAGTCGGTTGCCCGGGGAGTATCGCGCATTCCAAGGGGGGAATCGAACGGCGGCGGGTATCCTCGGGGGATGAGCGAGACTGAGCTCAGCGTCATCTGCAAGAACTGCGGCAGCGAGGTCAGTCCCTACGTAACCGAGTGCCCTTACTGCGGGGCGCGGTTGCGCAAGCGGGCGCCGAAGCTGGAGCGCCGCGGGGACGCCCTGGAGGCGCGGGAGCCGCGCAAGCGCCGCCGCCCACGCCTGGGCGGGGCGAGCTTCGCGGTCTCCGCCGAGCGCCCCTACGCGACGATCGCGGCGATCCTCATTCCGGCCGTGCTGCTGGTTCTGCAGAAGGCGACCGGGGACCCGATCGGCAACTTCGGCGGCCTCGTCATCCCCTTCCAGGAAGACTGGTGGCGCTACCTGACCGCCCCCTTCGCCTATGTCGACGTCGGCTTCCTCTTCGTCGTCGCGGTAGCGCTGGCGATCTTCGGCACCGGGGTCGAGCGCCGGCTCGGAACCATGCGGACGGCGATCCTGCTGATCGCCTGCGGCACCCTGGGGATGATCGCCGCCCAGGCCGCCGCCAGCCCCGACCCGATCACGGTCGTCGCCGGCGGCAACGGGGTCGCCCTCGGCACGCTGGCCGCCTGGTTCGTGATCCGCCGCGCCGAGGTGCAGGGGGAGATCGGCGAGGACTTCGACGTAGTCGGCGTCGCCGTCTGCGCGGTTGCCCTGATCGTCCTGCCCCTGTTCGCGCCCACCGCCGACTGGGTCGCCGGCCTCGCGGGTGGCTTCGTCGGCGCCCTGGCGGGGCTCGCCTCGACGGCCTTCCACCACGGCGAGTAGCGGCGGCGGGCTAGGCTCTCGGCGTGCCCGACCCCGAAGAGAGGGAGCTGGAAGCGGCGATCGAGCGGCTGCTCGAGCCGGAGCGCTTCTCCGAGGCCGAGCGGATCGTCGCCAAGGCGGCGCCGCAGCTGCAGAAGGTGCTGGCGGCGGCCCTCGCCGAGGGCGGCTGGTTCGGCGAGCCGCACGCAAACGAGAGCCTCAAGGCCGCGACCGCGCCCGACCCCGAGGAGCGGGTCACCGCCGTCCGCGCCCTGCTCGCCGAGGAGGCGCGGATGGGGATGATGGTTGGAGTGGCGGTCGGCTGGGCACTGAAGGAAGAGCTGAGCAGCAGCGACAAGACCAACCCGGGAGGAGAAGGCTGATGGAGATCAAGTATCACGGGCATTCCTGCTTCGAGCTGAGCGAGGGCGAGACGACGGTCCTCGTCGATCCCTTCCTCAAGCCGAACAATCCCGCCGCGGTCCACACCGGCGAGGAAGTCGGGCCGACCCACATCGCCATCACCCACGGCCACGCCGACCACATGGCCGACGCGGTCCCGGTCGCCAAGCGCACGGGCGCCCACTGCGTGACGATCGTCGAGCTGGCGGAATGGCTGAAGGGGCAGGGGATCGAGAACGTCAGCGACCCCAACCTCGGCGGCACGGTCGAGTTCGACTGGGGTTGGATCAAGCTCGTCCCCGCCTGGCACACCAGCACCCTGCCCGGCTCCGAAGAGGCGCCGTTCAGCGCCGAGCACGGGATCGCGATCGGCACCGCCACCGGAATGCTGATCAACATCGGCGGCAAGACGGTCTACCACGCCGGCGACACCTGCCTGTTCAGCGACATGAAGCTGATCGCCGAGCGCAACCCGGTCGACGTCGCCCTGCTGCCGATCGGCGGCCACTACACGATGGACCGCCACGACGGCGTCGTCGCCTGCGAGTTCGTCGGCGCCGGCACCGTGATCCCGATCCACTTCAACACCTTCCCCGCGATCGAGACCGACACCGACGCCTTCAAGTCCGAGGTCGAGTCGAAGACCTCCTCCCAGGTCGTCGTGCTGGACCCGGGCCAGAGCCACAGCGTCTGATGGGCACGCGGTCGCGGACCGAGCGCTCCGACTTCCAGGCGACGGCCGACCCGGCGCTGAACGAGGCCGCCGACCGTACCTCGGAGATCAAGCTGCTCAGCTACGCCGAGCTCTACGACCTCTGGGAGCGGCAACAGTGGCAGACGCAGGAGCTCGACTTCAGCCGCGATCGGGAGGACTGGCACGAGCGGATCAGCCCCGAGGAGCGCTTCCAGCGCATGTACGGGCTCTCCTCGTTCTTCATCGGCGAGCAGAAGGTGGCCGAGGAGCTGGGACCGATCATGCGGGCGGCGCCGACCGAGGAGCAGAAAGTCTTCCTCTGCACGCAGATCGCCGACGAGGCCCGCCACGTTCGCTTCTTCGAGCGCTTCTATCGCGAGGTCGGGGTGCTCGAGTCGGACCGGCTGGGCGAGATGCTGGCCGAGACCTCCTCGCACCTGAACGAGAAGTTCGGCGCCCTCTTCGACGGGATGCTGAAGGAGCGCACCGACCGGCTTTCCTCAGAGCCCGAGGACACGGAGGCCCTGGTCGAGGCGGTGACCCTCTACCACATGGTGATCGAGGGGATGCTGGCGCTGACGGGGCAGCACTTCATCATGGACTTCAACGAACGTGAAGGGACGCTGCCGGCCTTCGTCGAGGGCTTCTCCAACGTCGCCCGCGACGAGCACCGCCACGTCGCTTTCGGCTCGGTGTTCCTGCGCGAGAAGGCGCGCGAGGACGAGCGCTACAAGCAGGCGATCCAGCGGACGCTCGAGCAGGCGCTGCCGCTTGCCGACGGGGTCCTGCAGCCGCCCTGGGCGGAGGACGCCGGCGAGGACTTCGAGCTCTTCGGCTACTCGCTCGACGAAACGCGCCAGTTTGCCGGCACCTGTCTGATGCGCCGGCTCAAAGTCATCGGGCTCGCCTGAGCGGGGATTACGGTTCGCTGGAGGGCGACGGTTCGGGCGCCGGCGCCGGGGGGACTTCGACGACCACCGGCGGCGGCGGGCTGCTGCTCGGCGGCGGGCTGGCCGGTTCGCTTGGCGGTGGCGGAGGCGGCGGTTCGCTTGGCGGCGGGCTGGTGGTGACGACGACGGTGCCGCTGCCGCCGTGGGCGCCGGCGACTTCTTCGGAAGGTTCGGCTCCGGTGATCGCCGCGTTCCCGTCGCCGACCGTGACTTCCTCGCCGGCGGCCGACTCGCCGGCGGCTTCTTAGTCTTCGTCCGCTGCGGCCGGAGCGCCTTCCGTAGCGGCGGCTTCTTCGGCGGCCGCTTCCGGCGCCGGCACCGGCGGCGCTTCGA
>CAMLHB010000104.1 GCA_946479725.1 uncultured Actinomycetes bacterium | reverse complement strand
CGCTCGTCGGGGGCGGTCAGGGCGATGCGGAAGAAGCCCTCGCCGCTCGGCCCGTACATCGAGCCGGGCGAGATGACGACGGCGGCCTCCTCGAGCACGAGCTCGCAGAAGGAGGTCGAGGTGTGCCCCTCGGGGACCGGGGCCCAAACGTAGATCGTGCCCTTTGGGGAGGCGACCTGAACGCCGATCTGGTCGAGCATCGAGACGACGAGATCGCGGCGGCGGGCATAGGTCTCGTTCATCCGCTCCAGCGGGCCGCTCGGGCCCTCGAGGGCGGCGACGCCGGCCATCTGGATCGCCTCGAAGAGGCCGGAGTCGACGTTGGTCTTCAGCCGCCAGTAGGTCTGGATCGCCTCGGCGTTGCCGAGGATCGCGGCGCAGCGCCAGCCGGTCATGTTGTAGCCCTTGGAGAGCGAGAAGACCTCGACGCCGACCTCCCTGGCGCCCGGCGTGGCGAGGAAGCTCGGGGCGACGTAGCCGTCGTAGGTGGTCTCCGAGTAGGCGTTGTCGTGGACGACGAGGATCTCGTGCTCCCTGGCAAAGGAGACGACGGTCTCGAAGAAGCCCTCGGGGACGACGGCGCCGGTCGGGTTGTTCGGGTAGTTGACGAACATCAGCCGCGCCCTGGCGGCGACGTCGGTCGGGACGGCGCTGAGGTCGGGGGCGAAGCCCAGCTCCGGGACCAGCGGCAGCAGCTCGGCCCTGGCGCCGGCGAGGGTCGGCCCGCCGGTGTAGACCGGGTAGCCGGGGTCGGAGGCGAGGGCGACGTCGCCGGGGTCGAGGAAGGCGAAGCAGAGGTTGTAGATGCACTCCTTGGCGCCGATCGCCGGGATCACCTCGCTCTTGGGGTCTATCTCGACCCCAAAGCGGCGGTCGTAGAACCCGGCGAAGCCGGCGCGGAACTCGTCGCGGCCGCGGTTGCTCGGGTACTGGTGGTAGGCCGGGTTCTCGACCGCTTCCTGCATCGCCTTGACAACGTGCGGGTAGGTCGGTTCGTCGGGGTCGCCGATTCCGAGGCTGATCACGTCGATCCCGGCAGCGCGCTTGTCGGCGATCTGCTGCTCGAGTTCCTGGAACTTGTACGGAGGGATTGCCTCCAAGCGCTTGGACGGGGTGGCGATGCCCATGGGCGCGGGAATCTATGCGATCTAGGGGGCCGCTTGCGGTCCCCGACTGAGGGCGAGTTACTCGCCGTCCAGCTCGGCCAGCGCCTGGATCAGCTCAGGCGAGAGCTCCCCGGCGAAGACCGGCTCGGCCCAGCCGTCGAGGCGGACGTCGAGGTCCGGGGAGATCTCGACCTGCAGCTCGCCCCCTTCCAGCTCCACCACGAGCTGACTGGGAGCGCCGCGCAGGAAGGCGGTGACGGCGGCGCCGCTGGCGCCGGTGCCGGAGGAGAGCGTCTCCCCCACCCCGCGCTCGAAGATCCGCGCCCGCACCCGCTCGCCGTCGACGGCGAGGAAGCTGACGTTGGTGCGGTTGGGGAAGAGCTCGTTGCCTTCGATCCCGGGACCGATCGCGCCGAGGTCGAGCCCGTCGAGCTGCTCGGCGGGGACGACGATCGCGCACTGCGGGTTGCCGATCGAGACGTGCTGGAAATCCCAGCTGCGGCCCCCGGACTCGAGCCTCCCGCGCCCGTCCTCCGGCCCCGACGGGAAGTCCTTCGAGGTCGTCGACGCCCGCCCCATCTCGACCGAGCAGGTCAGCTCGCCGGTGATCGTCGGCCGGATCGGCCCGGCGACAGTGTTGATCGCGAACTCGTCCTCCGCGGTCCAGCCGTTGCGCCGCAGGTAAAGGATTGCCTCCCGCGCGCCGTTGCCGGAAAGCTCGGCTTCGGAACCGTCGGGGTTGAAGATCCGCAGCTCAGCGACGAACTCCGGGTCCTCGCTCTTGGAGAGCAGCAGGACCCCGTCGGAGCCGACCCCGAAGTGCTGGTCGCAGAGCCACTCCACCCGCGTCCCCGTCAGCTCCCACGGCAGCCGCTCCGCCTCGAAGATCAGGTAGTCGTTCCCCAGCGCCTGCCACTTCTCGAATTTCACGCGCAGGACCCTACTCACTCCCCCGACGGGACGAAAACGGTCCTATATGGACCGAAATAGTCCCGTCAGGATCTTGGTTGCAACTTCGGGATCGGTCCTTCCGGTGCGGTCGATCCACTCGAGGTTGGGGATTTTTCGCATCCAGGTCAGCTGGCGGCGGGCGTAGTTGCGTGAGCGCTTCTTCATCTCCTCGACGTTGCCAGCTAGCAGCTCGTCAAATCCCAGCGCCTTCCGAGCCGTCCGTCCCGCCCCGAGCGCCTCGGCCCGCCGCGCCTCCTCGGCGGCCCCCGCAGCCACGATCGCCTCCGTCCGCGCGTCGATCCGCTCATACAGCTGTCCCCGCTCAATGTCGAGCCCGAAGATCGTCGTCGGATGCCGGGTCTCGGGAGACCACAGCTCGGACCCCTCCGTTTCCGGCGGCACCTTCTCCAGCGAGAGCTCGGCGAGAGCCGCCCGCAGGTAAAGCCCCGTCCCCCCCACCACGAACGGCACCCGCCCGGCCGCCAGAGCCGAATCTATCTCCCGGTGAGCCAAGGGCATGTAGTCCCCAACCGAGAAATCGGAGCTGATCGGCACAAAGGAGAGCAACCGATGCTCCAGTCGAGCTTGCTCCTCCACGGTCGCCGCTCCCGTGAGGACCTCCAGCCCTTCATAGACCTGCAATGCATCGCAATTGATCGCAACGGGGTCCTCCCCCCGCTCTCGAAGCAATTCCGCGACCTCGATGGCCACTCCAGTCTTCCCAACCCCAGTGGGGCCGAATATGGCGACGATCACCGAAAAAGTTGAGAGAGGGGCTGTGCCGACACCCCACTCAGCGACTGCGAGGTAGCAGAGGTGATCTCCACCTCAACGAACTCCCCGGCCTCGGCAACCCCGTCGAAGTTAACCGCCTTTCCATGCCGAGTCCGCCCCCGCAGCCTGGTCTCATCCGTCCGACTGGTCCCTTCGACCAGCACCTCCATCGTCCGCCCGACGAACCGCTGCGCCCGCTCCGCCGCCCGCCGCTGGATCACCTCGACCAGCCGTTCCAGCCGCTCGACCTTGACCGGGTGCGGAAGCTGCCCCTCCATCGTCGCCGCCTCGGTTTCGCGCCGAGGCGAGAAGATGAAGGTGAAGGCGCCGTCGTAGCCGACCTCCTCCGCCACTTCCAGCGTCTCCTCGAAGTCCCGCTCGGTCTCGCCGGGGAAGCCGACGATGATGTCGGTGGTGATCGCGCAATCGGGGACGTGCTCGCGGATCAGGGCGACCCGGTCCATGTAGCGGCCGCGGTCGTAGGTGCGCCGCATCCGTTTGAGAACCGCGCTGGAGCCCGACTGCAGCGGCAGGTGGATCTGCTCGCAAAGGGCAGGAAGCTCAGCGTGGGCGCGGATCACGTCCTCCTTCATGTCCTTCGGGTGGGGGCTGGTGTAGCGGATCCGCTCGATCCCCTCGACCGCGTCGACCCGGCGCAGCAGCTCGGAGAACCCGATCCGCTTCTCGAGCGGCAGGTCGCGGCCGTAGCTGTTGACGTTCTGGCCCAGCAGCGTCACCTCGCGCACTCCGTCGGCGGCGAGGCCGTGTGCCTCGGCGATCAGCTCGTCGGGGTCGCGGCTGACCTCCCGGCCCCTGGTCGAAGGGACGATGCAGTAGGAGCAGACGCAGTTGCAGCCCTGGGAGATCTGCAGCCAGCCCTGGAACTCGCGCTCCCGGCGGGCCGGCAGGTGGCCGGAGAAGTCCTCGAACTCGAAGTAGCCCTGGGCGCTGAGCGAGTCGCTGTTGAGGAACTCGGCGAGCTTGTGGATCTGGCCCGGCCCGAAGGCGACGTCGACGAAGGGGAAGCGCTCGAAGACCTCCTCCTTCACCGACTGCGCCCAGCAGCCGCCGACACCGACAACGCGCTCCGGGTCTTCGCTCTTCAGCCGCTTCGCCTCGCCGAGGTGGGCGATGAAGCGGCTGTCCGCCGACTCGCGGATCGAGCAGGTGTTGAAGAGGATCAGATCCGCCTCGCTCCGCTCATTCGCCTCCTCGTAGCCGAGCGAGGCGAGCATTCCCCGCATCCGCTCGGAATCGTGCACGTTCATCTGGCACCCGAAGGTGGTGACATGGAACTTCTGCGCCATCGAACGCAGGGTACCGCGGTCCTACTTGACCGTCAGGGTGCCTTCCATGCCGGCTTGTCTGTGACCCGGAACCGAGCAGAAGAAGGTGTAGGTGCCGGGCTTCAGGTCGGCGGTCTCAGATTCTTCGCCTTCGGCGATCGGTTCGAAACCGGCCAGTTCCTTCCCGTTCTGTTCGATCACCACGTTGTGTTCAAGCGGCGACGGGTTGGTGAAGTCGATCGTGACCTTGCCGGCCTTCGCGGATAGTTCGGTCTGGTCGTAGGCGATTGCGCTCGGGTCGGCCGCCAGTTTCAGCGTCGTCGAGGCTTCTTCCTGCGAGCCTTCGGTCGGGCCGACCGGTTCTTCTTCTTCCGGTCCTTCCTTGCCCTTTTCGGCTTCTTTTTCGCTCTGCTCGGTTTCGCCGCCTTCGGCTCCACCTTCGTTTGAGAAGCCGCCGGCGCCCTCTTCCTTTTCGATCTCTTCGTTGAACTTCGCGTACTCGGCCGCCTTGGCTTCGTGCTCTTCGCCCGAATATTTGACGGCGAAGGTGGTGGCGCCGAGGACGAAGATCGCGAACCAGAGGATCACGACCGGCAGCGCTTTGCCGGGGAAATCCTTCAGTTTGAGGCCGACGAAGGCGACGGCGATGGCCGAGACGGCCAAGACGATGCCACAGGCGTAGAAGATCTTCTCGTTGGTGCTCATCAGGCGGCGGCCATCCTATAGAGGTCCGTACCCGGCTCGCGGTGAGGCGAGAGCGCGCTAAGCAGCCCTCGCCTCGGCCTCGGCGGCCGGAGGTGCGTCCTCGGCCTGCGGAGCGGCCTCGCCGTCGATTTCGAGCGCGGCACGGACCTTGGTTTCGATCTCCAGGGCCAGCTCCGGATTGTCGATCAGGAACTGCTTGGCGTTGTTGCGCCCCTGGCCGAGCCGGGTCTCGCCGTAGGAGAAGAAGGAGCCGGATTTCTGCACCAGGTCCTGCTCCATCCCGAAGTCGAGCAGGCCGCCCTCGCGGGAGATCCCGACCCCGTACTCGATGTCGAATTCGGCCTGGCGGAACGGTGCCGCGACCTTGTTCTTGACGACTTTGACGCGGACCCGGTTGCCGACCGCCTCGGTCCCTTCTTTCAGGGTCTCGATCCGGCGAATATCCAATCGCTGCGAGGAGTAGAACTTCAGCGCCCGGCCGCCCGGCTGGGTCTCCGGCGAGCCGAACTGGACCCCGATCTTTTCGCGGATCTGGTTGGTGAAGAGGCAGACCGTTTTCGTCCGGTTGAGGCTCCCCGCCAGTTTCCGCAGGGCCTGCGACATCAGCCGTGCCTGCAGGCCGACGGTGGTGTCGCCGATCTGGCCGTCGAGCTCGGCTTTCGGGGTCAGCGCCGCCACGGAGTCGATCGCGACCACGTCGACCGCGGCGGAGGCGATCAGCCGGTCGGCGATCTGCAGCGCCTGCTCGCCGTAGTCGGGCTGGGAGACGAGCAGCTCGTCGGTGTCGACGCCGATCGCCCGGGCGTAGACGGGGTCGATCGCGTGCTCGGTGTCGATGAAGGCGCAGACCCCGCCCATCGCCTGGGCCTGGGCGATGATGTGGTTGACGAGCGTCGTCTTACCGGAGGACTCCGGGCCGAAGATCTCGACGATGCGGCCGCGCGGGACGCCGCCGATCCCCAGCGCCAGGTCAAGCGCCAGCGCCCCGGTCGGGATCGCGTCGACCTTGACCGTGCCTTTGTCGCCCAGCCGCATCAGCGAGCCCTGGCCGAAGTCGCGCTCGATCTGCGTCACCGCGGCCTCGAGCGCCGCGTCCTTCGCTTTCGCCTCTTTCGCCGAGGCGTCCTTCAAGTTCGGTTTTGCCATCTCGATCACCTCACTGCCACCCTGCCTCAGGGCAGCTCGACTTGGGCCAGCGGCACATAGCGCGCGCCGCTCGGCTGGAGTTCAGAACGGTAGAGCGTCATCCGGCGGCAAATTCGCGCCTCCGACATCCCCTCCGGGAGCTTCCCCGGCGGGTTTTCGACGACCGCCGGCCGCCGCGATCCGCGCCCTTCGGGCCGGACCCGGGCCACGGTCACGTGCGGCCAGAACGGCCGCTTCTCGGCCTCGTAGAAGCCCGCCTCGGCCAGCCCCTGCGCAACTCCCTCCTGCAGGGCCTCGGCCCCCGGGGAGAGCGCCGGCAGCGCGTACAGCCGCGCCCGCCCCCGCGGCGGCCGCTGCTCGGGATCGAGCAGCTCCACCCACGGCGCCGGGCCGACCGGCTCCCGGACCACGGTGGCGATCTCCTCGATCTCCTTCTCCGGCCGGTAGCCGAGGAAGGCGAGGGTGATGTGGAGCGACTCCGGCGCCACCAGCCGCAGGGCCGGATCGGTCAGCGCCTCCCTCCCCCAGGCGACGATCCCCTCGCGGAGCTCGTCGGGCAGGTCGAGGGCGACGAACAGCCGCGCCCGCGGGCTTCTCAGTCTCTCCTTGGCCACGACCGCCACGCTACGGGGCCGGCGCGCACGGAACAACGCGCAAAAGCAAATCTTCGCCTACGACTTCGTGCCGACTTCCTCGCCGAGCAGCATTCGCAGCAGGTGCATCCCGACCAAGGCCGAGCGTTCGCGGATGTCGAGGCGGCCGCCGGGGATGACGGGGTCGCGGACGATCGCGGTCCCGTCGGCCAGCCGCGCGTTGAAGCAGACGTAGCCGACCGGCTTGTCCTCGCTGCCGCCGCCGGGGCCGGCGATGCCGGTGATCGAGACCGCGACGTCGGCCTCGAAGCGCTCCAGCGCCCCGATCGCCATCGCCTCCGCCACCTCGGGCGAGACCGCCCCCTTGTCCTCGATCAGCCCCGCGTCGACGCCGAGCATCTCGCTCTTCGCCTCGTTCGAGTAGGCGACGACGCCGCCGGCGAAGTACTCCGAGGCGCCGGCGAGGTCGGTGATCCGGGCAGCCAGGAGACCACCGCTGCAGGACTCGGCCAGCGCCAGGCGGTGCCCGAGCAGAAGCGTCGCCACCTGGGCGTCGATCGTCTCGCCGTCGAGGCTGAAGGTCTCCTCGCGATGGCGCTCGACCAGGCCGGCCCGCACCGCCTCGGCCACCTCCAGGGCGTGATCCCGGTAGCGGACGTCGATCTCGATCTCGCCGCGGCGCAGGCAGGTGGTGATCTCCACCGCCTCCAGCTCCACTCCCCCGGCCTCCATCTCCCGCAGGCTCTTGGCGATCTCCGACTCCGGCACCCCGAACATCCGCATCGTGTAGCCGCGCAGCGGCGTCGCCCGACTCAGCAGGTCCCGGACCGGCCCGGTCTCCAGCGCCGCCCCCCACATCGGCTGCAGCTCCCGCGGCGGCCCCGGCAGCACGATCACGACCCGCTCCCGGGCCGGGACAACCAGCCCCGGCGCCGTTCCCACGGGATCGAGCGCCACCGCGCCCTCCGGGACCATCGCCTGCTTGCGGTTCGCCGTCCGCAGCGCCTCGGGGTCGAGCCGGAAGCGCTGGGCGAAGCCGCTGAGGATCTCGGCGATCTTCGCCTCCATCTCCTCGTCGAGGACCATCCGCCGGCCCGCGAAGCGGCCCACGACCTCCGCCGTCAGGTCGTCCGCGGTCGGGCCGAGCCCCCCGGTGGTGACGATCAGGTCCATCCCCTCCTCGGCCATGAACCGCAGCGCCGCCTCGAGGTCGTCGGGGCGGTCGGCGACGACGACGATGTGCGCGACCTCGACCCCCTGCTCGGCCAGCTGCTGGGATACCCAGGGGCCGTTGCTGTCGGCGATCCGGCCGGTGAGGACCTCGGTCCCGGTGACGACGATGCCGGCGCGGATCACGCGTGGCCTGCGGTTGCGATTCGGCTCGGTGGGCGCATCGCGCCGGACGCTACCGAACCGGTACCGCTTCCCCCACGTGGACCG
>CAMLHB010000103.1 GCA_946479725.1 uncultured Actinomycetes bacterium | reverse complement strand
CACCCACCTTGCTCACTAAAACTCGGGGGGGTTTCCGACTTTTCCGGGTTTTTTGTTCAAAATCCCCCACCGCCGACTTAGCCAGCGGGCCGTCGCGGCATTGGGGACGACCCGGTGCGGGGCGGGCCAGGCGGCGCCGAAGAGGTCGGTGAGGAGCGTTTCGTCCGCCGCCAGCAGGCGCTCCTTGTATTGAGCGTGGGCGCGGCTCTCCTCGCTGAGCAGGAAGCGGGTGCCGGCGACGGCGGCCGTGGCTCCGGCTTCGAGCGCGGCGCGCGCGTCGGCGGGCTGGGCGATGCCGCCGGCGAGCAGCAGGGGATAGTCGCCGGGCAGGGACGCGCGGACCTGCTCGAATAGCTCCAGCGCCGGCGTCGTCCCGCGCACGTGGCCGCCGGCCTCGACGCCCTGGACGATGACCCCGTCGGCGCCCGCGGCCTGGGCCTCACGCGCCTCGGCCACCGAGCCGACCTGGTGCAGCCAGACGCCGCCGGCCCGGCGCCGCGGCCGGCCCCAGAAGGTGACGACGACGTCCGCCGCGGCCGCGGCCTCGAACCAGTCCCGCCGCGCAAACGGCAGCAGCACGTTGACCGCCAGCGGCCGCCCGGTCAGCGCTCGCGCCGCCGCCAGCTCGCGGCGGATCGCCGCCGCCCCGCTGACGGCGATCGTCCCCAGCCCGCCGGCCTCGGAGACCGCCGCCGCCAGCTCATGCCGGCTGAGCCCGCCGCCCATCCCTGCCTGGACGATGGGCAGCTCCACCCCGAGGCGCTCGAGCAGCGGCGGCATCCCTCCCAGTCTAGGTTCGTCCCTAGAACCGCACCTCCGTCCCCGGCGGGTCGTAGACGCTCGCCAGCTGCGCCAGGGTCAGCGCCCCAAGCATCAGCCCGAAGTCCCGCAGGGCGATGTCGTAGTAGCCGGAGTAGGTGAGCAGGTTGAGGATGATCCCGCCGAGCCAGGCGGCGACGAGGTAGGCGCCGTAGCGGGGCTTCAGGGCGACGACGATGCCGGCGACGATCTCGATCACCCCGACCAGGTGCATCGCGGTGGCGGCGCTGCCGGGGATGACGTCGTTGATCCAGGGCGCCAGATACTGCTCCCAGTCAACCATCAGGTTGAAGAACTTGTCGAGGCCGAAGAGGATCGGGGCGACGGTGAAAGCGATGCGCAGCAGCGTGAACGCCTGGAAGGCCGGGTCGGCCTTGAGCCGTTCGCCGAAGCCGGGTGCCAGCGTCGCGTCGCGGGGATCGAGGGTTGCGGTGGTTGCCATGGGACCTCCCTGAGTCGAGTGGTTGTCGTGTCCCATCTGCGTCGCCCGCCCGCCCGTTCTTACCTCCCCACCTGCGTCGTTTCCACCTTTTTGGCCCCTCTGGGGGCGCAAAAGGTGGAAACGATGTAAGAAGCGACGCCCGGCGGGCGCTAACAATTCATGGCGACCGCGCTGATGACGACGCCGACCCGGATGCCCGCCGACCCGCCCGCCTGCGACTGGGTGGAGAGGCTGCGCGCCGGCGGGGCCGAGGGGGCGAGCGCGGTCGCCGAGCTGCACGCACTGCTGCTGAAGGCGGCACGCTTCGAGATCGGCCGCCGCGGCGCCGAGCTGCGCCATCTGCGCGGCGGCGACGGTGAGGACCTCGCCCAGCAGGCGGCCGACGACTCGCTGCTGGCGGTGCTCGGCAAGCTCGACGACTTCCGCGGCGAAAGCCGCTTCACCACCTGGGCCTACAAGTTCGCCCTGCTCGAGGCGGCGGTGAAGGTGCGCCGCCGCGCCTGGCAGCAGCGCGAGGTCCCGCTCGAGGACGAGGCCTGGCAGCGGCTCGCCGACGCCGGCGCGGCCGCCGGCCGGCGCGCCGAGGACGCCGAGCTCTTCGCCGCCCTGCGGGAGGAGATCGAAGCGAGCCTCGGGCCGCGCCAGCGCGAGGTGCTGGTCGCGGTCGCCCTCAACGGGGTCCCGATCGACGTCCTCGCCGCCCGCCTCGACACCACCCGCGGCGCCCTCTACAAGAACCTGCACGACGCCCGCCGCAAGCTGCGGGCCGCCCTTGCCGCGCGCGGCTTCGAGATCGGCTCGGGCGGAGAGGAGGAACGATGAAGCGCGACGAGATCCTCGGCCGCGTCCTCGGCCCGGACGCCCCGGAGCTGACCTGCGAGCAGTGCTTCGAGGAGCTCGACCGTTACGTCGAGCTCCTCGTCGCCGGCGAGGCGGCCGACGAGCGGGTGCCCGGGATGCGGCCCCACCTCGACGGCTGCCCCGCCTGTGCCGAGGACTTCCGCAGCCTGCGCGACCTGGTCACCCGCCAGGGGCATTGACTGGCGCCCCCGACCCTTTACATTCGAAGCATGGACGATCAGGGCATAGCGGCATGGAAGCTCCCCTTGATCGTCAAGGGGATCGCGGTCTCGATCGTCGGCGGCTTCTACCTCGGCGGCCCGGGCCTGGGGATGGCGGTCGGCGCGCTGGCCGCCGCCACGATCATCGTCATGGCGGTGCGCAAGCCGCCGCTGCGGCCGATCGTCCCGGCGCCGTCGCCGGATTTGCGCGAGCACCTGCTGGTCGTCGTCGAGGAGCCGCTCGAGGACAGCGACACGATCGAACGGATCGCCGCCGCCTCGCGGCCGCGTGACCCCGACGAGCCCGAGCCGGAGGTGCTGGTGCTCGCGCCGACCCGCAACCGCTTCCTCGACCGCTGGGCCTCCGACACCCGCCCCGGCCGCGAACGCGCCCAGCGCAGCCTCGTCCTCAGCCTCGCCTCGCTCGCCCAGGCCGGCGTCGCCGCGGAGGCCCGGGTCGGCGACGAGCACGTGGTCCAGACGGTGACCGACCAGCTGCGCGAGTACCCGGCGACCGAGGTCTTCCTCGTCGCCGAGCGCGGCACCGGACCCGACCCGGCGGCGGAGGAACTGCGCTCCCGCCTCCACGCGCCTTTCCACCTGGTCAAGGCATAGATCCGCCGCTCGACGGATCAGCCCGCCATGTCCACTTCGACCCAGACTTCGAGTACCACCCGCAGCCACGCCGCCTCGACGCCGAGGGCCCAGCAGCAGTGAGCCTCCTGCGCCTGCTCCCGCTCGCGGCCCTCGACCGGCCGTAGGATCTCGCCCTTCGCCAGCGACTTCAGGTGATAGGCGACCTGCCCCACTCGCTCGTCGAGTGCTTCCGCCAGGTCCCGCGCCGATGCGCACTCGACCGTCCCGTCGAGATAGGCGCCGAGAATCCGCCGCCGCAAGGGATGGCCGAAGGCGCTGATCAGCTCTGAGGAAGAGGGCGGCATGAGAGAGCCGGAAGAGCCGACTGCTCAGCCCCTTTCCGGCGCTCGGGATGTTATGGCATAAATACTCTAACACTGGGGTCTTTTAATAGAGAGGCTCCGGGGCGCGATGCCGCCCCCGCGCCGCAGCAAGCCCCGCTCGCCCGAGCACGCATCCCTCGGCGAGGCGGTCCGCCGCCTGCGCACCGAGGCGGAGCTGAGCCAGGAGGAACTGGCGGAAGCCGCCGGGACCGACCTCACCCAGGTCGGCGGGATCGAGCGCGGCGTGCGGAATCCCAGCTACACGACGCTGCTGCGGCTGGCGCGGGCGCTGGGAACCGAAGTGGGCGATCTGACGGGACTGGCCGACAGGTTGCGACGGGGCTGAGGCAGCCCCAGCCGCCCCGCGGCGGTCAGCTCGTCTGAGCCGCGTCCTGCGGCGTGCAGGAGAAGAGGTGGGTGAGGCCGATCTCGGTGCCGTCGGAGAATTCGGCGTGTCCCTTGACCCGCCAGCTGCCGGTCGGGCAACCAGCCGAGAGGAAGCTCTTCTTGCGGCCTTCATAGGTGTAGCGGCGACCGACCTTGAGCATGAAGTGGGTAACCGAGCCGGCGCCGCCGGCGATCCTCGGCACCCGCGCCTGGATCCGCATCCCGTAGGGGCCCTCGTGGATGCGGGAGATCGTCGCCTTGACGACGATCGCCGTCGGCGCCGGGACGTCGACGTAGGCGTGGAGGAGGACGGTGGTCGTGCCGCCGTGGACGCCGCCGTTGAAGAGGATCAGCGGACCGGTGGAGCGGAACGGCGCCTGTTCGGGGAAGGCGACCTCGACTTCGGCCTCGCCGGAGCCGACGATGGCCTTGCCGCAGGCGCGGCGGGCGTCCGTCGAGCTGGTCGCCTCGAGCTGGGACCTGCGGCAGGTCGGGAGCCCGACGGCGTTGACGGAAAGCGTCTTGTCGACGTCGATCCGGACGCTCTGCAGCGCCGGCGGATGGGTGCCGTCGCGGCTTTCGACTCCGGCGATCAAGCGCGCGGTGACCGGGGCGGCGCCATGTCGGGGCAGCTTGGTCGGGGAGATGCCGCCGTCGTCGCTGACGCAGATGTTGCCCGCGCACTCGACCTTCCGCTCGCCGCTGGCGCCGGCCGCGAGGGCCAGCGCCAGGGCGAGTACGAGGGAGACGGCGATCGGGGTGCTCCGGAGCAAGCTCTTCTTCATGGCTCGATCTTCTCCCGGCGGCGGGCCGCTGTCCCTCCCCAATCTGAGGCTTCCGGCGGCGCCTTTACGCCAATGTGGGAAGCGGGCGGCGGGCTAATCGTCGAGGCGCAGGGCGATCTCAAGGTCGGCGAGGGAGCCGCGCAGCGGGCGTCCCAGGAGCTCCTCGATCGAGCGCAGGCGATTGCGCACGGTGCGGCGGTCGACGCCCAGGGCCGCCGCGGTCGAGGAGATGTTGCGGTCGGCATCGAAATAAGCCCGCAGCGTCTCCCGCGCCAGCCTGCCGCCGTCGCGGCCGCGTTCGAGCGGCTCCATGTAGAGCTGGCGCAGCGAGCCGGCGGTGAAGTCATCCTGCGCGATCGCGGCCTGCAGGGCGACCTCGGCATAGAGAAGGACGTGACGGCCCATGGCGACGGCGATCGGCAGCGCCGCCTTGGCCTGGTGATGGGTGAAGCGCCAGCCCACCAGGCCCTCCGACGGCTCCCCGACGGTGACGAAGACCTGGGAGGTGACGAGCTCCTTCGCGACCGCCACCGCCTCCCTCGAGTGCAGACGGCTGCGACCGCCGAGCCAGGCGCCCCAGACCGGTTCCTCCTCGCGCTTGCCGAAGAGCAGGCGCCGGTCGAGCGCCGTCGCCAACTCGCGCAGCACCTTCTCTCCGCCCTCGCCTTTCACCATCAGGCCGAGGTGGTGGGCGTCGAGGTCGTAGTTGAGCATCGAGTCGAGTCCGTCGCGATCGACCAGCTCGCCGGCGAGCAGCGCTTTGACCTGCTCCCGGACCCGCTCTTCGGCGGTCCGCGGCCGGTTCTTCGCCTCCCGCGCGTGCTCCTCGCTGACCGCGGCGATCAGCCTCTCCGCGACCGCCGACTGCGCCGCCAGCAGAGGCCGCAGCTCCGAGCTCGGAACGTCCGCCCGCTCCGCCTCCTCGGCGAGGAAGTCCCCGAACAGGGCGCTGCCGGCGAAGTAGCGCCGCAGCACCGTGTCCAGCGCCACCTCGTCCCGAGCGTCCAGTCGGGCCTGGGCCAGCAGCACCTCCGGCACCGCCGGCGCCCGCCGCTCTCCCAGCTCGAGGACGGCGAGCCGGTACTCGATCGCCGCAGTCACCGCGGCATCGAGGCCCTGTCGGTAGGCCCGGTCCACCACCTCGCGAGGGTCGGCGATCGCGTAGACGCGCGTGGTCACCGCCTCCCGCAGCTCCGGCATCCGCTCCCGCAGCCGCGCTGCCAGCACCGCTCGCGGCTCGGCTGCCCGCGAGCCGTTCACCCGCCGCTGGACCCTCGCCTTGCTCATCGGGCCACCTTATCGCCGTCCTTCGCCACCCTTGGAGGTGTTCTGTCAACGGGCGCGGACAACTTTGCACCAAATTGTCGCCTTTTGAGAACTGAGCTGTAATTTTTTTGAAACGTTACAGTTCTGCGCGGCATTTTCATGGAGGTTTCCAGGAAGGGGAGGCAGGAGTGAGCGGATTGATGAATTCTGCTTGGGTGCGGAGTGCGTGCGCGTTGGCAACCGCGGCGTCGGTGCTGGCGTTCGCCGTGGCCCCGGCCGATGCCGTCCGCGGTAACGACGAGGTCCGGGTCGGGGCCAGCGCCTCCGGTTCGACGCTCACCGTCGGCATCGCCGCCCTGCCCCGTTCGCGCTGCACCCTCCGTCTCGGCGTCGGCGATGAAGCAATTGCGCTGCCGGTCGTGCATGTCGCCGCCAACGGTCGCGGTGGCACCAGGACCAAGCTCTCGACCGACGCTCCCACCGGCGACCAGCGGGTGGTGGCAACCTGCGGCCACGCCGGGGTGGTGCGGATCGGGAAGACGGATGTCTCGATCTCGGCGATCTCCCTCAACGGGCCGATCAAGACCGCCTTCAACATCGCCCTGGACATCCTCCTGGTCGGCTCACTGGTGGTCTTCGCGCTGCTCCTGGGCGAGATGGCGATCGGGTCGGCTGAAACCCGGGAGCGCTTCCTGCGCTCGCTGGCTCTCGCCGGCGGAGCGATCTTCGCGCTCGGCGCCCAGGTGACCGGGGTCGATTTCGCCGGCTCGGTGGTCGACAGCCTGGTCGGGGCCGACGCCGCGGGCACCGGGTCGAAGCTGCTGCTGGGGATCCTCTCGGGGCTGGTCGCCGCCGCCTTCGGCTGGTACTTCACCCAGGTCGTCCTCCGGGGCGAGACCTGGGGCGTGCGCCTTGCCTGTGGCGTGGGCGCGATCACGATCGTCGGGCTGACGCTGATCCTGGCGGAAGCGATCCACGTCCAGGGGCTGTTCCTCGAAGCGGCCGCGATCCCGAACTTCGCCTTCATGGTCGGCCTGATCGGCGGCGTGATCATCTCGGTGCCCGCCGCCGGAACGACGGCCAGAGGGGGAGGCGTGCTGACCGACCTGGTCGGCAAGCTGGCGAAAGGTCGCGACAGCGCAGACGGCGGGTCCCGCACGAGCGAACGCCGTAGCCCGTTCGCCGGCGACTGAGCATGGCCACCCTGCAGACCAGGCGCCGCTGCCCTTACTGCAGCACGGAGATCGAGCTCGGCGAATGCCCGATCGTCGCCACCAACATCGAAGGCCTCGAAGGGTTCCTGCGGCCGACCGACCTGGACGAGGTCTCGCTGCCGTCGCAGACGGTGCCGCGGCGGCGGCTGGCGAAGACGGGCTGGCCGGTCCTGGAGGAGCCGCCGAACAAAACCGTTCGCAGCGGGCGGGGCCGGGAGCGCTCCCTGATCGGCCGCGCGCTGGGCGAGTCCGACGGGATGATCGAGCGGCTGGACAACGGCAGTCTGCCGCGCGAGGACGTACCGGCGCGGGCCTGCCCGGCCTGCGAGCACCCGCTGCCGCCTTCGATCGACACCCGCGAAACCGCGGTCGTCGCCGTCGTCGGGGTCAACCGCGTCGGCAAGACCTACCTGCTCGCAACGAGCATCCAGGAGGCGCTGCGGGGCGGCGGCCTCGACGAGCGGCTGGGTTGCACCGAGTTCGTCGCCGACACCCGCACCGACGCCAACTTCCTGCAGAACTACCTGACGCCTCTGCGCAGCGGCGCGGTTCTGGCGAAGACCCAGGCGGAGGGTCGCGAGGAGCGGGCCGAACCGCTGGTCTTCAACGTCACCCTGCCCAACTGCGATCCCTTCAGCCTCGCCATCCATGACGTCGCCGGCGAGGTGCTCGGCGATTACAAACGGCGGGCGAAATCGGCCACCTACCTGCACGGGGCCCGGGGAATCGTCTTCGTCATCGACCCCCGCGACATCGACGAGCTGCGGACCGAGATCCCCTCGACCTTGATCGAGAACGAAGAAGAGCTCGGCTGGGACCAGGGCACCCTCCTCTCGACCTGCCTCAGCGACGACGGGCTGCTCGCCAACGCGCCGGCGATCCCGGTCGCGATCGCGATCGCCAAGGCGGACCTGATCCCTCCCGCGACCGGCGAAGGCCACGGTTTTCTCCAGCCCGCCCCGAAGCACGAGACGCCGGAGGAGTTCTACGCCCGCATCCGCCGCAACAACAGCGAGATCGAGCAGTTCCTCGAACGCTTCAACGCCCGCCACATCCTCCGGCCGACGCGCGAATACCGGCGCCGACTGGAAGCGGAAGGGAGTGCGGCCTCGATCACCTTTCAGGCGTTCAGCGATCTCGGC
>CAMLHB010000102.1 GCA_946479725.1 uncultured Actinomycetes bacterium | reverse complement strand
TCTGTGCGACGAGGATGAACTCAACCGGCTGCGCGGTTTCCTCGATCAGCAGCTCAGCACCGCCCCCACCCCCTTGGCCTTGCCCCACGCGCCCCAAAACAGCCGGGGGTATCGCAGTTTGCCGCCCCAAGGGCTACAACGCCCCAACGCCGCGTTGAAAAGCCGCGAAGACGCCGCTTTCGGCCGGGCCCGCTTCGATCGTCCCGGCGATGGGGTCCTTGCGCACCTTCGACCAGGGGCCGACCAGGACCGGGATCGTGTCGTCGGTCGGGGTGTCGACGACCATTGCGCCGGCGCGTTCGAGCGCTTTGCGCGTCTCTCCGCACGCCGCCCCGCCGCCTTCGCACGTGACTACCGCCGGGGCGGGCGTGCCCCCGATCCCGGCGCTGAATGGGGCCGGCCAGGAACCGACGACTGCCGGGACGTGGTTGGTCGTGCCCCAGTTGCGGTAGTCCCACCAGATCCGCTCGCCGCCCCGGAGGTCGGTCTCCGCCGCGCCGACCGGCCATTCCACGCCGTCGACGTAGAAGAACCAGTCGTAGGGGTCGCCGCCGCGCTGGCCCTCGGCGACGCCGTCGATCGAATGGACGAAGCCGCCGCCGTAGCGGGTAGAGACATCCGCCTCGCGTTCGAGGACCCGCATCGCGGTGTCGGATTCCTTCGCCCCGACGGACTTGCCGAGGACCGGCACCGCACCGTATTCCCGGGTCACCGTCAGCTGCACCACGCCGACGTCGGCACCGGGGCCGAGGCCGCAGCCGGCGGTCGCGAGCGCCGCGCAGCGCAGCGCGCTCACGACCGCCGTGCTGCGGCGACGAATCATCTAGGGCACTTGCCCCCGATGCAGACCGCCTCCCGGGCCGAGGGGATCTCCCCCGTCGCGCGGGCGATCAGCTTCGCCGGCTTGCCCAGCGTCACCGTGGTGCGGCCGTCGGAGCCGGTCGGCTGCGTCGCTCCGGTCACCTTCGCCCCGGCCTGCGGCGTCTTGCGGCCCTTTTCGTCGTAGGCCCAGACCCGCACCGTGAACGAGCTCCCGGCCGCCGCCGAATCGGGCGCGGCCAGGACCAGCTCATCCGGATATTCGAAATCCGGGGCTTCGGTCTTCGAGAGCGCCCACAACACTTCGTCCCCGGTCTTGATCTTCGCCACCTCGCCGCCGACCTGCAGCGACCTGTGGTTGATCTTCAGGTACCAGGAGGCGCTGCCCTTGGCGACGCTCGACCCGATCCCGCAGAGCGCGAGGCCGAAGTCGAAGTGATCGCTGATCGAGAGCGGCCGCAGCGCCGGGATCGTCTTGGCGCCGCTGGCGAGCAGGCCCATCGCGGTGTCGCCCTGCAGCTTCACGGGGTCGCCGCTGCCGCCGGTGCCCGGCCCGAAGCAGGTCGCCATGGGGCTGGTCTTGACGGAGAGGTTCGCGCTCGCGACCGTCTTTTCGGCGAGCACCTTGCCGCCGGCACCGACCACGCGCAGGTCCGCCCGCAGCCCCTTGGCCACGGCGGCCGCGGCGAAGGCGAAGGTGATCGACAGAGCCAGCGCGCAGACGGCCGCCAGCCGGAACGGGGTGATTCTTGGCATTTACGCCACCCTTTCCTCGAGGGTTGATTTGGCAAGGCCGGGGACAGGTCTCCTGGCTTCCGGGATCAGGGAGGACGCGCCTTCCCGGGGACGAGGTGTCGTCCCCAGTGGCTGACGCGGAATGCGCCTGCGAACTCCTCCACCCGGTCACAGTGGCGGGACCACGCCGGACTTGCACCGGACTTCCCTTGACCACCGACCGATATGTACGCGGCGAGTCTATCCCGCCGGGGCGTCAGGGTATGGCCACCGTGTTGCACCGGCACCACCGCCCGCGGCCCGGGCCGCACCGCACGCCCGGTCGCCACACGCACTGGCGCGTCGCCCGCCACCGCCGGCGGCTGCTGCGCGCCGGCGGCCTGGCGGCGCTGCTGGCGGTGGTCGGCCCCGGCGTCCTCGCCGGCCTCTCCGACGACGACCCGGCCGGGATCACCACCTACTCGATCCTCGGCGCCAGGTACGGCTACGAGCTGCTCTGGGTGCTGGCGCTCTCGACCGCGGCGCTGATCGTCTTCCACGAGGTCGGGGTGCGGCTCGGCGTCGTCACCGGCAAGGGGCTGCTGACCCTGGTCCGCGAACGCTTCGGGCACCGTCCGGCCCTGCTGGTCGCCTCGGCGCTGGTCGTCGCGAACACCGGCACGCTCTGCGCGGAGTTCGCCGGGGTCGCCGCCGCCGGCGACCTGCTGACCGGGACCAGCCGCTACGTCACCGTGCCGCTGGCGGCGATCGCGATCTCGATCCTCGTCCTGCGGGAGAACTTCCACCGCGTCGAGCACCTGCTGCTGGCCCTCAGCTCGGTCTTCGTCGCCTACGTCGTCGCCGGGATCCTCGCCCACCCCGACTGGGGCGAAGCCGCCCACGGCCTCGTCGTCCCCAGCATCCCGCTCGAACGCGAAGCGCTGCTGGTCGCGGTGGCGACCCTGGGGACGACGCTGGCGCCCTGGGGGCTGGCCTTCATCCAGTCCTACGCGGTCGACAAGCGGCTCGGGGTCAAGGACCTGCGCTACGAGCGTGTCGACGTGATCGTCGGCGCCGTCCTCACCGGCGTCATCGGCTTCTTCGTCGTCGTCGCCTGCGCCGCCACCCTGCACGCGCAGGGGATCGACGTCAACGACGCCAGCGACGCGGCCCGGGCGCTGGAGCCGGTGGCCGGCAGCGCCGCCGCGACCCTGTTCGGGCTCGGCTTCCTCGGCGCGGCGCTGCTGGCGGCGGCGATCGTCCCCCTCTCGACCGCCTACTCGATCTCCGAGACCCTCGGCCGCCGCGCCGACCTCGACCGCGGCTTCCGCGAGGAGCGCACCTTCTACCTCAGCTTCGGCGCCGTCACCACGCTCGCCGCCGCGATCGTCCTGATCCCCGGGGCGCCGCTGATCCCGCTGCTCTTCCTCACCCAGGCGCTGAACGCGGTCCTGCTGCTGGTGCTGCTGCCGTTCATCCGCTCCCTCGCCAAGGACCGCGAGCTGATGGGCGAGAACGCGCTCGGCCGCTTCGACCGGGTCTCGACGGCGCTGGCGCTGGCGCTGGTCGCGATCTCGGTCGTGGCGCTCGGGGTGCTGGCGCTGCTCTGAGGCGTTAGAGGCGCGCCGGGATCCGCTCGGCGTACATCCGCCAGAAGAAGATCCCCGCCCCGCCGCTGCCGGCGAGCACCGAGAGCGAGGGGACGATCAGTTCGAAGGGGCCGTTGACGAGGCCGATGGTCAGTGTAGAAGCGGCCATCACCGCCACCAGCACCAGCACCGAGAGGACCGCGACGAAGCCCTTGCGCAGCCAGCCGAAGCTCTTGCGCCGCTCCTGCGCCATCCGCAGTTCCTCGCGCTGGTGCTCGAGCTCGATCTCCCCCGGCGTCTGCAGGTCGGAGGCATTCGCCGGCAGATCCTGGAAACTGCGACGAACTCTATTGTGCAAATATCCCTGATCGTCCACCCGGGCTTGAAAGTAGTTCGCCGCCGGGAGTCTTGTCAAGGAATACGCGTGGTACGCGCGGTCGCTGTCGCTCAGACGGCAAGCAACAGGTCCAGCACCATCATCACCGCCGCCCCGATGGCAATCCCCAGGCTCGGCCCCAGCCAGCGCCGGCGCTCCCCGTAGGCCTGGGGAAGCAGCTCGACCGCGATCAGGCTCAGCATCGCCCCGGCGGCGAAGGCGAACGAGAAGGGCAGCAGTGCGTTGACCTCTTCCACCGCCAGGTAGGCGACAACGGCGCCGACCGGCTGCGGCGCGCTGGTTCCGACCGCGGCCCAGAACTGGCGCGCCCGGCCGTACCCGGTCGCCTCCATCGGGATCGCGACGCTGGTCCCCTCGGGGACGTTCTGGATCGCGATCGCGAGGATCACGAACAGCCCCAGCCCCGCCCGGTCGGAGGCATACGCGGTGCCGACCGCGAGGCCCTCCGGCAGGCTGTGGACGAAGAGGACGGCGAAGACCAGCGCCGAGGTCCGCGCCCCGGGCCCGCTCCGCCCCATGAAGACCGCCTCGTGGTCGAGCCGGCTCCGCGCCACCCCCAGCAGCACGCCGCCGACCGCCAGCCCCGCCGCCAGCTCCCAGACCGAACCTTCTTCGGCGGCGGGGATCAGCAGCCCGGCGACCGAGGCGACGCCCATCACTCCGGCCGCCAGCCCGAGCAGGAACGGGGTCAGCGCCGCCGCGCGGCTGCCGAGGAACCAGACCGGGATCGCGCCGAGGCCGGTCGCCAGCGCCGTGCCGCAGGCGGCGAGGAAGAGGACGAGGAGGTCGGACACCGACCCCGCACGCTATCCGGCGCCAAGGAGGCGACGGCGGCGCCGGGGCGCCGGGGGCTCAGTGGGCTTCGCGCCGCCGGCGGCCGAGCAGCCGGATGGTCCGAGCCGGCCGCGGTACCCGGAACATCGTCAGCTGGCTGACGTCCGGTTCGCTCGCCACCCGGCGCCGGTGTTCGCGATCCGAGCGCTCGGTCGCGCCGAGGACCAGCAGCGCCTGGCCGCTTTCGGCGACAGCGGAGCGCAGGAGGCGCTCCTCACCGCCGGGGCAGCGCCGCATTCCCTCGACCTCGACGCAGCCGGAGTCCTCGAGCACCTGGGCGTGGTAGCTGATTTCACCCCGGCGCAGCTGCGGCAGCGCGGCGACGATATCTGTGATGCTGCTCGCTTCCCGCGCGCCCTGCAGGACCCTGAGGATGTCCCGCCGTGTCGGATGGTTGAGGGCGTCCTGCAGTTGCGGCTCCAGGGTCGCCACCAGATCCGCGGCCAAGCGCCCGTCCTCGGCCAAGACACCCGCGTCGCCCATCTCTCCCTCCTCCGGTGTTGGCAACAGCCCACGACCATCAACGGCCGTTGGAGCAGCCTAAAAGCAGTACTCAGCTCTTACGAAGGCAAAACCCGGCAGTAAATAGGCGACGCGGCGTCGAGTGCTACTTCAGACGGCAGAGATAGACGCCCTTCGTGTGATGATTTTCGTCCAGCCCCAGCGTGAGGTCGCCGTCGTACTCGCCGTACAGGGCGACGCACTCGAGCCCGGCGGCGTCGATCGCCCCGCGCACCTGCTCCTCGCTGAAATGGCGCTGGCGATGGACGTGGGCCTTCCCTGGCTCACCTGGAACCTCGAACCGCGCTTCGGCGAAGGTGCCAGGCGTGACCTCCTCCGGCGAGAGCTGCCCCTGCCAGATCAAGCGCTGGTCGTTGTCTTCGACGACGACTTCTTCGCTGAAGAAGGTCCGGTAGGTGACGAGCGTGTTGAGGTCGAAGAGGGCGATCCCGGTTGGCGCCAGGTTGCGGGCCATCCCCCGCAGCGTCGCCTCCAGTTCCTCGACCTCGAGCAGGTAGTTGAGTGGGTCGTTGACCGCCCAGATCAGGTCGAACTCCCCCAGCTCGGGCAGCTCCCGCATGTCCGCCTCGACCAGCTTGGCCCGTCCCTCGGCCCGCACCCGCGCCCGCTCCAGCATCTCCGCCGAGATGTCGCAGCCGGTCACCTCCCAGCCCCGCTCGAGCAGGACGATGAAGCTGAGGCCGGTACCGCAGGCAACGTCCAGCAGGCGCCTGCCGCCGAACCCGGCTTCTTCGGCAACCGCAAGTAGGCGCCCGGTCCAGCGCTCGTACTTGTAGTTGCGGTTGAACTCGTCGTAGACCGGGGCGTAGACGTCGTAGGCCTCCTTCGTCGCATCCCCGGCTGCCCATTGCTTTTGCATCCTCTCCTCCTTCATCCGTTCCCAAGCGATAATTCGCGGCCCCTCTCCGGGCGATCAACCCATCGAAGAAGGGCCGCGATCCACCTAGTTGCCCTTGCTATTGCTGGCTTTGGGCAGCACCGTCTCCGTGGCGTCGAACTTCATCCTGATCACCCCCCTTCACAAGATCCGACGTTTATGGGGAAGCATGATTTATCGCTGGCAAAACCAGTCACTAATCCGAAATCCGAAGTGCCACTTTGGGGAAGAAAGATTTTTTGAGCGAGAGGAATTAGTCTTCATTCTGTACTCAGCGTCTATTGAGGAGGAATCCAGGTGACGCGGGTGGTCGGAGAGAGGGAACCAGCAGCGTTCGGAATCAGCGCGCGGACGGCGCGGGCGCTTGCCGATCCCTGGCGATTTCGGATCCTCACCGAGCTCACCTCGCGGCCTCTCAGCCCCTCCCGCTTCGTCGAGGAGCACGGCGGCGAGCTGACCCACGTCGCCCGCTGCTTCCGGCAGCTGGCGGAGTGGGGCTACCTCGAAGTCGCCGAAGAGCGTCCGGGGCGCCGGCGGGGGGCAGCGATCGAGCACGTCTACCGGGCGATCCGCCGCGCGCAGTTCCATGCCGATACCTGGGAAACCGTCTCCCATTCCGAGCGCAACAGCGTCACCCGCTCGATCCTCGACTCCTACCGCTCGCGGATCAGCGAGGCGCTGGAGGCGGGCACCTTCGACCAGGAGGTGGACCGCCACCTCTCGTGGGAGATCATCGTCCTTGACAAACCGGCCTGGCAGGAGCTGAGCGGCCACCTCGACCTGATTCAGGGGTCACTAGCGGGACACGAGCTGGAGGCGGCCAAGCGGCTCGCTGTGACCCGCGAGGAAGAGATCCCGGCGACGGTCGGTCTAGCTGCTTTCCGCTCGCCGGGAGAGCCGACACCCCAAAGAGGCGCCAACGGCCACCTGGAGCCCGGCGTGCCAGTGGCGGGAACTCAATACATGCTCGGGCCCAAGCTCGCCAAGGCCCTCTCCAACCGCTGGCGCTGCCGGATCCTGATGGAGGTGAGCATGCGCCCCCAGAGCCCCTCCCAGTTCGTCGAGGAGGTGGGCGGCTCAATGACGCACGTCTCCCGCTGCTTTCGCGAGCTCGCGAAATGGGGCTACCTGGAAGTGCTGGAAGAACGCAAAGGCGGCCGCCGCGGCGGCGTCGAACGGATCTACAAGAGCACCCACCGGCCCTACTTCGACGGCGCCACCTGGAGGAGCCTCCCCCGGGTCATCCGCGAAGAGATCTCTCCCTGGTTCCTCAACACCTACTTCGACCACGTCGGCGAGTCGATCGAGCGGGGAACCTTCGACGCCGACCTCGACCGTCACCTCACCTGGCAATCCGTCGTCGTCGACCGCGAGGCCTGGACAGGGATCGGAATCGAGCTCGACGCGGTTCTGACCTGGCTGCCGGAGCTGGAGGCCCGCTCGCTGGAACGGACCGAGGACAGCGAGGAGCTGATCACGACGACGGTGGGGATGGCTTCGTTCCGATCGCCTGCGGGCAAACGCGCTCCCCCCTCGGACGTTTGACGAGCCGCCGCGGCGACATCCGTCCAGGCGCCGAATTCCCCGCTTAGGGTCCCGCCACTTCGGCCGCCCCTGGTATTCGGGGCGGCTTGTTCAATCAACGAGGCAAGGGGAGGACTCGATGGGCAAGGGACTTTGGCGGCAGGCGCCGGGGCTGGCGATCGCCGGGCTGGCGCTGCTGATGGCGCTGGGCGGGACGGTTTACGCGGCCGGGAAGATCAGCGGCAGGGCGATCAAGGTGAAGTCGCTGCCGGGGAACCGGCTGGCGCTGGGCTCGGTGCCCGGGAACCGGCTGAAGCCGGGGGCGATCAGGGGGTCGGCGCTGGCGCCGGGCTCGATCACCGGGATCCAGATCGACACCTCCACCCTCGGCCAGGTCCCCTCGGCGATCCACGCCGACAGCGCCGAGTCGGCGCGCGACGCGGAAACGGCGCTGAACGCCGCCAACGCCCAGAACGCGACGACCGTCAACGGCCATGAAGTCGGCTGCAAGACCAAAACCCGCTTCTTCGCCGGCGCCTGCTGGCAGACCGGGACGAGCGGCGGCGCCCTCAATGCACCGGCGGCGGCAGCGTCCTGCGCAGCGACGGGCGGCGAGCTGCCCGAGGCGCTGGCGCTGGTGGCCTTCTCGCAGCAGCCGGGAATTACGCTGGCGACCGGGGATGAGTGGTCGAGCGACTTGACCAATGTCTCCGACGTGAACCTCTACGCCGCTATCACCGTTTCGTCGTCAGGCGCTGTGAGTTCCGCGATCTCCACCGCCACCAAGAAATTCCGCTGCGTCCTGCCCCTAATCCAATAACGGTTCACAGGAGGGGCGAGGGGGCCCCTCTCAGGACA
>CAMLHB010000101.1 GCA_946479725.1 uncultured Actinomycetes bacterium | reverse complement strand
CTCGGCCGCCACCGGCCGGCCGGTGAGGATCAAGTCCATCGCCCGCGAATGGCCGATGAGCCTTGGCAGGCGCACGGTGCCGAGGTCGATCAGCGGCACGCCGAACCGGCGGCAGAACACCCCGAACACCGCGCCTTCCGCCGCCACCCGCAGGTCCGCCCAGCAGGCGACCTCCAGCCCGCCGGCCACCGCGTGACCCTCGACCGCGGCGATCTCAAACGTCTCAAGATGCTCTGCAGGTCCGACATCTTTTCGCGTGCGCAGTTCGATGCAGGCCAGGGAGGCCAAGGAAGGGACCGCTCACAGAGTTGACGAACGGGCCGCCTTCCCAGGAGAAGAGGATCCCTCCGCGGCCATTCGCGCCCGGTGCCGTAGCAGTAGCCTTTTCGGAATGGAGCGGGCAGCGCTCCAGGTACAAAAGCGCTTTCTTTCAAGGGAAATTCATTTGCGCAGTGATGCGAGTGCTCACGGCTCGCCTGAGCGGCGGGCAGAAGCGGGAAAGGCCGCCCGAGCCGAGCACCCCCGGTCCGGTCATGCGCAGCTGGGCGCCGGGTCGCGCGATGCCCTCGCGATCCTCGCCCGACAGGACGAGAGCAGGCTCTCGGAGCTGGTTCCGCTGCGCTACGAGCGCATGTCGGCTTCCCCCTTCGCGTTCTTCCGCGGGGCCGCCGCGGTTATGGCCGACGACCTGGCGCGGGCCCCGAGGACCGATCTGGCCGTTCAGCTTTGCGGCGACGCGCACCTCTCGAACTTCGGCGTCTTCGCGGCCCCCGACCGCCGTCTGATCTTCGACTGCAACGACTTCGACGAGACCTGTCCCGGCCCGTTCGAGTGGGACGTCAAGCGGCTCGCCGCCAGCGTCGCGATCGCCGGCAGGCAGCGTGACTTCGACGCGGGGGAGCGGCGCCAGACGACCCTCGCCACCGTGGGGGCCTACCGGACGGCGATGCGGGAGTTGGCGAAGATGCGGAACCTCGACGTCTGGTATTCGCGCCTCGACGTCGAGCCCACGGTCGAGGCGGCGCGCTCGCAGCTGAGCAAGGAGCTCTACAAGCGCCTGCAGCGGAACCTTGACAAGGCCCGAGCCAAGGACAGCATCCGGGCTCTGAACAAGCTGAGCCACGTCGTCGACGGCGAGCTGAGGATCGTCAGCGAACCGCCCCTGATCACTCCGCTCGAGGAGTTGACGGGCGGGGGGTCGGGGAAGGTGTTGCTGCAGGAGCTTCTCGCCGCCTATGGAGAGTCGCTCGCCGACGACCGGCGGCGACTTCTCTCTTCCTATCGATACGTCCACGCCGCCCGCAAGGTCGTCGGAGTGGGAAGCGTCGGTACTCGCGCCTGGATCGTGCTGCTGCTGGGACGCAACGGCGCGGACCCTCTTTTCCTGCAGGCGAAGGAAGCCCAGGCATCGGTTCTGGAGGCTCATCTCGGACCCAGTCCCTACGAGCACCACGGGCGCCGGGTGGTGGAGGGGCAGCGGTTGATGCAGGCCGCGAGCGACGTCTTCCTCGGCTGGGTCACCGCCACGGGCATCGACGGCAAGGCGCGCTGCTTCTACGTGCGCCAGCTCTGGGACGGCAAGGGGTCGGCGGACGTCGAACGGATGGCGCCGCCGGATCTCGCCACCTATGGCGCGCTCTGCGGGCGGACGCTGGCGCGGGCACACGCGCGCTCGGGAGATCGGATCGCCATCGCTTCCTACCTGGGAGGTGGAAAGGTGTTCGACGAGGCGATCGCCGAGTTCGCGGAGGCCTACGCGGACCGGAACGAAGGGGACTTCGAGCGGCTGGTCGCGGCAGGGGGTCGCGACCAGCCGGGTTGAAGCCTCAGGCCAGGAGCTTGGCCTTCGCGCGCTCGAACTCCTCCGGGGAGAGAGCGCCTTTCTCTTTCAGCTCGTTCAACTTGTGCAGTTCGTCGGCAGGCGAGCTGTGGGCCTGCTGCTGGATGTAGGCGTCGAGCTGGCCCTTCGCGTCTTCCTGGGCTTTGATCGTCCGTTCCCGCATCCCGTCACCGCGGGCGATCAGGTAGATCAGCGCCCCCAGGAACGGCAGGATCAGCAGGAACAGGACCCAACCGGCCTTGCCCCAGCCGGAGATCTCGTGATCGCGGAAGAGGTCCGAGATGATCGCGAAGAGGATCCAGAGCCACGCGACGAAGAGGAAGAACTCGAGGACGAGCAGCAGCGCTTCCCCGAAGCTGATGTCGGCGATCGGCATCTATTCCTCCCAGCGCGCGGTCAGCTGGTAGATGATCGTCACGTCGAGGATGATCATCAGGAACGCCCACAGCGGCGCTGCGGGGAACCAGACGATCTGGGCGACGGCGTTGACGCTGACGAAGAAGATCGCCGCGATCCGCGCCCAATCGGCCCCGGCGAACAGCCCGAGGCCGGTGCTGGCGACGATCGAGCCGAGGATCAGGTGGATCCAACCCCAGGTCGTGACGTCGGCAATGATCACGCCTTGGCCGCCGACGAAGACGACTTCGTTGTTGAGGATCCCCGCCAGGCCCCAGAGTGCATCGAGCGAGCCGACGATGAACAAGAGGACGCCGGCGAAGACGGTCCACCCCGTCGGCTGCCTTTCCTCCACGCGCCGCCGGCTTCCGGCAGCTCCGCTGGTCTCCATGTGCTTCTCCCTTGGATTCGATTTGCGATTGGTTCGCAGACAGCGCCCCTACCGACAACTCGCTGATTGCACACAGACCTTAGAACTCCCCCGTACTCGGATCAACTTCCTTTCGCGAACAACAGAGGCGAGGAGAAGGGCCGGTGGCGCGGTGACGCAGCAGCGAGCGGCGATCCGCGAAGCCTGCCCCACGTTCCCTGACAAGATTCGATCCGCGAGCTCAGCGAGCCCAGGGAGGGACTAAAGGGGCGGAGTCCCTCGGCTGCGGGATTCCTCCGCTTGAAGTTCGGCCACCTGCTCCTCGGAAGCCGGCAGAACGATGTGGCGCCAGGCGATGGGGTTCAGCTCGCGGCCGGTCCTTGCGGCGGATTCTTCTTCTATCTCCTGCATCCGTGCATTGGTCTCGGCCGTTGCCTCGAGGAGTTCCTCATAGCCTTGAGCGTCGAGTTTGAGGATGCGTCGTTTCATGGCACTTGGTCGTCTGCGGGTCCTTAAGCGAGTCTCTATCTAATCAGGATCGAAGTCGCCGTGCAGCAATTCGCCCGGCGGACTGCCTTGGATGTGGCCCAGGACGGCCCCCAGAGCCCGACAACAGAAAACGCCCCGCCGGGGGAGGCGGGGCGCTTCTGGGGTTACTACAGGGAGGAGAGATATGTATCTCTATATATGTGTGGATCCGTGGGAGGTAGGTGAGCCCGGTTAATGTCGAGTGCGTCGCTGTGGGAAGCAGCGAGGCGATATGTCGACGCGGGGATCAGCCTTGAAGTCTTGGTCGTGCTCCTTGATCGGTTTCCTCTTGCGAATCCTTGAACAGCGTACGAACGTATGTGCGACTTGTGTGTGAGTGGGGTCACAGAGATGCTGCAATTGACGCACTCTGCGGCCTATCTACCCGATTTGCTTTAAGCGACCAGATCAAATTCGGTAAGCGGTCGCACGGGAATGTGACATCTCATCCTCAAGCTCGAATAAAAGGCTAAAGCCGCAGGCGGCCGCTAGCTTTCCGGGCGTGAAGAAGACCCGGATAGACGCCGTTTTGGCCGACCGCGGCCTCTTTCCGTCGCGCTCGGCGGCGGCCGGGGCCGTGCGTGCCGGGGAAGTGCGGATCGGACAGGACGGGCCGGTGGCGCTGCGGCCGAGCCAGCTTGTGGAGCCGGACGCGCGCCTGATCGTCGAGGAGGGGCCGCGCTACGTCTCCCGCGGCGGGACGAAGCTGGAGAACGCGCTCGAGGCGCTGGAGATCGATGTCGCCGACCGCGATTGTCTCGACGTCGGCGCCTCGACCGGAGGCTTCACCGACTGTCTCCTGCAGCGCGGCGCCGCCCGGGTCGCCGCCACCGACGTCGCCTATGGCCAGCTCGACGTCCGCCTGCGGCAGGATCCGCGCGTGCACGTGATCGAGCGCCTCAACGCGCGGGCGATGGAGCCGGCGGACCTGCCCTTCGCGCCCGACCTGGCGACGGTCGACGTCTCCTTCATCTCCCTGGCGAAGGTCCTGCCGGCGGTAGTGCGCTGCCTGTCGGTCCAGGGCGAAGTGCTGGCGATGGTGAAGCCGCAGTTCGAGCTCGGCCGAGAGCGGGTCGGACGGGGAGTTGTCCGTGCGGCCGCGGACCGTCGCGAGGCGATCCTCGGCGTTGCCGCGGCGATCCGCGATCTCGGCCTGCCGGTGCGCGGCTTCGCCTCCTCCGGGCTGCCGGGACCGAAGGGCAACCGCGAGACCTTCGTCTGGGCCGGCGGGAACGGATCCGAAGTCGAGGACCTGGAGGCTGCGGTCTTCGCGGTCGAGGGGGACGAGTGAAGACCGCGGCCCTGATCACCCACTCGCATCCGCCCAGCGCCTCGGAAGCCGTCGCGGTGGCGGCCGAGGTCGCCCATGAGGCAGGTTGGCGGCTGGCGGCGACCGAGCAGGAGCTGGAAAAGCACGGCGCCTCCGGCGAGGGCGTCGACGTCACCGCCGAACACACCGTCCCCGACATCTGCCTGGTCCTCGGCGGCGACGGCTCGATTCTCCACGCGCTGCGCCGCTATGCCCACACCGAGGTTCCGGTCTTCGGTGTCAACTTCGGCACCGTCGGCTTCCTCGCCGCGGTCGAGCGCGACGAAGCGGCGGCCGGGATACGGCGTGCCCTCGACGGGGAAATCGAGACGATTCAGCTGCCGGGGCTCGAGGTGAAGGTCGACGGGAAGGAGCAGGTGGGACTGAACGACATCACCCTCGCCCGCCGTCCCCACGACCGGGTCGCCGAGCTGAGCTACCGGATCGCAGGCGAGGAGGTCGGCCACGTCCGCTGCGACGGTCTGGTCGCCGCCACGCCGGCCGGGTCGACCGGCTACAACCTCGCCAACCAGGGCCCGATTCTCGCCTGGGGCGTGAAGGGCTACGTGGTCAGCTACATCTCGCCCCACTCGCTGACGGCGCGGGCGCTGGTAGTCGCCCCCGGGGACGTCCTTCACGTCGGCAACGCCCCCGAGCGCGAGCCGGTCGAGGTCGCGGTCGACGGCGGGAAGATCGCCGACCTCGCCGCCGGCGCCGCGCTCGAAGTCCGCTTCCTCGATTCGGTCAGCCGCCTGGCGCAGCTTCCTGGAACGAGCTTCTACGGCCGCATCCGCGAGAAGTTCGGCCACTTGGCTGTCTGAAGCCGTCTGTCTCAGCCGACGAGGTGGGTTGTTTAGGGTGGCCCGCCATGGAGCGCAAGTGGTGGACCCTCGTCCTCGTCTCGGTCGCGACGTTCATGCTGCTGCTGGACGTGACGGTGGTCAACGTCGCCCTGCCGGACATCCAGCGGGAACTGAACGCGAGCCTCTCCAGCCTGCAGTGGGTCGTCGACGCCTACTCGCTGATGCTCGCCGCCTTCCTGCTCACCGCGGGCTCGCTCGGCGACCGACTCGGCCGCCGGCGCGTCTTCACGATCGGGTTCGGCGTCTTCACCCTCGCCTCATTCCTCTGCGGGATTGCCACCGATCCGACCTTGCTCAACCTGGCGCGGGGGATGCAGGGGATCGGCGGCGCCGGCATGTTCGCCACCTCGCTGGCGCTGATCGGCCAGGAGTTCCACGGCAAAGATCGGGCGACCGCCTTCGGCGTCTGGGGGGCGACCGTCGGCGGCGCCGTCGCGGTCGGGCCGCTGATCGGCGGCATCGTCACCCAGAGCCTGGGCTGGGAGTGGATCTTCTTCATCAACGTCCCCATCGGGATCGCGGCGATGGCGCTGACCGAGCGCAAGATCGTCAACGTCTCCGCCCAGGACCCCGAGCCGATCGACTTCCCCGGGCTGGTCACCTTCTCCTCGGCGCTCTTCCTCCTGATCTTCGGCCTGATCCGCGGCAACCCCCAGGGCTGGGGCAGCCCGCTGATCCTCGCCTGCCTGATCGGCGCCGCTCTCCTGCTGGCGCTCTTCGTCGCGATCGAGCGGCGCAGCGACCACCCGATGCTGGACCTGAAGCTGTTCCGCAAGCCCGCCTTCAACGGGGTCTCGGCGGTGGCCTTCTGCCTCTCGGCCGGGATGTTCGCCCTCTTCCTCTACCTGACCATCTACATCCAGGGCGTGCTCGATTACTCGCCGCTGGAAGCCGGCTTGCGCTTCCTGCCCCTGACGGTGCTCGGCTTCGTCGTCGCCCCGATCTCCGGCTCGCTCTCGCACCGGGTCCCGATCCGGATCCTGCTCGGCACCGGGCTGACGATCGTCGGCCTCGGGCTGTTGCTGATGCACGGGGTCTCGGTCGACTCGACCTGGACGACGCTCCTGGCCGGCTTCATCCTCGCCGGGATCGGGATCGGGACCACCAACCCGGGGATCGGGCAGGCGGCGATCGCCGTCGTCCCGGTCGAGAAATCAGGGATGGGCTCGGGGATCAACACGACCTTCCGCCAGGTCGGGATCGCCACCGGCGTCGCCGGGCTCGGCGCCGTCTTCCAGGGACGCGTCGACTCGAAGCTGGGCGATCTCCTTCCCAACGCTCCTGATGGACTCGGCGAAGCGGTCGCCTCCGGCGGCTCCCGCGCCGTCTCCGAACTGCCGCTGCCGCCGGCCGTTCACGACAAAGCCGTGCACGCCGCGGACATCGCCTTCGTCGGCGCCTTCAACGAGATCATCCTGATCGCCGCGATCGTCTCCTTCGCGGGCGCCGCCTGCGGCTTTCTCCTCGTCCGCAGCCGCGACTTCGTGCAGCCGACGGACGGCCCGAGCGAGCCAGCGGGCGGCTGACACAATTCCGCGCGAGAGATCCTCCAGAGAATTTCCGTTCTGCGCACCACCTGTGACAACAAGCTTCGTAGGGTTGAATCACGGCGATGATGGCAAGGGAATCGTGGACCGATGAGCGCCTGGACGACCTCGAGGGTCAGATCGAGAAGGACTTCGACGAGGTCAAGGGGGATATCGGCGAAGTCCGCGGCGAGCTGCGTGAACTTCGGACCGAGACGAACGCTCGCTTCGACTCGATGCAGCGGACGATGATCATCGGCTTCGCGAGCATCGGTGCGAGTACCGTCGCCAGCGTGATCGGCGCCGCGCTCGTCACCTGATGCCGGTCCGGAAATAGCGAGGAACCCCCGCAAGTCGGTCCGCGGCCGTTGCTACACAGATCCCGTGCTGCGCGAGCTGCGGATCGAGGACCTCCTGCTGATCGAGCGCGCCGAGCTGCGCCTCGGGGAGGGGCTGAACGCGATCACCGGTGAGACCGGGGCCGGCAAGACGGTCCTCGCCCACTCGCTCGACCTGCTGATGGGCGGCAAGGCGCGGGCGCAGATCGTCCGCCCTGGCGCCGCCGAGGCCTGGGTCGAGGGAGTCTTCGACCTCCCCGAGGGTTTGCTGGAGGAGCCGGAGTTCGCCGAGCTGGCCGAGCGGCTGCCTGAGGGCGCCGAGGAGGTCGTGCTGGGCCGGCGGGTCTCGGCCGGCGGCCGCACCAGCGCCTTCGTCGCCGGCCGCGCCGCCAGCGCCGCCGATCTGAAGCTGCTCGGCGGCCGCCTGCTTGCCTTCTTCGGCCAGCACGAGCACCGGCGGCTGACGATCTCCTCGGCCCAGCTGGAGATCCTCGACGGCTTTGCCGGCGGCGAGCACCTGCAGCTGCGGCAGGCTTATCGCGAGGTGCACCGCGAGTGCGGCCGGCTGGCGGCCGAGCTGGCGGAGCTGCGCGAGCGCGAAGGCTCGCGGGAGCGCGACCTCGACCTCTACCGCTACGAGCTCTCGGAGATCGAGGCGGTTGCGCCGTCGCCGGAGGAGCGGGCCGAGCTCGCCTCCCAGCGGGAGCGATTGCGCCACGCCGAGGGGCTGCGGGAGGCCGCTGCCATCGCTCATGCCGGGCTCGCCGGCGCCGATGCGGATGGTGGCGGCGCCGTTGCGGCGCTGGCACAGGCCGAAGCCGCGCTGCAGGGCGCCGCCGAACTCGACCCCGGCCTCGACGCGATCGCCGAGCGGGTGGGGGCGCTGGGGGTCGAGCTGGGTGACGTCTCCTCCGTGCTGCGGGATTACGCCGAGGGAGTAGAGGCCGATCCGGCCGCCCTCCAGGCGATCGAGG
>CAMLHB010000100.1 GCA_946479725.1 uncultured Actinomycetes bacterium | reverse complement strand
GTAGGCGGCAAGGCGGCCGCGCTGCAGGACCTTGGTGAGGACGTTGGAGACCCACTCGCAGGCGACGTGGGCGCCCCCGAGCTGGGCGATCGAGTCGTCGCCGTAGCCGGCGAAGACGCGCTCGTAGAGCCCTGCCGCGCGGGCGCCCTCGTCCGCGTCGAAGGGCCGGCCGCCAGCCGGCGAGTCGGCCGAGAACTCCTCCAGGTAGAGCCGCCGCACGGTTCCCGAATACCGCGAATAGCGGGCAAAAAGCGCCCCCTTGACGGTCTCCGGCAGGTTGACGAGGGCGAAGACGGGCCGGTCGAGGTTGGTGAAATGCGGGGCGAGAAGGGCCCGCTCCTCCGCCGTGAAGTCTTCTACCGGGTAGCGCACCGGCGCATCGTAGTCGGCGCCTCCGATGTTCAGGTCTGCGGAGTGGGAGGCGCCGCCATCAGCTCGACCCGGTGGCCGCCCGGGGCGATCGCCAGCGCCCGCGGCTCGCCCCAGTGTTCGCGTTTCGGCTCGACCGGGAAGCCACGCTCGCGCAGCCGCCCGACCGTCGCGTCGAAGTCCTCGACCACGACGGCGAGGTGGCCGGGCGACGGCACCGCCGGCTCCTCCTCCGGCATCAGGTGCACCTGCGTCCCCTCGCGCTCCAGCCAGGTGAACTCGGACAGCGTCGGCGGCGGTTCGACCCGCGCGAACCCGATCAGCTCGAAGAAGCCGACAGCGGCCTCGACGTCAGCCTGCGCAACCTCGATCACGACGTGATGGAGCACGCCAAGAATTTACAGAAACGTTCCAGTTACGTATGTTTTTGTCTGCTACCGTGGTTGACGTGGAGGCAATGGTCGCGGACAGGGAGGAGGCAGAGATGGTGGAGTGGAACGAGGGGCGTCTCGATGAGAGGTTCCGGGCAATCGACCAGAGATTCGACCAGATGGATCAGAAGATGGACGAAGGCTTCGCCCGGATGGATGCCGGTTTTGCTCAGATCGATCGCAGGTTCGAACAGTTCGATCGCAGGTTCGAACAGTTCGATCGCAGGTTCGAACAGTTCGATTCGAAGTTCGAGGGACTTCACCGGATGCTGTTCCACGCCGCCTGGGCGCTGGTGATCGGCTTGCTGACCCTTGTAGGGGTGCTGATCGGCCTGGTCGTGACCTAAGTCCATTACAGCAGCAGCGAACCGAGCGCCGCCAGGACGACGATCGCGGTGGTCCAGGTGACGGCCTCCGCCGTTATCTCCATGTCGAGGCCGTAGGCGTGGGCGATGACGAGGGAGTTGAGGCCGGAGGGCATCGCCGAGAGGAGGCGGTAGGCGGCGGGGAGGTCGATCAGGGGGGCGGCGAGGAGCATCAGGAGGCCGGGGACGACGGCGAGGCGGGTGGCGATCACGAGGACGACGGGGCGGGTGATCGGCGGCGGCATCGGCAGGGCGCCGTGCTCGGCATTCTCGGCCAAGGTTGCGCCGACGGCGAAGAAGCCGATCGGGAGGATGGCGACGATCAGGGCCTGGGAGAGGTCGACGAGGACGGTCGGCGCCAGGGCTTCGGGGGCGAGGATGCCGGCGATCGCGGCGTAGAGCGGCGGGTTGCGGGTGAAGAAGGCGCCGACCCGCTGTCGCGGGGTTTCCCCGGCCTTGGTTCCGAAGGCGGCGCCGACGGCGAAGGCGCCGAGCAGCAGGCAGGGTCCGGTGACGAGGACGTCGTAGAGGACCGCGGTCGAGAGCTGGTCACGCCCCAGCAGCGCCACCGCCAGCGGGTAGCCGAGGTAGCCGGTGTTGACGCTGAGCACCGTGCAGATCACCGCTCCGACCTGCGGGCGGCTGAGGTCGAGGAAGCGGGTCGCCGCCGCCCAGGCGAAGAGGGCGCCGAGCGAGGAGGCGACGATCCCCAGCAGCAGGCCGACTCCGTGGCTGACGTCGATCTCGCTGGCGGCGATGTTGAAGAAGATCACCGGCGGCAGCAGCACGTAGAGCAGCAGGGTCAGGGCGCTGCGCGAGGCCCGCGCCGCCCCGGCCGGCCAGCGGCCCTCGGACCAGACGCCGACGGCGACGGCCGCGACAATCGCGCCGGTGGTGAGAAGGACTCCGATCGGGCGTTTCTACCCGAAGAGCGCGCGGCCGGCGTGTTCGGCGAAGTTCACCAGCGGTTGGGGGATGACGCCGAAGAAGATCGTCGCGGCGGCGGCGACCAGGGCCGGCCCGGCGACGTACCAGCGGCGGCCGGCCTCGGGGTCGACCGGATCGGCCTCCGGCGAGGCGCCGGCGATCACCGGGGTCGCGCCCGGCGCCCGCTCGCCCTCTGGGCGCATCCACATCGCCGCCACCACCCGCAGGTAGTAGGCCAGCGAGATCATCGTCCCGACCGCGATGAAGACCGCCAGCCAGGTGTAGTCGCCTTCGACCAAGGCCTCGATCAGGTAGAGCTTGCCGATGAAGCCCGCCGTCGCCGGCAGCCCGGCCAGCGCCAGCATCGAGATCGTCAGCGGCCAGGCCAGCAGCGGCCGCTCGGCGCCGAGCCCGCGGATCCCGCGGATGTCGTCGCCGAAGACCGTTTCCCGCTCGCGGGCGACGATCACGGCGAAGGCGCCGAGGTTCATGAAGGCGTAGGCGGCGAGGTAGAAGACCAGGGCGCTGACCCCCGCCTTGTTGACAACGACCACGCCGCCGAGCATGTAGCCGGCCTGGGCGACGCCCGACCAGCCCATCAGCCGCTTCAGCGAGTCCTGGCCGAGGGCGCCGACGTTGCCGACGACGATCGAGATCGCCGCCAAGGCGGCGAGCGCCGGCTGCCAGGTGTCGAGCTGCGAGCCGAGGGCGACGTCGAAGAAGCGGAGGAAGACGGCGAAAGCCGCCGCCTTGGTCGCCACCGCCATGAAGCCGGTGATCGGGGTCGGGGCGCCCTGGTAGACGTCGGGCGTCCACTGGTGGAAGGGGGCGATCGAGGTCTTGAAGGCGAGCCCGACCGCGGCCATCGCGATCCCGATCAGGATCAGCGGGTCGCCGTCGAGCCCGTTCCGGGCGACCCCTTCGGCAATCCCGGCGAAGCCGGTCGACCCGGTGCCGCCGTAGATGAAGGCCATCCCGTAGAGCAGCGTCGCCGAGCCGATCGAGCCGACGATCAGGTACTTCAGCCCCGACTCGAGCGAGCCCTCGCGCCGCAGGTTGGTTGCGCAGAGGATGTAGAGCGGGATCGAGAGCGTCTCCAGGGCGACGAAAAAGGTGACCAGGTTGGTCGCCTGCGCCAGCAGGACCATCCCCAGGACGGAGCCGAGCAGGAGCGCGTGGTACTCGCCGGAGCCGGCTTCCTCGGTCGCCCGCTCGCGGATCGAGAGCAGCACGCAGAAGCCGGCGGTGAAGACCGAGATCAGCGAGATCGAGATCGCCAGGTCGTCGAGCTTGAGGGCGCCGGTGATCAGCGCCTTCGGGTCGTCCCACTGCCAGATCAGCAGCCCTGCGGTGGCGCCGAGGGTGATCAGCGTCAGCGCCGGCGCCCAGCGGCGGACCGGCTTGAAGACGGCGCTGAGGAGGACGACGCAGATGCCGACGGTGAGGGCAATCAGCGGCGAGATGCCGGCGTAGTCGATCTGCGGCTCGTTGAAGTTCATCGCTTGTCCTTGGAGAAGACATCTTCGAACTGGAGTACCTTCGGCCCCGCCAGCTGTGCTTCCGGCGCTTCGCCCCCGGTGACCTTCGCCACCGTCTGCTCGACCGTCGGCGCCGTGCGCTCGAGGATCAGCTGCGGATAGAGCGCCAGGCCGAGGATGCAGAGCACCAGCGGCGCCAGGACGATCGCGTCGCGCACCCCGATCTCCCTGGACAAGAGTCCCTCTGGCTTACGGTTGTGCATCGCCCCCTGGTAGAGCCGCAGGGCGTAGTAGGCCGACATCGCGACGCCGCTGATCGCGACGAAGGCGAAGACGATCTTCGCCTGGAAGAGGCCGTTGAGGATGTAGAACTCGCCGACGAAGTTGGCCGAGCCCGGCATCGCCAGGGTCGCCAGGGCGACGATCAGGAAGAGCGCCGCCAGCACCGGCGCCCGCAGCGCCAGCCCGCCCATCTCGCGGATGTCCTCGCTGCCGGTCCGCTCCACCAGCAGGGCGACGATGACGAAGATCGGGGCGACGACGAGGCCGTGGTTGACCATCTGCAGGACCGCGCCGTCGGAGCCGTCGGCGCGCAGGGCGAAGATTCCGGCGGTGATGAAGCCGAGCTGGGCGACCGAGGAGTAGCCGGCGATCAGCCTCACGTTGGTCTGGGTGAAGGCCATCACCGAGCCGTAGAGGATCGAGGCCAGGGCGATCAGCAGGATCACCTCCTGGAATTCGACCGCGGCGTCGGGGAAGAGCGGCAGCACCACCCGCAGGAAGCCGTAGGCGCCGACCTTGGCGAGGACGCCGGAGAAGACCGCGAGGGCCGGCAGCGGCGCCGCCCGGTAGGCGTCGGGCATCCAGCCGTGGAGGAGGAAGGCCGGCATCTTGACCAGGAAGGCGACGGCGAAGAACCAGAAGATCCACTGCTGGCTGCCGAGGCTGAGGCCGCGCTGCTGCAGCTCGGCGATCGAGAAGGTGAGCTGGCCGCCGTGGGCGGCGATGATCCCAGTGGCGATCGCCGCCACCAGCATCAGCAGCGAGCCGATCAGGGTGTAGATGATCATCTTCAGCGTCGCCGCCGAGGCGGTGGGGCCGCCTTCCCCCGTGCGGTCGTGGCCCCAGGCGCCGAAGAGGAAGTAGAACGGGACCAGCATCAGGTCGAAGAAGAGGACGAAGAGCAGCAGGTCCTGGGCCAGGAACGAGCCCAGCGTCGCGGTCTCGGCGACCAGCATCAGGAAGTAGAAGGTCTTCGGCCGCTCCTGCTCGCGGAAGGCGGCGAAGGCGACGCCGCCGGTCCAGAGGACCGCCGTCAGCAGGATCAGGAAGAGGTTGAGGCCGTCGATGCCGAGGCTGTAGTCGACGCCGAGCCCGGAGATCCAGGGCTCGTCGACCGCGTACTGCAGGGCCGAGCTGCCGCTGTCGAAACCGAGCGCGGCGGAGACCGCGAGGCCGAGGGTGACGACGGTGCCGAGGACCGCCCACCAGCCGACCGCCTTGCGGGGCAGGAAGAGGCCGACGAGGCCGAACGCGAGCGGTGCCCAGAGGATCGCGCTGCTCATGAGCTGCTCAGCAGGAAGTAGAGGGCCAACCCGGCGAAGCCGGCGATCAGGAGCAGCGCGTAGCTGCGGACGAAGCCGTTCTGGACGGCGCGGACGACGCCGCTGGCGCCGCGGACGCCGCCCTCGGCGCCGCTGACCAGACCGTCGACGACGAAGCGCTCGAAGACTCGGTTGGCGAAGCGGCCGACGGCCAGGGCGGGGCGGACGACGAGGAAGTCGATCGCCTCGTCGAAGTACCACTTGTTGACGAAGAGGGTGTGCAGCGGGCGCAGGCGGGTTTCCAGCTGCCGGGGCAGCTCCGGCCGGGCGACGTAGAGCAGATAGGCGATCCCGATCCCGGTCAGGGCGATGACGCCGCCGATCCCGAGCCCGACGTAGTCCTGGCCGAGGGAGGGTTCGATCGCCGCCAGCGGCGAGCCCTCCCAGACCGGGTCGAGGAACCTGGTGATCGCGTCGTCGACGCCGGGGATCTGGACGAGCCCGGCGAAGAGCGCGCCGAAGGCGAGCACCGCCATCGCCATCCGCATCGGCGCCGACTGCTCGGCGATGTGGTGCTCGGGGCCTGGGAAGCCGACGTCGGTGTCCTCGGCCTCACCGGTGGCCGGGTTCTTCGGCGCCTCGTGGGCGACGTGGCCGGTGTCGATCAGCTCCCGCGCCTCTTTGCAGGGCCGGCCGGGCAGGACCCGGAAGACGAGGCGGAAGCTGTAGACGGCGGTCATCAGGGCGCCGACGTAGCCGAGCACGGTGAAGATCAGGTACATCCCGCCCCGCGCCTCGGCGAAGGCGAGGATCTCGTCCTTGGAGAAGAAGCCGGAGGTGCCGGGGAAGGCGGCGAGAGCGAGGGCGCCGCAGACGAAGGTGATCGAGGTGAACCGCAACGCCTTGCCGAAGCCGGACATGCGGTCGATGTTCTGGTCGTTGGCCATCGCGGCGATGATCGAGCCGGCCGCCATGAACAGCAGCGCCTTGAAGAAGGCGTGGGTCATCAGGTGGAACATCCCGGCGCTGTAGGCGCCGATCGAGACGCCCATGATCATGTAGCCGATCTGGCTCATCGTCGAGTAGGCGATCGCCCGCTTCAGGTCGGTCATCACCAGCGCCATCGTCGCCGCCACCAGCAGCGTCGTCAGGCCGCTGAAGGCGGCGATGTCGGCGGCGGTGGGGGCGAGTTCGAAGAGGACGTGGGTGCGGGCGATCAGGTAGACGCCGGCGGTCACCATCGTCGCCGCGTGGATCAGCGAGGAGACCGGGGTCGGGCCCTCCATCGCGTCGGGCAGCCAGGTGTGGAGGGGGAGCTGGGCCGACTTGGCGAAGGCGCCGACGAGGAGCAGCAGGCAGATCGCGGTGATCGTCCACTCGTTGGTGGTGAAGGCCTCCGGCGCCTTCTCGAAGACGGTCCCGTAGTCGAAGGAGCCGAGTTCGCGGAAGATCAGGAAGGCGGCGAGCACCAGGCCGATGTCGCCGACGACGTTGATCACGAAGGCCTTCATCCCCGCCCGGGTCGCCGTCTCGCGCCGGTACCAGAAGCTGATCAGCGCGTAGGAGGCGAAGCCGACGAAGGCCCAGCCGACGATCAGGAGGACGAAGTTGCCGGCGAGGACCAGCAGCAGCATCGAGAAGACGAAGAAGTTGAGGTAGCTGAAGAAGCGGTGGTAGCCCTCGTCGGACTGCATGTAGCCGTAGGAGTAGAGGTGGATCAGGGTCGAGACCCCGGTCACCACCAGGACCATGAAGACCGAGAGCGGGTCGACGAAGATCCCCAGCTTGATGTCCAGGCCGGCGACGCTGGCGTAGTCCCAGAGCGAGGAGGCGTGGTGCCGCGCCCCGGCGTCCTCGCCGAGCAGGCCGATCAGCGCCGCGACCCCGCAGGCGAAGGCGAGCCCGATCGAGGCCGTGCCGATGACGCCGGCGAGCTTCTGCGGCAGGACCCGGAAGCCGAGCCCGATCGTGATCGAGCCGAGCAGCGGGAAGAGCAGGACCAGCCAGGCCCAGGCGGTGGCGCTCATCCGCGCAGCTCCCGCAGGTCGTCGACGTTGAGCGGCAGGCGGCGGCGGAAGATGGCAACGATCAGGCCGAGGCCGACGACGACCTCACAGGCGGCGATCACCATCACGATCACCGCGAAGACCTGCCCCTGGCCGTTGCCGACCATGCGGCTGAAGGCGACCAGGGCGAGGTTGCCGGCGTTCAGCATCAGCTCCAGGCAGAGCAGGATCACGAGAGGGCTGCGGCGGATGAGGATGCCGAGGACTCCGGTTGCGAAGAGCAGGGCGGAGAGGACGATGAACCACTCGATGCTCATCGGGCGACCCCAGCGGTGGGGGAGGGGGATGGGGATACCCCCTCCTCACGATTTGGGGAGGGTTCGTCGGGGGTATCCCCATCCCCCTCTTGACGGCGGGATGCCAGGACGATGGCTCCGACCGCGGCTAGTAGGAGCAGGATGGAACTCGCCTCGAACGGCACCAGGAACTTTTCCAGTAGGAGGCGGCCGATTGCGGCTGGGTCGCCGAAGCCGGCGGGGACGTCAGGGCCGTCTTCCCCGAGGGCCAGGAGCGAGGAGCTGAGGACGGCGACGGCGAGCTCGACGAAGAGGGCGATGCCGAGGAGGGGGGCCAGGAAGCGCTGGCCGGGGATCGGCTCCCAGGCCGACTCGCCGCCGCCGCCGACGTAGGCGACGACGAAGACGTAGAGGACCATCACCGCGCCGGCATAGACGACCACCTGGGCGGCGGCGACGAAGGCCGAGGTCAGCAGCAGGAAGAGCGCCGCCAGCGAGAACAGGTGGACGATCAGCGCCAGCACCGAGTAGAAGGGGTTGCGCATCGCGATCACCCCGAGGGCGCCGCCGAGGGCGCCGATCGCCGCGATGAAGAAGAGCACCGCTTCCACGGCTATTCCCCCTCGCTTTTCAGCGGCGTCCGCTCGATCGCCTCGGCGAGCAGCATCTCCTTGGTGAAGATCAGGTCGCGGCGGTCGTAGTCGGCCATCTCGTAGTCGTGGCCCATCGTGATCGCGTCGAACGGGCAGGCGATCTCGCAGTAGCCGCAGAAGATGCAGCG
>CAMLHB010000099.1 GCA_946479725.1 uncultured Actinomycetes bacterium | reverse complement strand
CCCTGCTTGGCGTCGATCGCAC
Source organism: uncultured Actinomycetes bacterium (assembly GCA_946479725.1). The sequence continues at coordinate 8,311 of CAMLHB010000099.1, read as the reverse complement.
AGCCGAAGGGACAGGAGCTGCACTGGACGCAGTTGCCGGCGTTGCGGTGGATCGGCGCGCCGCTGGCGCCGAGCGCTTCGGCGCCCTCCATCGCCAGTTGCCCGTTGCGGCCCATCCGCGCGGGGTCGAGCTGGGTCACCCGCAGGAACTCCTCGGCCTCAGCGTAGTCGGCGTCGAGCCCGTCCGCCCAGGAGAGGCCGAACTCCTGGCGCCAGTTCTTGAGGATTTGGTCCGGGGCCCGGAAGCAGGTGCCGGAGTTGATCACCGTGGTGCCCCCGACCGCCCTGGCGACGGGAATCGGGATCGGCGGGTTGCCGGCGGCGATCGTCAGGCCCGCTTCGCGGTAGAGGGTGGCGATCGCGTCCAGCCGGCCGGCGGGGTAGTTGTCGCGGTTGTAGTGGCCGCCGGCCTCGAGCACGATGACGTCGAGCCCCGCCTCCGCCAAAGTCGCCGCGGCGACGGCGCCGCCGGCACCGGAGCCGACGATGACCACGTCGCATTCCTCTCCCTCGCCCTGAGGGCGGGTGTCGCCGAGGGTGCCGGCCGGGGCGGGCAGCGAGCCGTCGGCCAGCGCGCATCTGATCTCGGTCCCGATTCGCGCCTCCACCTCCGGGACCACCGCGTAGCCAAGGGTCGAGAAGATCTTCGCCATCATCAGCAGCTCGTGGTGGAGGGGGAAGCGCGAGCGGTCGAGGCGGACGAGGTACTCGTACGCCGCCGCCGGGTCGAGCCGGCAGAAGCGCCCGGGGAAGGGCAGCCACGCGAAGGCCCGCAGGCCCAGCCGCAGCCGGAAGAGGACCCAGGGTGAGAGCGAGCGCAGGAACTCGGCGACCGGGCCGGAGGCGTCGACCTCGCGCTCTGCCGCCGGCAGGCCGTCGAGGCCCGGCGCCATCGCCGCGCAGATCGCGCTCAGGGTGCGCTGCTCAGCGGCCGAGAGCCCTGGCGGGCGCCGTCAACCGGGGGCGGCGGGGCGGCCGACCCGTCCCGCCAGCATCCAGAGGTAGAGCGCCAGCAGCGCCAGGAAGCCGTCGACGAGGAAGTTGAGCAGCCAGGCGAAGACCGGTTCCTGGATCAGGAAGAAGGCCAGCGAGCCGAGCGAGGAGGCGGTCTTGCCGGCGACGAGGACGAGCAGCAGCGGGCGGTAGCGGGCGACGTCGGCCTGGGCGATCAGGCAGATGCCGGTGATCACGACCATGTAGGCGAAGGCCAGCGCCAGCCACAGGTACTCCTGCGTGTGCGGGGCGCGGGTGTCGTTGCCGAACCATTCGCCGACGTCGGAGATGACGTCGAGGACGCCGCTCGGGACGAGGAGGAAGAGCAGGCCGACGACCGCGAAGGTGACGGCGAGCAGGCGCAGGTTGAAGACGACGAATCTCTCTGCGCGCGGACCCTGCATCGATGGAAGAAGATACTGGCTGGCTGGCCAGGGTGGTGGCGCGGCGGGTCCTGTCGCCGGTTTGGTCCCACCATCCCTGCGCTGCAGTAGCTGCTCGGGATGGTCCCCCGAATCCGCGCCACCCCCCGCGAGGAGCCGGATCGGCAGACGACTTAGAATCCGCCGCCATGATTGAGCGGGAGCAAGTGCTGCACGTGGCGAGATTGGCTCGTCTTCGTCTTTCGGAAGAGGAAGTGGAAAAGATGGTGGGGGAGCTGTCGGGGATCCTCGAGCACGTCGACCGGATCGGGAACCTCGACCTGGAGGGTGTGGAGCCGACCTCGCACGTGGTCGCGCTGGAGAACGTGCTGCGGCCGGACGAGCCGCGGCCGAGCCTGCCCCGCGAGGTCGCCCTCGCCTCGGCGCCCGAACCCGCAGACGGCGCCTTCCGCGCCCCCTCGCCGCAGGCGGAATAGATGTCGGGCCTTTTGAAGCTGACCGCCCTGGAGGCGCACGAAGCGATGGTCGCCGGCGACCTCGGCGCCGAGGAGTACACCGCAGCCTGGCGCGAGGCCGCCGCCGGCGACGAGCTGAACGCCTACCTCTGGCGCGACGAGGGCGGCGAGGAGGCGAAGGCGATCGCGGTCGAGCGCGACTGCATCGCCCCGATCGCCGTCAAGGACATCTTCACCACCGAGGGCGTGCCGACCACCGCCGGCTCGCGGATCCTCGAGGGCTACCGCCCGCCCTACACCTCGACCGCCGTCCGCAAGCTGCTCGAGGCCGGCGCGCCGGTGCTCGGCAAGACCAACATGGACGAGTTCGCGATGGGCTCCTCGAATGAGAACTCCGCCTACGGGCCGGTCCTCAACCCCTGGGACCGCGGGCGCGTCCCCGGCGGCTCCTCCGGCGGCTCGGCGGCGGTCGTCGCCGGTGGGCTCGCGCCGTGGGCGATCGGCACCGACACCGGCGGCTCGATCCGCCAGCCCGCCGCCTTCTGCGGGATTGTGGGCCTGAAGCCGACCTACGGCGCGATCTCCCGCTACGGGATGATCGCCTTCGCCTCCTCGCTCGACCAGTGCGGGCCGCTGACCCGCACCGTCTCCGACGCCGCCCTGCTGCTGGGGATCCTCCAGGGCAAGGACCCCTGCGACTCGACCTCGGTCGGCCTCGAGGGCGGGATCGCCCTGCCCGCCCGCGGGGACCTCTCCGGCCTGCGCTTCGGCGTCCCGACCGAGCTGCGCGGCGACGATTACGACTCGGGCGTCCGCGCCGTCTTCGAGGCGACGCTGCGGAAGATCGAGGACCTCGGCGGCGAGATAGCCGAGGTCTCGCTGCCCAGCAGCGAGCACGGGATCTCCGCCTACTACGTGATCGCCCCGGCCGAGGCCTCTTCCAATCTGGCCCGCTACGACGGCGTCCGCTACGGGATGCGAGCCGGCGGCGACGGCGACCTGATCGAGATGTACGAGACGACCCGTTCGGAGGGGTTCGGCCCGGAGGTGAAGCGGCGGATCATGCTCGGCACCTACGCGCTCTCCTCCGGCTACTACGAGGCCTACTACGGCCAGGCGCAGAAGGTCCGAACCCGGATCGCCGAAGACTTCAGCGGCGCCTTCGCCGGCGTCGACTTCGTCGTCACCCCGACCGCGCCTTCGGTCGCCTTCAAGCTGGGGGAGAAGACCGCCGACCCGCTGGCGATGTACCTGAACGACTTCTTCACGGTGCCGATGAGCCTCGCCGGGATCCCGGCGATCTCGATCCCGGCTGGGCTCGCCGAGCCCGAGGGCGGCGGCCCGCAGCTGCCGGTCGGCTTCCAGATCGCCAGCCCCGCCTTCACCGAGCAGAAGCTGCTCGACGCCGCCTACGCGCTCGAGCAGGGGATCGGCTTCGACGCCCGCCCAGGAGGAACCAATGGTTGAGCTGGAGGCGGTGATCGGGCTGGAGATCCACGTCCAGCTGGCGACGAAGACGAAGATGTTCTGTGGGTGTGAACTGTCGTTTGGCGACGAGCCGAACGTCCACACCTGCCCGGTCTGCCTCGCCCATCCCGGCGTGCTGCCCGTGCCGAACGAGCAGGCGGTCCGCTACGCGCTGCAGATAGGCATGGCGCTCGGGTGCGAGATCGCGCCGCGCTCGATCTTCCACCGCAAGAACTACTTCTATCCCGACAACCCGAAGGCCTACCAGATCAGTCAGTACGACATCCCGATCTGCGGGGCGGGCCGTCTCGGCGACATCCGCATCCACCGGGCCCACCTCGAGGAGGATGCGGCGAAGACGATCCACGTTGGGGAGTCGGGCCGGATCCACGGCTCGGCGGCCTCGCTCGTCGACTTCAACCGCGGCGGCACGCCGCTGGTCGAGATCGTCACCGAGCCCGACCTGCGCGGCGCCGCCGAAGCGGCCGAGTGGGCTCGCCTCCTGCGTGAGACTGTGCGCCAGCTCGGCGTCTCCGACGTGAACATGGAGGAGGGGAGCCTGCGAGTCGACGCGAACGTCTCCGTCCGGCCGGCCGGCAGCGAGAAGCTGGGGACGAAGACCGAGCTGAAGAACATGAACAGCTTCCGCTTCCTCCAGCGCGGGATCGAAGCCGAGCTGGCCCGCCAGCGCGAGCTGGTCGAGGCGGGGGGGACGGTCGAGCAGGAGACGCTCCACTACGACCCGGCCAGCGGCAGCCTCACCTCGCTGCGCTCGAAGGAGGAAGCCCACGACTACCGCTACTTCCCCGAGCCCGACCTGGTGCCGCTGGCGCCGACCGAGGAGATGCTGCGCGAAGCCCGCGAGTCGCTGCCCGAGCTGCCGGCGGCGCGGATCGAGCGCTACGAGGGGATGGGAGTCCCCGGCGACGTCGCGCTGACCCTGGCCACCGACCCCGGCACCGCCGGCTACTTCGAGAACGTCGTCGAGGCCGCGGACGGGGTCGAGGCCCGGGTTGTCGCCAACTGGGTGACCGGCGAGCTGGCCGCGGCGCTTCGCCACGCCGAGGTCGATGGCGGCGCCGCCGACTCGCGCGTCTCACCGGACGCCCTGGCGAGCCTCATCCGCATGGTCCAGGAGAAGAAGATCTCCCACGGAAGCGCCAAGGCCGTTCTCGCCACCATGGTCACCGAAGGCGGAGACCCCGCCGAGATCGTCGAGCGCGAGGGTCTCGCCCAGATGTCCGACTCCGGCGAGCTCGAGGCGATCGTCGAAAAGGCGATGGCCGACAACACCGACGCCGTAGAGCGGATCCGCGAAGGCAACGACAAGGCCATCGGCGCCATCGTCGGCGCCGTCATGCGAGAGACCAAGGGCCGCGCCGATGGCGGCGAGGTCAACCGCCTGATCCAGGAGAAGCTGTAGCCGGACTTAGTGCCGTTTGCACTTTGTAACAACATGTTACAAGCGTGCTAGGTTGGAGCCATGGCATGGAACGTGGTGATCGCGGGCGGTGGCTTTGGCGGCGCTGCGGCGGCGCGGGAGCTGGAGCGGACGATGCCGAAGCAGTCGGCGCGGCTGACCCTGGTCAACGAGACGAACTTCGCGCTGTACACGCCGTTCCTGCCGGAGGCCGCCGCCGGGACCTTGGAGCCGCGGCACGTGGTGACCCCGCTGCGGGACATCCTCAAGCGGACCTACCTGCGGCTGGGCTCGATCGTCGGGCACGACCCGGCGGCGAAGACGGTGACGCTGCGGGCCAAGTACGGGGAAACCGAGCAGCTGCCCTACGACCAGCTGCTGTTGGCGTTGGGCTCGGTCTCGCGGGTACTGCCGGTGCCGGGCCTGGCCGAGCACGCGGTCGGGTTCAAGAGCCTCGCCGACGCCATCTACCTGCGCAACCACGTGATCGAGACACTGGAGGAAGCGAACGCGACCGAGGATCCGCGCAAGCGCGAAGAACTCCTCACCTACGTCTTCGTCGGCGGCGGCTACGCCGGGCTCGAGGCGCTGGCCGAGCTGCAGGACTTCGCCGCCGACGCGATGGACAGCTACCCGCGGGCTCGGCTGCACGGGATGCGCTGGGTCCTGGTCGAGGCGACGAACCGGGTCCTGCCCGAGATTGACCCCGAGCTCGGCGAATACGCGCTGCGGGAGCTGCGCGGCCGCGGCATCGACATCCGCCTGGAGACGACGCTGGAGGAGGTCGGTCCCGACACCGCCCGCCTCTCCAGCGGGGAGGTGCTGCCGACGCGGACGGTCGTCTGGACCGCCGGCGTCGCGCCGCAGCCGATCCTCAAGGAGCTGAACGTGCCGCTCGACGAGCGCGGTCGCGTCCCGGTCGACTCGCACCTGCGGGTACAGGGGTTGGACTCCGTCTGGGCGATCGGCGACTGCGCCGCGGTCCCAGACCCGAGCGGCGGCACCTCGCCGCCGACCGCGCAGACCGCGGTCCGCCAGGGCCCGGTGGCGGCGCGCAACATCGCCGCCGAGCTCGGCATCGGCAGCCCGAGCCCCTACGGGTACCGCTCCGAAGCGGCCTTCGTCAACCTCGGCCGATACAAGGCGGTCGGCAAGATCGGCGACCGCACCTTCCGCGGCTTCCCCGCCTGGTGGCTGGCCCGGACCTACCACATGAGCCAAATCCCGGGGTCGGCCCGCAAGGTCCGCGCCGTCCTCGACTGGACCGCCGGCCTGCCGTTCCGCCGCGACATCTCCGAGGTCGGCTCGATCGGCCACCCGAAGCCGCTGGTCTAGGAGAATGGGTACGTGGAGTACCTCGTTATCGCCTTCTTCTTCGGCCTCGGCACCGGCATCGTCGGCAAAGGCAAGGGCAGCTCGTTTTTCATCTGGTTCATCGTCGGCATGGTCCTGCCCCTGCTCGGCCTCCTCGCGGTGATCCTCTACCGCGTCGACAAGGACGAACCCGAACGCCAGTGCCCCAACTGCCACAAGGCGCTGAAGCTCTACGTCCAGGTCTGCCCCCGCTGCGGAACCGACCTCTACCTGCCGGACCCCGCAGCTGTAAGACACCCAGGCGTGCGCTAAGGGAGCGGGCACCCTCTCACAGAGGCTTCAGAGACCGCATCGGCGCCCAGCACTCCGCCCCAGCTGCGCGACGGTCTCTGGGAGAGGGTGCCCGCTCCCTTTCAACGCAGCCAAGTCCTGACGATCGCGTTGGCGAAGCCGGCGCCGTAGCGGAAGGCGGCGGGCTTCTTCGAGTGGCCGTGGAGGCGCTGTTCGACGGTGATCGGGACCTCGGTGGCGGGGATCCCGCGCTTGATCGCCTCGATCATGAACTCGGAAGTGTGGAACTGCTCCTGGCGCAGGACCAGCTGGGGGAGGACGGTGGTGCGGACGGCGCGGTAGCCGTTGGAGCAGTCGGTGACGTGGGTGCGGGTGATGAAGGAGACGAGGCGGTTGAAGAAGACGATCCCCAGCTCCCGGGCGAAGTGGTTGCGATCGGCGTGGCCGAGGACGCGGGAGCCGTGGGCCATCTCGACCTCGCCGTCGAGGATCGGCTTGACCAGGCGCTCCATCTCGTCGGGGCGGTGCTGTCCGTCGGCGTCGAGGGTGACGACTATCTCCGCACCCGATTCGACCATCAGCCGGTAGCCGGTGCGGAGCGCCGCGCCGCCGCCGCGGTTGGTGACGTGGCGGGCGACCGCGGCGCCGTGCGTGGCGGCGACGTCGCCGGTGCCGTCGCGGGAGCCGTCGTCGACGACCAGCACCTCGGTGCGGATGCCGCAGACCGCCGGCGGAATCTGGTCGAGGACGGTGGCGATGTTGTCGGCCTCGTTGTAGGCCGGGATCAGGATCGCGATCTTGTCGCGGAAGCGCTCCGGCATCCCCGCCTGGCGGAACTCCTCCCAGGCCAGGCCCTCGAGGGCGGCGGCAAGCTGGCGGTTGTTGCGCGCCGACTGCGAGAGCGCCCGCAGCGTCAGCAGGAAGAGGATGAAGATCGCGAAGACGGCGAGGCCGAGGATGCGGCCGCCGTTGCCCTTCTCGAAGGAGAAGGCGGAGAGCAGGCCGTTGACGATTTCGGTCCCGGAGACGAGCGCGAGGCCGAGCCCGGCGGCGATCAGGATCAGCACGTCGGCGTTGCGCAGGGCGCGGCGGCGGAGGACCGCGTAGGCGACCAGGAAGATCGCCATCAGCAGCCCGACGCTGCGGAGCGCCGTCAGTTCGGCGGGGAAGATGCCTGCTGCGGGGACCATTCGCGACCCGAGAATATGGCCGTAAGGGCGGATGAGAGCGCCAGGCCGGCAAGTGGAAAGACCAGCGTCATCAGCACCTCATTGCGCCGGGGGGCCGCCAGGGAGACGGCGCCGACCATCGTGACGAGGGCGATCGGCGTCGCCAGCACCAGCAGCTCCCACCAGCGCCGGCGCAGGGCGAGCAGGGCGAAGCCGGCGAGACCGAGGAGGACGAGGGCGATCTGGACGGCGAGGCCGGCGGTCGTGTCCATCGCTTCGCCGACACCGCTGCTCCACATCCGGCCGACCTTGCGCGCGGTCATCGCCAGATAGCCCCAGGGGTCTTCTCCGAAGTACTTCGAGAAGTCTTCCTTGCCGGCTTTGCCGAGCGCCTGGTCGCGGCTGAGGTCCGGGTGTTCCGCCTGGACTTCGCCGGCGACCTTGTTGAAGAGCGGGGTGGGGTCGATCCGATCGAGCGCGGCGGAGTTCGGGTCGAGGCGCTGGCCTTCATAGCGTTCGACCAGGTCCGCCTTGACCCGCTGGTATTCGCCGTCGGCCGGCAGGTAGGTGCCGACGTAGAGCGCCTTGCCGCCGCCGGTGGAGATCGGCACCACGCGGTCGAGGACGACGAGGTTGCGGATCGTCCAGGGCAGGATCGGGAGCACGAGGGCGATGAGGAGGACGGCGGCGCCCGTGAGGCCGAGCCGCCATTCGCGCCGGCGCCACTCGCGAACTGCGGCGAGAAGGACGAAGGCGGCGCCGACGAGCAGGTACTCAGGCCGAAACATGGCGGTCAGCCCGAAGAGGAAGCCCGGCACGA
>CAMLHB010000098.1 GCA_946479725.1 uncultured Actinomycetes bacterium | reverse complement strand
AGCGGAGGATCTCGTCGCCGTCGAGCCGGATCTCGTCGGCGATGTCGAAGGTGACGGGCGGCGGCTCGACCGGCTCTCCGTCGATCCAGATCGCCCGCTCGCTGCCGCTCGGCGGGTCGTTGATCCCGGTGACGAAGTTCCAGGCGAGGGGGCGGCCGTCGGCGGCGGCGCCGACGCCGGCCGACCAGTTCCAGCTGGTGTGGCGCTGGTGGTGGCCGGCCGACTCGTCGTCGACGCCGCGGCCGGTGACGTCCCAGCGTTGCCCTGGGACCTCGACCGTGCCCTCGACCGGCATCCCCACTCGCTTGCGGGTCCATGCGGTCGCCCGACCGCTGGGGCAGGTGACCTCGATCGGCGCGATCTCGCCCAGTTGCAGGGAGGCGCGCAGGCCGGGCGCGTCGATCTCCAGCCGCGGCCCTTCCATCGTCACCTCGCGGGTGCCCGGTCGCAGCGCGGTATGGGACCACTGCCGGCCGCTGCCGCGGTTGAGCAGGACCCAAAACGACTGCGTCAGCGGTCCGACCTGCGCCCGCGCCGCGCAAAGCATCAGTCCCTCGGCGAAGACACCGATATAGCGCCAGCGCTTGCGCAGTTGGCGCTGCTCGAAGAGAGGGAGGGAGGCGGAATCCACATCGCGAAGGTACTCGCGAGCTGCGCGATTTTGCAAACCATTGGTTGACAAAGTCGCCCAGCGTCAGGCGTTCGCCTCCAGCCGCTCGGCGAGTTTTTTCATTCCCCGCGCCCGCGCCGCCTCGGCGGCACCGGGCCAGTCGGTTGGCCGGTCCTTCGGCCGCTTGACCTTGGCGTCGCGCAGCGTCGCGATGTCCTTGAACTTGAGCAGGTCCTCCTTGCCCTCGATCAGGGCCCCGCGCAGCGCCGGGCGCCGCTCGCGGATCGCGTTGTCGAGGATCGCCTCCAGGGAGCCGTGGGTCCGCAGCAGCTCCGCTGCGGTCTTGGGGCCGACGCCCTTGGCTCCCGGCAGCCCATCGGAGGGGTCGCCGCGCAGGGCGATGAAGTCGGGGACCCGCGCGGGGTCGATCCCGTAGCGCTCGCGCACCTCCGCCGGGCCGACCTCTTCGGCGCCCGCGCCTTTGCCGCCGGTGCGGACGTAGAGCACGGTCACCTCCTCGGTCGCGCACTGGTACATGTCGCGGTCCCCGGTCAGCAGCAGTGCCCGCCCGCCGGCCTCGGCCTCGAGCTTCGCGTAGGTGCCGAGCAGGTCGTCGGCCTCGAGGTCCTCGCCGACCGCGACCGTCCAGCCGAAGGCCTCGAAGAACTCGCGCGAGTCGGCGAACTGGTGCGGCAGCTCATCCGGCATCGCCGCCTCGCGCTCGGCGTGGTAGGCGGGGTAGAGCTCGGTCCGGTAGGCGGCCGCGTCGGGCCCGAAGCAGAGAACGACGGCGCGGGGCCGGTGGATTTCGACCTCCTTGAGGATCAGGTTCGCCGTCCCCAGCAGCGCGTTGACCGGCCGCCCGTCCGGCCCGACGATCTTGGAAGGCAGCGCGTAGAAGGCGCGGAACAGCATCGAGGGCGCATCGACGGCAAGCAACGGCGCGGGCACGGTCACGTTGCACTTATATGACACCTGCGCCGCGCCGTTCGTCCCTTTGTCGCCAATAGGCCTACAAAGGACGAACGCCGGGGGTGGCTAGAGTCGTCCCCCGCATGAAGGCCCTCGACATCAAGGACCTGGAGAAGCGCTACCCGAACGGGGTGGAGGCGCTGCGCGGCGTCTCGGTGGATATCGAGGAGGGCGAGTTCTTCGGCCTGCTCGGCCCCAACGGGGCCGGCAAGTCGACCCTGATCCACTGCACGACCGGCCTCGCGCAGCCGACCGGCGGCTCGATCGAGATCTTCGGCAACGACGCGATCGACCACTACGCGGAGGCGCGGCAGGCGGTCGGGCTGGCGCCGCAGGAGCCGAACATCGACTGGTTCCTGACGGTCGAGGAGACGCTCGACTACCACGCCGGCTACTTCGGGATGCCGCGCAGGGAACGCCGCGAGCGCACCGAGGAGCTGCTCGAGACCTTCTCCCTGACCGAGAAGAAGGGCGAGCGCACCCGCACCCTCTCGGGCGGGATGAAACGGCGGCTGATCCTGGCCCGGGCGATGATGCACCGGCCGCGCCTGCTGATCCTCGACGAGCCGACCGCCGGAGTCGACGTCGAGCTGCGGCTGGAGCTCTGGCACTACGTCCAGAAAATCAACCAGGAGGGGACGACGATCCTCCTCACCACGCACTACCTGGAGGAGGCCGAGCAGCTCTGCGACCGGATCGCCTTCATCGCCGAAGGGCAGATCGTCGCCGAGGGGACGAGCGAGGCGCTGGCCGACCGCTTCGACGTGCCGAACCTCGAGGACGCTTACCTGGCACTGGTCGGCCGCAAAGAGCTCTCCCGCTCGCACATCGAGACGGCGCCGGAGGTGGAGGCGTGACCACCGCGCAGATCCGCCTGGCGACGCTCTGGCGCCGCGAGATCAACCGCTTCATGAAGATCAAGAAGCAGACGATCGGCGCGCCGCTGCTGGAAACCTTCCTCTACATCACGATCTTCGGCGCCGCCCTCGGCTCGCGGATCAAGACCCTGCACGGGATCGACTACGTCCTCTTCGTCATCCCCGGCCTGATCATGATGGCCTGGGCGACCAACGCCTTCTCCAACAACTCCTCCTCGATCCTCCAGCAGAAGTTCCAGGGGGCGATTCAGGACCAGCTCTCCTCGCCCGCCTCGCCGGCCGAGCTGCTGCTCGCCTTCTCGCTCGGCGGCTTCATGCGTGGCCTGATCGTGGCGACGCTGACCTTCGTGGTCTCGGTCGTCCTCGTCGGCCTCCCGGTCGACCACGTCCTCGTCCTCGTCCCCTCGCTCTTCCTCGTCGGCTTCTTCTTCAGCCAGCTCGGGGTGCTGATCGGGGTCCGCGCCGAACAGTTCGACGACGTCGCCTTCGCCCAGACCTTCGTCCTGCAGCCGCTGATCTTCCTCGGCGGCGTCTTTTACTCGGCCAAGCTCCTGCCCCAGCCCTGGGAGACGCTGACCCGCTTCGACCCGATCTTCTACATGATCAACCTGGTCCGCTACGGCTTCGTCGGCTTCACCGAAGTCAGCATTCCGCTCTCGCTGCTGGCCCTGACCGCGGCCACCGCGGCGCTCTTCCTCGTCAACCTGGGCCTCTTCAGCCGCGGCTACCGCCTCCGCGCGTAGCGATTGGTGAATTAAGCCCCCTATAGGGGGTCTAACTCACCAATCGTCGCCAATCAGCCCGGGTCGGCGACCGGGATGGCGATCTTCTCGTGGTCCTCGGGGAGGAGCAGGATCGCTCCCTCGCCGGTGACGTAGGCCTCCTCGCCGTGCTGGTTGACGTCCATGCCGCCCGCCTCTTCTTTGTCGGTCGCCCGCAGCGGCATCACCGCGCCGACCAGCTTGAGGAGGACGAAGGTCATCGTGAAGGCGTAGGTCGGCCCGGCCAGCGCCGCCAGCACCTGGTCGAGCAGCTGGCCGGCGTTGCCGTAGAGGAGACCGTCGGAGACTCCGTTCCATGACTGCTGGGCGAAGAAGCCGATGAAGAGGATCCCGATGAAGCCGGCGGTGCCGTGGGCGGCGAGGACGTCGAGCGTCTCGTCGACCCGGGTCCGCGTCCGCCAGACGATGATCCCGTAGCTGGGGAAGGCGCCGAGGGCGCCGAGCAGCATCGCCCAGCCGGGACTGACGTAGCCGCCCGCCGGGGTGATCAGCACGCAGCCGACGATGATCGCGGTGGCGGCGCCGATCGCCGTCACCTTGCGGCCGCGGAAGAGGTCGAGGGCGAACCAGACGACTAGCGTCGCCGCCGGGCAGAGCAGCGTGTTGGTGAAGGCGAGCACGCTCGGTTCCCCGGTCGAGAAGCCGCTGCCGCCGTTGAACCCGAACCAGCCGAACCAGAGCAGGCCGGCGCCGAGCAGGACGTAGACGGCGTTGTGGGGGAGGAGCGCCTGGCGCCCGTAGTCCTTGCGGGCGCCGACGACCAGGGCCGCCGCCAGGGCCGAGAAGCCGGAGGCCATCTCGACCGGGACGCCGCCGGCGAAGTCCAGCGTGCCGCCGGAGATCAGCCAGCCGCCGCCGAAGGACCAGTGGGCGAGGACGGCGTAGACCAGGACCGACCACAGCGCCGCGAAGACGAGGAACGGCCCGAAGCGCATCCGCTCGACCACCGCGCCGGAGATCAGCGCCGTGGTGATGATGCAGAAGGTCGCCTGGAAGGCGAAGAAGACCAGCTCGGGGATCGTCGTCCCTTCCCGCGGGAGGAAGTCGACGCCGTTGAGGAAGGCGTTGCCGAGGCCGCCGATGATCGCCCCGTTGCCGTCGAAGGCGAGCGAGTAACCGACCGCTGCCCAGGTCACGGTCGCGACGGCGATCGCGGCGATGCTCATCATGAAGGTGTTGAGCGTGTTCTTGGAGCGGACCAGCCCGGCGTAGAAGAGGCCCAGCGCCGGCGTCATCATCAGCACCAGCGCCGTCGCGACCAGCATCCAGGCGGTATCTCCGGTGTCGACGCCGTTCATTTGGTCACCGGCGTCACGGCGCCCTCGTCGCTGTCGCCAGTGCGGATCCGCACCGCGTGGTCGAGCGGCAGCACGAAGATCTTGCCGTCGCCGACTTCGCCGGTGCGGCCGCCTTCGCAGAGCGCTTCCACGGTGCGGTCGACGAAGTTGTCGGAGACCGCGACCTCAAACCTGACCTTCTCCGAGAGGCCCATCTGCACGGTGGTCCCGCGGTAGGTCTCGACCCGGTCCATCTCGCCGCCGTGGCCCTGCACGCGGCTGATCGAGAAGCCGCGGACCTCAGCCCGGTGCAGCGCCTCGAGGACCTGGTTCGCCTGCTCGGGGCGAACGATCCCGATTACCAGTTTCACTTTGCCTCCCCCTCGTGATCAAGAGCCTGCCGGCGCGAGCCTATCGGGGCGGCAAGCGGGATTGCGCAATGCCTCCAACCGGGGTGGCCGGATGCCGGCGCTCCCTACAATCCGGGGCGAATGGCCACGCGGGTCCGCAGGCGGCGACGCAAGCCGCACCATCCCATCTGGCACAAGATCGCGATCCCGCTGGGGATTCTCGCTGCGCTTGTGCTGGTCGCCGGCGGCATGGCGGCCGCCTGGGCGATCGACGTCTACAACTCGGCGCCGGCCCTCTCCAGCCTGAAGCCGGTGCAGAAGGGACGCTCCTCGGCGATCTACGCTGCCGACGGCAGCCTGATCGGGTTCATCCGCTCCGAAAACGTGCGCCAGCCGCTGCCGGAAAAGTCGCAGCCGCAGGTGCTGCGCGACGCGACGATCGCGATCGAGGACAAGAACTTCTTCCACCACGGGGCCCTCGACTACGAAGGCATCGTCCGCGCCGCCTGGAAGGACCTGCAGGCCGGCGCCGCGGTCCAGGGCGCTTCGACGATCACCCAGCAGCTGGTCCGCAACCTCTACATCCACAACCCGGAAAACACGCTGAAGCGAAAGCTGATCGAAGCCTCGCTCGCGGTCGAGCTCGAGGAAGCGCACGACAAGGACTGGATCCTCACCCAGTACCTCAACAGCGCGCCTTACGGGACGGTAGAAGGGCAGACCGCGGTCGGCGCCGAGGCAGCTTCCCAGACCTACTTCTCAAAACCGGCCAAGGACCTCAACCTGACCGAGGCCGCGCTGCTCGCCGGGCTGCCGCAGGCGCCCTCCGAATACAACCCGTTCCTCGATCCGAAAGCGGCCCTGAAGCGGCGCAACGAGGTGCTGCAGGTGATGCACGAACAGGGCTACATCAACGGCGATGAATACCGTACCGCCCGCACCCATGGCCTCGGGCTCAACCCGGGCGATAAGTACCAGGTGATCAAGGACCCCTTCCTCTTCGACCTCGTCCAGAACGAATTGATCGACAAGTACGGGATCAACACCGTCCGCAAAGGCGGGTTGAAGGCGTACACGACGATCGAGCCCGATCTGCAGGCCAAGGCCGAATACGCGGTCGAAAACTACTGCTCCGTCTGTTACCCCGAAGGCGGCCCCACCGCCGGCCTCGCCTCGGTGGACCCGAAGACCGGCGCGATCGTCGCCCTCGCCTCGACCGAAGGCTATGCCGACGAATCCCAGTTCAACTACGCCTGGCAGGCGCACCGCCAGCCCGGGTCCTCGTTCAAGACCTTCGTCCTGACGACGGCGGTGAAGGAGGGGATCGACCCCGCCAGCACGTACTACGACGGCACCTCGCCGAAGACGCTGGAGATCCCCGGCGGCGGCACCTGGACCGTCAACAACTCCGAGGGCGAGGGCGGCGGCACCTACAACCTCGAAAGCGCCACCTGGGACTCGGTCAACGTCGTCTTCGCCCAGCTCGACCTCGACGTCGGCCCGGAAAACGTGACCCAGACCGCAAAGGAGATGGGGATCGAATCGCCGCTGCAATCGGTGCCGGCGGAGGGGATCGGCGGTCTCGCGATCGGCGTCACCCCGCTGGAAATGGCCGACGCCTACGCGACGCTGGCCAGCGGCGGCATCCACCACGACCCGACCGCGGTCAGCAAAGTCGAGTTCCCCGACGGCAAGGTCGACAACTTCGAGAAGGACTCTGGCGAACGCGTCCTCACCCCCGGCCAGGCCTACGAGGTCACCCACATCCTCGAGGGCGTGATCACCCAGGGCACCGGCGCCGGCTACACCAACACGGGCTGCTCCAGCGCCGCCGGCAAGACCGGGACCTCCGAGGAACTCTCCGACGCCTGGTTCGTCGGCTTCACCCCGCTCTTCTCGACCGCGGTCTGGGTCGGTCACCCCACCAACCGCGAATACACCGGCTTCGGCGGCCCCACCGCCGGCCCGATCTGGGCCAACTACATGACGGAAGCGATCGAAGGCGAATGCCCCGAATTCGAGACCGGCACGCCCCCGGATCTCGAAGGCCTGAACAGCGAACACACCTCCTCCTCGAGCTACAACAGCTACGAAACCGAAGAAACCTACGAAAGCTCCGAAGAAGAATCGGAAGGCTCGGAAAAGAAGGGCAAGGGCGGCGAAAACGGCGGCGGCGAAGAAAAGACCCCGGAGCCCGAACCGACGCCGGAACCGACCCCGACGCCCGAACCGGAACCCGCCCCCGCACCCCCGTCCGGCGGCGGCGTCAGCCCCGGCTGAGCAACGCCTCCGAGGTTTGGTGGGTTGGGGCCCCCTAAACCTCGGAGCAGCGGAGCTACTCCCCGATCAGCTCGATGCGGTAGCCGTCAGGGTCCCTGACGAAGGCGATGCGGTGGCCCTCGGTGCGGCCGCCGGGGCGGTAGGGGGGCTTCTCCGGCTCGATCCCGAGCTCGGCGAGGGCGGCGAGGGTGTCGTCGAGGTCGCCGTCGACCAGAAGGGCGATGTGGTTGTAGCCGGTGCCGAGCTCGTACTCGGTGACGCCGTGGTTGTAGGTGAGCTCGAGGCGGGGGTCCTCGCCGGGGAGGGCCATGAAGACGTTGATCGCCTCGTCGCCGATCGGCATCCGCCGCACCTCCTCGAAGCCGAGCTTCTCGTAGAAGCCGACCGAGCGATCGATCTCGCCGATTCGGTAACAGGCGTGGAGAAAAGTTGGCACCCCAAGAGGCTATCGGGAGTCCCAGGGTCCCATAAGATGCGGCCAATTCGACCTTCTAGAGAAAGGCACGCTTTGCACAGCAAGCTTTCCCGCCGCGCCCCTCTGCGGGCCCTGGCCATCGCGGTCTCGGCGACCGCCGTCACCTTCGCCTTCGCCGGCACCGCCGCGGCGGCGACCCCGACCGGCGTCACCGACCAGATCTCGATCGAGCTGACCAAGGGCAAGCTGAAGTTCGTCGGCCCGGAAACGGTCACCGTCGGCGACCAGCTGGAAATCGTCAACAAGACGAACCCGAAACAGGTCGGCCCGCACACCTTCTCGCTGGTCACCAAGGGCTCGCAGCCGAAGACCCCGAAGGCGCGCAAGAGCTGCTTCACCCCGAAGCACATCTGCCTCTCGATCGCGATGTGGCACGGCTTCAACCCGAAAACCGAACAGATCACCAAGAACCCGGCCAAGGCGGGCCCCGCCGGCTGGAGCACGCTCGGCTCGATCACCAAGAAGGGCGACTCCTGGTTCAGCGGTGAAAAGAAGGGCGGCCACATCTCCCAGGAAGTCACCGCCGCCGCGGGCACGACGCTCTATTACATGTGCGCCGTCCACCCGTGGATGCAGGGCAAGGTCGAAGTCGTCGCCCCGGTAGCGCCGCTGCCGCCGGTGCCGACCCCCTAGCCGCACGTCTGGGCAGCCCTCAGCACCGCACCGCCGCTTCGGGCGCCGAAGCGTCCTCGGCGCCCTCGGCGGCGGTGTCCGCGCCGCCCTCCGTCCCCGGCGGGGGGGGGGCAGCG
>CAMLHB010000097.1 GCA_946479725.1 uncultured Actinomycetes bacterium | reverse complement strand
AGCGGCCTGCTGCCGCTGAGCGCGGAGCCGCCGCCGGCGCTGGCGGCGGCTCCCTTCCGCTCGCGGCTGCCGATCCCGCCGGTCCTCCGCGACGACCACATCCGGATCGGGATCCGCGAGGCCGAGCAGCAGATCCTCCCCGGCCCCAAGACCAGGCTCTGGACCTTCGGCGGCAGCTTCCCGGGGCCGACGATCCGGCGGCGCGCCGGCCAGCGCACCCGCGTCACCTTCCACCACGAACTGCCGGAGAAGGTCGGCGAGCTCTCGGTCCACCTCCACGGCGGCCACAACCGCACGCAGTTCGACGGCCAGCCGGGCGGGCTGACCAAGCGCCAGCCGGCCTCCTACTACTGCCGGATCCCCCGCGACCTTCCGCCCCGCGTCTCCGGCAACGACCTCCTGCTCGAGCCGGGCGGGCGGAAAACCTACGTCTACGACCTGATGGAGGACGGCCGCCCCGAACGCGCCTCCTTCCAGTGGTACCACGACCACCGCCTCGATCGCACCGCGCCGCACAGCTGGAAGGGCCTGGCCGGGATGTTCATCGTCGACGACGCCTTCGAGGAGGCGCTGGCGCTGCCCGACGGCGACCGCGACCTGCCGCTGATGATCTGCGACCGCACCTTCGACCGCCGCAACCAGCTCACCGACCCGTTCAAGGGCCAGCGCCCGCCGGCCGACGGGATCCTCGGCGAGACCGTCCTCGTCAACGGCGCCTACCTGCCGCACCACCGCGTCGACCCCTGCCGCTACCGGCTGCGGATCCTCAACGTCTCCTCCTTCCGCAGCTACAACCTGCAGCTCTCCAACGGGGCGCCGATGCTGCAGATCGCGACCGAGAGCGGGCTGATGCCGAAGCCGGTCCGCCGGCGGCAGATCCTCCTCGGCCCGGCCGAGCGGGTTGAGGTGATCGTCGACTTCGCCGCCGCCCGCGGGGAGGCCGTCGAGCTGCGGAGCAGCGCCCGCCACCCCGGCCGCAACCCCCTCGGCGCCCACACCTACAACGGCGCGGTGATGCAGTTCCGGGTCGGTGGCGGGCGCGTCGGCGATCGCAGCCACGTCCCCCGCCACCTGCGGCCGCTGCCGCACTGGACCCGGAAGGCGAAACGCAAGCCGGACAAGCGCTGGGAGATCACGATCGGCGGCTTCTTCAAGACCACCTGGCGGATCAACGGCCGCACCTTCAACCCCGCCCACTCGGAGGCGTTCCCGAAGCTGAACACGACCGAGACCTGGGAGATCGTCAACAAGACCAACGTCGCCCACGTGATGCACCTGCACCACACCGACTGGTACCTGCTGGAGCGCAACGGCAAGAAGCCGCCCAGCTACGAAGACTGCCTCAAGGAGACCTTCTTCGTCTATCCCAACGAAAAAATTCTCCTAGCCGGTCACTTCTCCGATTACACCGGCAAGTTCATAATCCACTGCCACATGATGGACCACGAGGATCACGGCCTGATGAGCCAATTCCAGGTGGTTCGGGACTAAAGTAAACGTCGGCGTTTGCCGATGCCCCCGGCATGTCCGCTCCCGAAAATCGGGTAAGCCTCCGACCGGCCTCTCGCACCCAGGCCCGGGCTTGCGCGGCGCTCCTCGTCGCCGGCGCCGCCCTCGTCGGAATCTCCCTCGTCCTGCCGCACCCGAGCGGCGGCGACGAAGCCGCCTTGATCCTCACCGCGCTGGCGATGGCGGTCGCCGGCGGGATCGTCTGGGCGCTGGCCGGAAAGGTCCCGCAGTGGGGCGTGCAGACGATCCTCGCCGCGGTCGTCGCCGTCACCTCGCTGCTGATCTACGAGAGCGGGATCGCGGTCGGCCAGTACGGGACGATCTTCGTCTGGTCGACCCTGGTCGCCTCGATCTACTTCCCGCGGCGCATCGCCGCGGCCCACCTCGTCTGGCTGTTGGCGACCTACGGCGCCGTCCTCCTATGGGTCGAAAACACCGCCGGTTACTCGCCGCTGACCCGCTGGCTCTTCACCACGATCTCGCTCAGCGTCGTGATGCTGTTGATCACCGGCATCGTCGCCCGCCGCGCCCGTGCCGACGAGCGCGCCCGCCGCTTCTTCGACCTCTCGCGCGACATGCTCTGCACCGCCAACATGGAGGGCTACTTCGTCGAGCTGAACGACGCCTGGACGAAGCAGCTCGGCTACAGCCTCGAGGAGCTGCGCGCGACCCCGTTCGTCGAGCGCGTCCATCCGGAAGACCGTGAGCGGACCGAAGCCGAGGCCGCCGCCCTCTTCCAGGGGGCCGAAACCCTCAGCTTCGAGAACCGCTACCGGGCCAAGGACGGGAGCTGGCACTGGTTGCGCTGGAGCTCCCAGCTCTCGCCCGACGAGTCGCTGATCTACGCCCGTGCCGCCGACGTCACCGAGATCAAGCAGATCGAGGCCGAACGCGAGGAGCTGCTCGAGCAGGTTCGCGAGATGGCCCGTCGCGACGCCCTCACCGGCCTGCCCAACCGGCGGGCGCTGGAGGAGCAGTTGCCGCAGGCGATGCCCCGCGCTCGCCGCCGCCGCTCGCCGCTCAGCGTCGCCATCCTCGACATCGACCACTTCAAGGCCTACAACGACACACACGGCCATCTCGCCGGCGACGAAGTCCTGCGCGCCTGCGCCAAGGCCTGGGACTCGGCCCTGCGGGCCGAGGACACGATCGCCCGCTTCGGTGGCGAGGAGTTCCTCGTCCTCCTCCCCGATACTCCGCCCGAGGAGGCGGCCGGGATCGTCGAGCGGTTGCGGCAGCGAACGCCGATGGGCCAGACCTGCTCGGCCGGCCTCGCCTGCTGGGACTACGCCGAGTCGATCGACGAGCTGCTGCGCCGCGCCGACGAAGCGCTCTACCTGGCCAAGGCCAGCGGCCGCGACCAGCTGGCGCAGGCCGAGCTGGGCCAGTCATGATGCGCGGATGGGCCGGGCAGAGCACGAACGCGCGGTGCGCTTCCGCACCGCTCGGCGCGACCCCGAGCTGACCGTCGTCGAGGGCTTTCACGCGCTCAAGCACGCGCTGCGCTTCGGCGCCGAGGTGGTCGAGGCGGTGGCGGTGGACCCGCCGGCGCTGGAGGCGATGGCGGGCGATCTGGCCCCGGACCTCGCCGGTCAGCTCGCCGGCCGGGTCGAGGCGGTCGACAAGGCGACCCTGGCCGATCTGGTGCCCTTGGTCCCGCACACCGGCGTCGCCGCGATCGCCCGCCGGCCCCGGGTCGACCTCGCCGCGGCGCTGGCCGACCCGGCCCCGGCACCCGCGGTCCTGCTGGAGCAGCCGCGCAACATGGGCAACATCGGCGCCTGCATCCGCGTCGCCGCCGCGGCCGGGGCCGCGGCCCTGATCGCCAGCGGCGAGAACGACCCCTGGCATCCCGACGCGGTCCGCGGCGCCGCCGGCCTGCAGTTCGCGCTGCCGGTCGCCAAGGTCGACTCCCTGCCGGCGAGCGACCGGCCGCTGCTGGCGATCGACCCGGACGGGGAGGAGCTGGCGCCCGAGCAGTTGCCGCCGCGCGCCATCCTCGCCTTCGGCACCGAGCGCCACGGGCTCAGCGGCGAGGTCTTCGAGCGCGCCGAGGGCCGGATCGCGATCCCGATGCGGGAGGGCGTCTCCAGCCTCAACCTCGCCACCTCGGTGGCGATCGTCCTCTTTGCGATCAAGCTGGCCGGGAGGGAAGAAGGAGCAGCTACCGAATAGGGATTCATGCCTATTCCAGTTGCAGATATCAGCTTTGGTGAACTTCTCCTGATCACGCTCGAGGTCTTCTTCTTCGTGGTCTGGATCTGGATCCTGATCACGATCCTCAGCGACCTCTTCCGCGATCACGAGCTCTCCGGGTGGGGGAAGGCCGCCTGGGTCCTGTTCCTCGTATTCATCCCCTTCCTGACGGCCCTGATCTACCTGATCGCCCGCGGTAACGGCATGCGCGACCGCACGATCAAAGCCCAGGCCGACGCGAAAAAACACTTCGACGAATACGTACAGCAGCAGGCGCACGCCGGCTCGCCGGCCGACGAGCTGCACAAGCTCGCCGAGCTGAAAGAGAAGGGCGCTCTCTCGCAGGAGGAGTTCGACCAGGCCAAGGCCAAGCTGCTGGCCTGAGCGTAGCTGCGGCCCACAAACTTTCAGTATGTAGCGATTAACTGAAAGTTTGTGGGCTATGATGTCAAGTCCACATGGGCTTGAAAGAGCGCGAAAGAATTTTCGAAAACATCGTCCGGCTGAGACGGGCTGAGAAGAAGAGTCCCCACGCCGAGGTCGCCGCTGTTCGGGAAGACCTGGAATCTCAGTTGGGCGGAACGGTCTCGCGAAGCCTGTCGGCGCGGTTGCTGGGCATGAGCCATACGGCGCTCAACAACTGGATCGCAGCTGGAGACATACCGGTGGTGATCACCAGAAACGGGCGCAAGGAGATTCCCCTTCAGGTGCTGCTCGATCTCAGGGAGCAGGTCGAGAGGCAGCGTCGAGGCGGCCGCCGTCGATTGCATCTGCTGGAGCCGGTGATGGCTGAAGGTCGACGCCGGGCGGACCGGATGCGTCTGCGGATTACGGCCGCCGAGGAGGATCGTGCTGATCCACATCGCAGGGCGGAGCTTCGGGGTCTCGCATATCACCGGGCCGTTGCGTCACGACTGCGTCGACCGACGGTCGAAGAGGCCGAACGCAAGCTCGAGCGATGGAAGCTCGAGGGGAGGATCCATCCACGTCACGCCGAGGCTTGGGAGCGGGTCTTCTCCCTGCCGATGCCCGAGATTCGAAAGGCCATCAGCGCCGACGACAGTCGCGGCCGAGACCTCCGCCAGAACTCTCCGCTCGCCGGCCTGTTGAGCGAGCCCGAGCGGCGCAAGATCCTCGAGAAGGTTTAGGGCGATGCGGCGGGACGAGTTCGAGCACGTCATCGCGGCGGCGGCAAGTGTGTCGGGCGAGCCGGAAATCGTCGTGATCGGCAGCCAGGCAATCCACGGGAGCGTTCCGGACCCACCCGAGGCCATGCTCTTCTCGATCGAGGCAGACGTCTATCCGCTCAACGCGCCGGAGAAGGCGGAGGAGATCGACGGCAGCCTCGGAGATGGATCCCACTTCCACGGCACGTTCGGCTACTACGCCCACGGCGTCGGTCCGGAGACCGCGGTGGCGCCGTCGGGATGGGAAGAGCGCTTGGTGAGGGTGGCGATTCCAGCACGGACGGGGCAGGCTTTGGAGCCCGTGGCGCTCTGCCTCGAAGTCCACGATCTGGTCTTGGCCAAGTGCGCCGCGGGACGTGAGCGCGATTGGGAGTTCGCCTCGCAGGCGATTGCGGCGAAGCTCGTCGATCCCGGGGAACTCCTTCGGCGTGCCGGCGATCTGCCGGAGCCGCCCGCGGATAGAAGTCATGTCCAAAGGATGCTGAAGGGCATCTTTACGAAAGCGAACTGCGGTTACGAGGGTCACGGTTGATCTCCTCTAAATCGCGCAATTTGCAAGCGAACTTGCGGTTTATCGACCACTTCCTGATGGCTTAAGAGGCTTCGCTAGCCTGCGCCGCCGTGCAGTTTCGTTCCTCCACGAGCACGGCTCGGCCCCGTGCCCTGATCCTTTTCGCGCTGCTTTTGGCGGCGCTCTGCGTGCTGGGCGCGACCTGGGCCGGCAGCGCTCCCGCAGACCCGCAGGAAAAGCTGGAAAAGACGCGCGACAAGCTCGAAGGCGTCCGCGACCAGCAGGAAAGCCTGGCGGCGACGATCGCCGAACAGAACGCGGCGATCGACGCGAAGCTGGGCGAAGTCTCGAAGCTGCGCCGCGAACAGGAAGCGGTCGAGGCCGAACTGGCCGAAAAGCAGGCCGAACTCGATGCCGCGACCGCAGCGCTGGAAGAAGAAGAAGCGCACCTGGAGCGGGTGCGGGCGAAGCTGCACCGGGCGCTCGGCGTGCTCAGCGACCGGCTGGTCGCGATCTACGAGTCCGGCTCGCCGGACGTGCTGAACGCGATCCTCGAATCCCAGAACTGGGACGAGATGGCCGCCCAGACCGAATACCTGCATCAGATCCAGGAATACGACGACGCCGTCGTCAGCCGGGTGAAGACCCTCCGCAACCAGGTCCGCTCGGCGGTCGAACGGCTCGACAAGCAGCGGGCGGAAATCGAAGAAGTGCGCGACGCCGTCGCCGCCAAGGAGCGGGAAGTCTCCGCGCGCCGGGCCGAAGCGGCGGCCAGCTTCCACGAACTGAAGGCCGAACAGGCCGCGCGCCAGGAAGCCCTGGACGAGCTGCAGTCCCGCGAACAGGCGCTCAGCGACAACCTCTCGGTGATCTCCGAACAGGTCGCCTCCGAAGGCGGCGACGCGACCACCGGCCAGATGCCGGCGCCGCTCAACCCCGGCCAGGAAGCGCAGGTGATCAACGAAAGCGAAGCCAGCGCCCCGGCCGCGGCGCCGCAGGCGGTGAAGGAAGTGATCTCCGCCGGCAACGCGATCGCCACCACCCCCTACATCTGGGGCGGCGGCCACGGCTCCTTCGAATCCGAAGGCTACGACTGTTCCGGCGCGGTCAGCTACGCCCTGCACGGCGGCGGCCTGCTGGAAAGCCCGCTCGACTCGACCGGCCTCGAGACCTGGGGCGAACCGGGCCCAGGCCGCTGGATCACCGTTTACGCCAACTCCGGCCACGCCTGGATGGTCGTCGCCGGGATCGCCTTCGACACCGTCGGCGGCCCCGGGCCCCGCTGGCACGACCCTTGGGTCGACTCGCCCGAAGGCTTCATCGCCCGCCACCCCGCCGGCCTCTGAGCGCCCCTGACCGGCGCATTTCGGCGTCCTCGGTCGGTCGTGTGCAGAGCACACCTCCCTCCCTGCGTCCTTGAACTGCTTGGTCAGGGACGCTCAGTTTCGGGTCGGTTGACACCCGGTTTTCCGGGTAGCTGAGAGACGTCCAGGGAGAGACGCCAGGGCTCGAGAGAGGAGTCATCATGGAGTCTGCATCCGTTCCGCGGCACCAGGTGCCGCCAGGCGATCTGCCCGGCCGCGCGCCGCGCGGCGAACCCGCCTCCGAAGGCCCGGTCGGCTGGAAACCGGCCGACCCCGGCCCGCTCGGGCTGGGGGCGTTCGCCCTCACCACCTTCGTCCTCAGCATGTTCAACGCCAACCTGGTCAGCCACGCCGGCGAGCCGGTGGTGCTGGGGCTGGCCCTTGCCTACGGCGGGATCGCCCAGCTGCTCGCCGGGATGTGGGAGTTCCGCACCGGCAACACCTTCGGCGCCGTCGCCTTCAGCTCGTTCGGGGCCTTCTGGATCTCCTTCTGGGTCCTGGTGACCTTTTTCGCCGACAAAATCCCGGCCGAACACCTCGGCGCCTCGCTTGGGCTCTACCTGGTCGCCTGGGGGATCTTCACCACCTACATGTTCGTCGCTTCGCTGCGGACGACGGCGGCGGTCGCGGTCGTCTTCCTGCTGCTGGCGGCGACCTTCTTCCTGCTGGGAATCGGCAACGCCAACGAAAGCGAAAGCCTGGTCGAACTCGGCGGTTGGTTCGGGATTGCCACGGCTGCCGCTGCTTGGTATGCATCCTTTGCAGCGGTCGTCAACTCGACCTTCGGGCGGACGGTGATGCCGGTCAAGCCGCTGAACGCAGCGAGGGCGTCGGAACCGGCAAGGGACTAGCGGGAGGAGCGGCTGGATGGCAATCGAGCAAAAAGAGACGCCACTCGAGCAGCGGCTCGAGGAGATGCTGGAGATCGAGCGCTTCGAGCCGCCGGAGGAGTTCCGGGCGAACGCGCTCTGGAGCGACCCGAAGATCTACGAGGAGGCGGCCGCCGACCCGGTGGGGTGGTGGACGGCGCAGGCGAAGGAGCTGCTCGACTGGGACGTCGAGCCGAACGAGGGGCTCGACGACTCCAACCCTCCCTTCTACAAGTGGTTCGCCGACGGGCGGCTGAACGCCAGCTACAACTGCCTCGACCGCCACGTAGAGGCCGGCGCCGGTGATCGCGTCGCCTACCACTGGCGGGGCGAGGAGGGGGAGGAGCGCGAAGTCACCTACGCCGACCTCCACCGCGACGTTCAGCGCTTCGCCAACGCGCTCAAGGACCTCGGGGTCGAAAAGGGCGACGTGGTCGGGATCTACCTGCCGATGATCCCCGAGGTCGTCGTCGCGATGCTCGCCTGCGCCCGCATCGGCGCCCCCCACAACGTCGTCTTCGGCGGCTTCAGCGCCGAGTCGGTCGCCGAGCGGATGGATTTCTCCGAAGCGAAGGCGCTGGTCACCGTCGACGGCGCCCGCCGCAAGGGCAAGACGGCGCCGATCAAGCCGCAGGTCGACGAGCACATGGCTAACCACGAGGCCTTGGAGAAGATCGTCGTTGTCCGCCACACCGGGATCGACGTCCCGATGAGCGAGGGCCGCGACGTCTTCTACGACGAGGTGATGG
>CAMLHB010000096.1 GCA_946479725.1 uncultured Actinomycetes bacterium | reverse complement strand
AGAAGGCCGGCAACGACAACCCCTCGGTTATGGTCGGCGACTCGGTCTGGGACGTGAAGGCCGCGAAGGCCGCCGGCGTGCCCACCCTGGCGGTCCTCACCGGCGGCTTCTCGGAGGCCGAGCTGCGCGAGGCCGGCGCCTCCCAGGTCGTCGAATCGATAGCGGACTTGGATTTCGAGCCGCTATTTGCAGGATCTTCCAAGAATTGAGCTTGGCCGCAGGCCCGGCATCGAAGAAGGTCCCACGGTGGCAAGGAGGCAGGATCGAGTGGATCAGGAACTGATCAAGGCGCTGTCGCACCCGATCCGGGTCGAAATCCTCGAAAAGCTCCAGGGACGGATCGCCAGCCCGGTCGAACTATCCCGCGAGCTGAACGAGAGCCTCGGCGTGATCACCTACCACGCCAAGACCCTGATCCAGTGCGGCTGCCTGGAGCTGGTCCACACCCAGCCCCGCCGCGGCAGCCGCGAGGACTTCTTCGCCGTCACCTCCCGCTCCGCCCTGCGGCGCAACTAGCTCTTCGTTTCGCCGGACTTCGCCTTCTGCTTGTTGACCGTGCGGGCGGCGATTTCCTCCGCCCGCTTCTCCGAGCGGCCTTCTTCCTTCTCGCTCTTCTTGATGTGTTTGTACTGGCGGTCGCGTTTGCTGCCTTTTTTGACTCCGCGGGGTGGCATCAGTTGACGCTCGCTTTCTGGCGCTGGCCCTCGTGGACGCCCTCGGCGAACTCCTCGACGATCTTCGCCTTGAATGCTTCGAGGTCGTCCGGTTTGCGGCTGGAGACGAGGCCCTGGTCGACGTGGACCTCCTCGTCGACCCACTCGGCGCCGGCGTTTCGCAGGTCGGTCTCGAGGCTCGGCCAGGACGTCAGGGTGCGGCCCCTGGCGACGCCGGCGTCGATCAGGGTCCAGGGCCCGTGGCAGATCACCCCGACCGGCTTGCCGGCCTCGAAGAACCCCCGGACGAATTCGAGCGCCTCCGGTTCGGTTCGCAGCTGGTCGGGGTTGGCGACCCCTCCGGGCAGGACCAGGCCGTCGTACTCGCCGGCGTCGGCCTCGCCGACGGGGCGGTCGACCTGGAAGGTGTCGGCCTTGTCAAGGTGGTTGAAGGCCTGGACCTCACCGGCTTCGGGCGCCAGCAGCTCCGCTTCGGCCCCCGCCTCGCGCACCGCTTCCAGCGGCTCGACCAGCTCAACTTGCTCGACGCCCTCGTTGGCGGTCAGGAAGGCGATCTTCTTTCCCTGCAGGCGGTCGGACATCGCGACCCCTCCTCTTTGATCGTCAGGTGGACTCATTCACCTTCCGGGTACCCCTGGGAGGGGCGGGTTTAACGCATCGCCGGGCGCGACTCGGCGCGGCTCTCCGCCGTCATCGGAGCGTGGCTGCTCTGCCGCTCCCAGCCGAGCTCGAAGGTGAGAGGGACCTGGAGCTTCTCCTTTGCCAGACAGCGCGGGCAGGAGGTCCAGGAGGACGCCGCCTGGGCCGAATATCCGCTTCCACAGTTGTCGCATCGAAACATGGCGTCTCCCCTATCCCAATCGTCTAATCCCGTGGGACGGTCCACTACCCTTGGTCCAATGGGCGAAAACGGGGACACGCGGAACTTGTCACCCCGGGGCAGCAGGGTCGTCGCCCTTGGCCCGAGTGCACGCGTGCAAGAGTGAGTCGGATGCAGGAGCCGCAGGAACTGGAGCTGTGGCGCTACCTGAGGAGTCAGCGTGAGCTCGCGGCCCGCCTGATCGATGGCGACTCCCTCGACCAGGTGGCCCCGCGCTTCCTCGAAATCGTCGCCAACCTGCTGCGATGGGAGGCCGGGGCGATGTGGGAAGTGACCGGCCAGGAGGATCCGCTGCGCCTGGTCTCCGGCTGGAGCACGCCCGACCTCGACGCCCGCCCGCTCTGGCGCCGCAGCCGCGAGATCAAGTTCATGCGCGGCACCGGCCTGCCGGGCGACGCCTGGGGCAGCGGGCAGATTGCGCTGGCGCCCGATTACAAGACCTACCCCACGCCGACCCCGCGCTTCGAAGTCTCCGCCGAGCTGGGGCTGGAGGCCGCCCTGGCGATTCCCGTCCCCACCGGATCACCCGAGAACGTGCTCGCTGTGGCTGAGTTCCACACCACCTCGTTCAACCCCCAGTCCGAGGAGCTGATGGAGCTGCTGGCCGGGTTCGCCGACCAGCTCGGTACCTTCATCGCCCGGCGGCGGGCAGAGGCCACGAGCGCCGAAGCCGAGCGCTTCCGCCAGCACCTGGCAGAGGTCGTGCGCGGCACCCAGGACGCCGTGCTCAGCAAGGACCTCGATGGGATGGTCACGACCTGGAACCCGGCCGCGACGCGGCTCTACGGCTACAGCGCCGAGGAAGCGATCGGCCGCCACGTCTCTTTCCTCGTCCCCCCTGATCACAAGAACGAGGAGATGGTGATCCTCGACCGGATCAAGCGCGGCGAACGCCTCGAGACCTACGAGACCGAACGGATTCGCGCCGACGGCGCCCGCATCGCCGTCTCGCTCACCGTCTCCCCGATCCGCAGCCCGATGCGCGGGCTGATCGGCGCCTCGGTGGTCGCCCGCGACATCACCGCCGAGGTCCGCCGGCGGCGCGCCCAGGAGTTCCTAGTCGCCGCCAGCCGCCTGCTCGACAGCTCGCTCGACCCGACCGAGACGGCGCGGACGATCGTCTCCACCGCGGTGCCGGAGCTGGCCGAGCTCTGTCTGATCGACTTCCGCCGACCCGACGGCTGGTACGGCGACAGCGTCGTCGCCGGCGCCAACCCGGAGATGGCGGCGCGGCTGGAACGGATCCGGCGCGAGCAGCCGCTCGACCCCGGTGGCGAGCACCCCGTCGCCCAGGTGCTGAGGCTGAACCAGCCGATGGTCTGGCGCGACCTGACGGCGCCGGAGGTGGTCGACAAGGTCTCCCAGAACCCGGAGCACCTGCAGCTGATGCACGATGCCGGCTACAACTCGGCTGCGGTGGTGCCGCTGACCGCCCGCGGCCGCACCCTCGGCGCCCTCTCCTTCCTCCACGCTCACGGAGACCTGCGCTACGACCACGGCGACCTCGAGTTCCTCGCCGAGCTGGGCGAACGAGCGGCGCTGGCGCTCGACAACGCCCGCCTCTACCGCGAGCGGGACCGGGTCGCGAAAAACCTACAGCGCGGCCTGCGGCCGCCGCGGCCGGCGGAGGTGCCGGGGCTGGGAATCTCTGTCGTCTTCGAGGCCGCCGGCGAGGGGATCGAAGTCGGCGGTGACCTCTACGACGTGATGCCGACCGAGGAGGGCTGCTGGATCCTCGTCGGCGACGTCGCCGTCAAGGGCAGCACCGCCGCCGGTGTCTCGGTCGCGGTCCGTCACTCGGTCCGCGGGCTGGTGCGGGAGATCGACGAGCCCGACGAGGTGCTGCGTCGGGTCAACGAACTGCTGCTGACCGGCGAAAGCCTCAACCACTTCGCGACCGGGATGCTCGCCCGGCTGCGCCGCGAAGGCGACGGCTGGCACCTCACGCTCGCCTCCGCCGGCCACCCGCCAGCGGTTCTGGCGAGCCCGGACGGGGCGGAGCTCCTTGGCGGCGGAGCGGTCCTCGGCGCCTGGCGCGATGCCAAGGTCGAGCGCCACGAGCGGCTGCTCGGGCCGACCGAGACCCTCGCTCTCTGCACCGACGGCTGGCTCGAGGCCGGGCCAGCCGCCTCCCACCAAGGACCGGAGGACTTCGCCGAGATGACGCAGGCCCTCTGCGGCCTCGAGCTGGAAGAGGTGACCGAGCGGCTGCGCGCCGACGCGGTCGGCCGCAGCTCGGGGACCCTCCGCGACGACCTCGTGGTGCTGGCGATACGCCCCCAGGACGCCTCCGTGTCAGAGGCGCCCGGGGAGCTCGCGGTCGGTCGAACGGCCGCCTAGCGTTTCGCCGCGGCTTTTTTCGCAGAGCCGCCTTTGCGACTCGCCGCTTTTTTCCGGCCGCCGGCTTTTTTCGCCCCCGAGGAGCGTTTCGCCGCCGATTTCCCAGCCGTGGCTATTTTCGCTTTTGCTTTAGCCGGTTTCCGGGTCGGGGTCGAGCCCGAGCCGCGACGCAGCGCCGCCGGGATGTCCTCCCGCGCCACCGCTCCGGTCAGCGACTTGATCTGGCCCTGGAGGAAGGTGGCCATTCGTTCCTCCTCGCGGCGGATCGCCCGGGCCAGTTTCGCCGTCTCGGAGTCCTTGACCTTTTCGGCGAGCGTCTCGATCGCCAGGTAGGTGGCGATCTCCTCGTGCTCGTTGAAGTACTCGGTCTTGGCGTTCTTCAGCATTTTCTCCTGCTCGCCGCTGCCGCGGATCGCGTGGAGAGGGCCCTTCGCCGCCGCGGTCAGTTTGCCGACCGCCCCCTGCAGGGTCTGGCCGCCGCCGCCGAGTTTCTTGATCCGGCGCTCGACCTGTTTGGCGTGCTGCTTGGTCTCTTTCAGGTGCTGGTTAAGGCGTTTTTTGTACGGCCCTTTCACGGTCATCGCGATGTGGGCCTGCAGCGCAGCCTCCAGTTCGCGCTCCTTCCCATATGCCTCGCTGAGGTACTGGACCAACTTCGCGTCACGCTCGTTCATGTCCGCCATCGCGATTCGCGCCTCCTTACTTTTGATGATGGGTTCAGTTACCCAGCGCCTTCCCGGCGAAACTGGGCGCGGGAGGGTAATGATTAGGCGATGAAGCTGGCACTGGTCGCCGCGCTCGCCCTCGGGCTGTCGGCTCCCCCTCCGACGTCCACCCCACCGGCGATCAAGGTCTGGCCGATCCCCTACGGCGCCAAACGCAAGCGGGAGATGGCCGCCTACTCCGAGCGCCATTACGGCCACCGCACCTGGCGACTCCGTCACCCCCACGTGATCGTCGAGCACATGGCCCAGGCGGGCAGCGTCGCCGCCGTCCACGACACCTTCGCCCCCGACCGCCCCGACCCCGAGCTGCACGAGCTGCCCAACGTCTGCTCCCACTTCGTCGTCTCCTCCTCCGGCCGGATCTACCGCCTGGTCAACCTGCGCACCCGCTGCCGCCACACGGTCGGGCTCAATTGGACGGCGATCGGGATCGAGCACGTCGGCTACGGAGACGGCGACGTGCTCGGCAACCGCCGCGCCCTGCGCGCCTCGCTGCGACTGACGCAGTGGCTGCGCTGCCGCTTCGGGATCCGCGTCCACGACGTGATCGGCCACGCGGAGAGCCTCAGCTCCCCCTACCACCACGAGTTGGTCCCGAGCCTGCGCCACCAGACCCACGGCGACTGGCGCCACTCCTCGATGCGGGTCTACCGTCGCAAGCTGCGCCGCCTTGGGGCCTGTCCGGCCAACTAGACTCCCTGCGGTGAGCGACGAGCCGATCGAGCACGGGTTCCGCGAGGGGGACAAGGTCTGGGTCCAGGACGGCGATGGCAACCGCCACCCGGGCGTCTTCGTCGGCAACAACGAAGCTTCCGGCTGGTTCGGCGGCGGCCCCAGCGCCTACGTGGTCCACCCCGAGGCGCACCAGGCCGAGGTCGTCTCGATCTTCCGCATCACCCCGCGCGACGATTAATTTCGGCACCGCTGTCGATTTCGCCCCCGGCCGTTCGTCGTTGAGGTAAAAGGGCGGAACAGCCGCCCGCGACGAAAGGAGGACTGGCGGACGCCACCGCCCGATGGGACGGAAGGCTGACACTGAATGCGAGCTTAGCTGCTTATGAGATCTTTTGTCTGCGTCAGGCAGAGACTACTTCGAGCTTGGCCCCGACCGCGTCGGCAATAGCCGCCACCGTCTTCAGCTCGGGATTGACGTCGGCCGTGAAGAAACGGCGGACCGTCGATGGCTCCTTGCCTATGGCGCGAGCCAGCTCCGCCTTCGAAAGGCCAGCTCTCTCCCGTAGCTCATCCAGCTGACGGACCACCGAATCGATTTGGGAGATCTCACGCCGCTGGCGCTCAAACTCCGCACGGAAGACCGGATCCTCCCGCAACCGTCGGTCCAGCCGCCGCTCATGATGGCTGGTGTCAAGTTGGCGACTCATGTCACCAAGCGTAACACAGAAGTTACGCTTGGTGAGTCCTTGACGCCAGGCGCTTGATCCCGTCCTCTTCGAGGCGCAGCATGCGCCAGTCGTCGAGGCGGCGGGCGCCGAGGCCGGCGTAGAAGTCGAGCGCTGGTTCGTTCCACTCCAGCGCGCACCATTCGAGGCGGGCGTAGTCGCGCTCGGCGGCGATTCCGGCCAGATGCTCCATCACGGCCAGGCCGATGCCGCCGCGGCGATGCTCGGGGCGGACGTAGACGTCCTCGAGCCAGATGCCGGGCCGGCACTCGAAGGTGGAGAAGTTGGTGAAGAAGATCGCGTAGCCGACCGCTTCGCCGTCGGCGGTCTCGACCAGCAGGGCCTCCGCCGCCCGGCGCTCGAAGAGCGAGCGGCGCAGCGTCTCCACCGTCCCGGCAACCCTGTCGCCAAGCTTCTCGTAGGAGGCGAGCTCGAGGATCAGGTCGTAGAGGACCTGTACATCGGCTTCGCCGGCGGGGCGGATCTGGATGTCGTTGGCGTCGGCCATCGGATTGCAGCCTAGCCTCCGCGCCGGCTCAGCCGGAGTTGCGCAGACGCGGCAGCACCGAGCGCTCGTAGACCTCGACTGCGCCCAGCGGGTCGGCACCCGAGTTGTTCATCAGCGCCACCGTCGTCGCCCCCATCTCCTCGACCTCGCGGATCCGCTCGAGATGAGCGTCGGGGTCGGCGGCGATGATCAGCGCCTCCTTCAGCTCCTCATCGGAGACTTGGCGCTCCCCCTCCTCGTACATCGCCTGCGGATCGTGCCACTCGTCGCGGTAGAACTCTTTCGGCTGCGATCCCTTCCAGACCCGGCAGCCCTCCAGCGCGGCGTCGTCATCGGGGGCCCACGAGAAGGCGGCCTGGAGGATCACCTCGCCCGGCGGACGCGCCGCGTCCTCGGCGGCGCTTTTGTAGGCGTCGAGGATCTCCGGCACCGATTCCGGGTCGGCGAGGGTCCAGATCCCGTCGCCCTGACGACCGGCGACGGCGGCAGCCCGGGGGCCGAAGGCGGAGACGTAGATCGGCGGCCGCCGGTTCTCGGGCCGCGAGTGGACGAAGGCGCGGTCGGCCTTGAAATGGCCGCCTCCGCTCAGCCGCTTGCCGTCCCAGAGGGCCCGGATCATCTCCAGCGCCTCCTCCATCCGCTCCACCTTCTCACCGGGTGAGGGCCACATGGCCCCGAGCGGCACCTCATTGAGCGCCTCCCCCGAACCGACCCCCAGGTAGGGCCGGCCGGGGAACATCAGCTCCATCGTCGCCCAGGCCTGGGCGATCAGGACCGGGTGGTAGCGCGGGCCGGGCGGGGTCACCGCGGTGCCGAAGCTGACCCGCTCGGTGGCCTGGGCGGCGGCGCCGAGCCAGACCCAGGCATGTCCCGCCTCCCCCGGTTCCCACCACGGTTGCAGGTGGTCGCTGCAGCCGATCCCGTCGAAGCCGGCGTCCTCGGCGGCGACCGCCTGCTTCAGCAGCTGCTCGGGCGGGAACTGCTCGTGCGCACAGAGGTGCAGGTAGCGCATCTGCTTGGCCCGACGGCGGGCGCCCGCCTATGCCCTGCCCTCGAACTCGTACTCGCGCAGGAAACCCTCGAAGAGGCGGCGGTGCCCCTGCTCGTCGCGGAGGATCGCGATCACCATGTCCTGGGTCACCGGGTCGACCCCGTCGGTCACCTCGATGAGCCGGGTGTAGTGCTCGATCGCCCCGGTCTCGGCCTTGATCACGCCGCGGATCACGTGGACGACGTCGATCTGCTCCTCGGGCGGCTGCAGGAAGCTCTGTTCGGGGGAGAAGCCTTCGGAGCCGGGGACGACGCCGTAGAGCTCCTTGATCCGGTTGGCGAACTGCCTCGCGTGACCGAGCTCCTCTTCGATGTCTTCGGCCAGGGACTCGCGGATCTCCTGGGCGCGGACGCCGTCGAGGTTGGTGGAGGCGGCGAGATAGCTCATCACCGTCTCGATCTCCATCCAGTAGGCCTTGGTCAGCAGGGCGACGATCTCTTGCCGGGTGCCGGAGGCATCGCCGCTGAAGATTCCCTTGTCGGAGGTGGTCGACTCCATTTGTGGTTCCTCTCCCTCTGGTCGTCTGACAACTGGTCTCGCCTACGCTCGGCGGCTACCCCGGCACAAAGCGGGAGAAACGCTCGTCTGTTCCTTTTCGGTGCCTGACAACGAAAAGGAACAGACCACGGCTAGGCTGGCGCGCCATGAACATGATCGATTCGCTTCTCGAGAACAACAAGGAGTTCGCCGCCGGCCTCGCCGAGCGGCACCTCGACGTCGAACCGCAGCGCCACCTGGCAATCGTCACCTGCATGGACTCGCGGCTCGACGTCTTCGCCGCGCTCGGCCTCGGGCACGGCGAGGCGCACGTGCTGCGCAACGCCGGCGGCATCATCACCGACGACGTGATCCGCTCGCTCGCGATCTCGCAGCGGCGGCTCGGGACGACCGAGGTCGCGCTGAT
>CAMLHB010000095.1 GCA_946479725.1 uncultured Actinomycetes bacterium | reverse complement strand
CATGTCCGGGGGGCCCGCGCCATGGGTGAGTCGTTTCGGCCACCCCCCCGCCGGGGGTTTTATTGGTGGGGGTTTTGGTCTTTGGCGCCGAGTTGGCGGAAACTGCAGTCACGCCGGCATGAAGTAGAACTCAGGCCATGCCCGAGCTGCCGGAGGTGGAGACCGTCGTCCGGCAGCTGGAGCCGGAGGTCGAAGGGCGCCGGATCGAGCGGCTGGAGGTGCTGGACGAGCGCTGGTCGCGGCCGGCGCCGCCGCGGGAGCTGGAGGCGGCGGTCAGCGGCAGCACGATCGAGCGCCTCGGCCGCCGCGGCAAGTACATCCTCATGGGGCTCGACGGGCAGCGGACGCTGGTCATGCACCTGCGGATGACCGGCAACCTGATCCTGCGCGAGGGCGAGGAGATGCTCGACCCCTCCGAGGGACGGCGGCTTTACGAGAGCGAGCGTTCGACCGAGGAGCGGCACCTGCGGGCGCGCTTCGTCCTCGACGACGACCGCGAGCTCTGGTTCACCGACCCGCGCCGCTTCGGCGAGGCCTTCCTGCTGGCGGACGACCAGTTGGAGGCGCGCTTTGCCAAGCTCGGCGTCGAGCCGTTCTCGCCCGAGTTCACCACGCAGGCGCTGGGGGAGATGGCGGCAGGGCGGCAGGCGCCCCTGAAGTCCTTTTTGCTCGACCAGTCCGGCGTCGCCGGCGTCGGCAACATCTACGCCGACGAGGCGCTGTTCCGGGCCGAGCTGCACCCGCTCTCTCCCGCCGGCTCGATGAAGCCCGAGCACCTGGAGGCGCTGCGTGACGGGGTCGTCGCCGCCCTGGAGGCGGGGATCGACGCCGGCGGCTCCTCGATCGACGACTACCGCGACGCCCGCGGCGAGAAGGGGTCGATGCAGGACGGGTTCCTCGTCCATACCCGCGAGGGCGAGGACTGTCCCCGCTGCGGGGGGACGATCGTCCGCAACGTCGTCGGCGGCCGCTCGACCTACTTCTGCCCCGGTTGCCAGGTGCGGCTGCGGCGGCGAGCTAAACGAAAAAAAAGGACGGCTCGGTAGGCGCGGGGGGATACCGAGGACGACCCTGCCCACAGGTGTCCCCCCGCGCCCCAGCGCTTCCGTCCGATCCGTCGCGCATCTTTGGTTGCGTGGCCGGATCTACGGTCAAGACGGAGGCGGTTGTTTTGCGGAGCATTCGCTACGGCGAGGCCGACCGCATCCTCCACCTCTACTCGAAGAGCCGCGGCCGGATCGGGGCTATCGCCAAGGGGGCGCGCAAGCCCCGATCCCGGTTCGGCGGCCGCCTGGAGCCGTTCTTCCGCCTCGACCTCGTCCTCCACGAAGGCCGCGGCGATCTGATGACGGTGACCAGTGCGACGACCGTCGACGGCTACCCACGGCTGCGCAGCTCCGGCGCCGCCCTCACCGCCGGGGCCCGCGCCTGCGACGCGGTCCTGCGGCTGCTCGACGCCGCCGAGCCCAACCCACCTGCCTACAACCTCCTCTGCCGCTACTTGTCCCTGCTCGACGACCCCACCGAGGAGCGCGCGGCGTCGCTCGATACCGCTCTCTCTTTTCGATTGAAGCTGGCGCTCGTCGCCGGCTTCGCCCCTGAGCTGGCCTCGTGCGCCCGCTGCGGTGAGGCCGACCACCTGGCCGGCTTCTCCGGCGCGGCGGGCGGCGTCGTCTGCGGCAGCTGCGAAGCCGGCTCGTTCCCTCTTAGCGAGGAGGCTCACCGGTTCATGGTCGAAGGATTCGGGACGCCACTTAGCGAATCGCCAGAGGCCGAGCCACCTGCTTTGCGTCAAGTAGAGCGGGCCATCAGTGAAACGCTCGAGCATCACGCGCACGTACAACTCCGCGCAGCGGCTTAGGCGACGGGGAGGGGTTCGCCGGGCCCTCCCCGCTGTTGCCCGCCGAACCCCTCCCCGTCGCCTACCAGCACGGTCGTATGATCGACGCGTGCCTGTCGCCACTGCCTTCGAGGAGCGCATCTCTGCCTGGGAGGAGGAGTTCCTTTCCCCGCAGGCAACGCGGTCCTATCCAGCGCAGAGGCAGCGGGAGGAGGCGGATAGTCCTTTGCGGACGCCGTACCAGCGCGATCGCGACCGGATCGTGCACTCGAAGTCGTTCCGGCGGCTGAAGCACAAGACCCAGGTCTTCGTCGCTCCCGAGGGCGACCACTACCGGACCCGCCTCACGCACACGCTGGAGGCCTGCGGGATCGCCCGCACGGTCGCCCGGGCGTTGCGGCTGAACGAGGACCTGACCGAGGCGATCGGGCTCGGTCACGATCTCGGCCATCCGCCCTTCGGCCACGCCGGCGAGGAGGCGCTCGACGCGGCGCTGGGGGAAGCCGGCGGCGAGGGGTTCCGGCATAACGAGCACTCGCTGCGGGTGGTCGACGTGCTCGAGCGCGAGGGGGAGGGGCTGAACCTGACCGAGCAGGTGCGGGACGGGATCCTCAACCACACCGGCTCGCGCAAGCCGGCGACGCTGGAGGGGCAGATCGTCAAGCTGGTCGACCGCGTCGCCTACATCAACCACGACATCGACGACGCCCTGCGGGCGGGGATTCTGCGGCCGGAGGACCTGCCGACTGAGGAGATCGAGCTGCTCGGGCCGACTGGGTCTCAGCGGATAGACACCCTGGTGCGCGACATCGTCGACCACTCCGAAGGCGCGGAGGAGATCCGGCAGGGACGCGAGGTCGGGCAGGCGATGCTGCGGCTGCGCAAGTTCATGTTCGACCGCGTCTACCTGGGGCCGGAGGCGCGCAGCGAGCACGAGCGCGTCCAGCGCACGATGCACGGGCTCTTCGAGCACTACATGGCGAACCCGGAGGAGGTTCCCGGCCGCGACCCCGGGGCGAGCGACTCCCAGCGGGTCACCGACTACATCGCCGGGATGACCGACCGCTACTGCATCGCCAAGTTCACCGAGCTGACGGTCCCGGAAGAGGCTCGCTTCTGATGGCGCTGATCTCCCAGGACAGCGTCGAGCGGGTGAAGCAGGCGGCGGACATCGTCGAGGTGATCTCCGCCCACACCGACCTGCGGCGGCAGGGGGCGCGCTACACCGGCCTCTGCCCCTTCCACGACGAGCGCACGCCCTCGTTTTCGGTCGAGCCGACCGAAAAGCTCTACCACTGCTTCGGCTGTGGGGTCGGCGGCGACGTGATCAAGTTCGTCGAGGAGAAGGACGGGCTCAACTTCGCCGAGGCGGTGGAGCTTCTGGCCGACCGCTACGGGGTCGAGCTGGAGCGCGAGCAGGAGGACCCGCGGGCCGAGGCCAAACGGCAGCGCCGGCGCCGGCTGGAGGAGCTGCTCGACCGCGCCGCCTCCTTCTACGCCAGCTTCCTCTGGGAGTCCGAGGAGGCGGGGAAGGCGCGCGACTACCTGGCGCGGCGGGGGCTGCGCGAGGAAGTGCTGCGGAGCTTCGGCGTCGGCTACGCGCCGAGCGCTTGGGACAAGCTGCTGGTCCGCGGGCAGCGGGCGGGCTTCAGCGTCGAGGAGCTGCGTGGGGTCGGCCTCGTCCAGCGCGGCCGCAGCGGCGGCGACTACGACCGCTTCCGCGAGCGGATCATGTTCCCGATCCGCGACCGCCGCGGCCGCGTCCTCGGCTTCGGCGGCCGGGCGATGCGCGAGGACCAGGGCGCCAAGTACGTCAACACGGCCGAGACCGACTTCTTTCACAAGAGCCAGATCCTCTACGGGGTCGACCGGGCCAAAGCGGCGATCGCCAAGGCCGGGCGCGCGGTCGTCGTCGAGGGCTACACCGATGTCCTCGCCCTGCACCAGGCGGGGGTCGAGGAGGCGGTCGGGGTGATGGGGACCGCGATCACCGACGAGCAGGTGGCGGCGCTCTCGGGGATGGTCGAGGAGGTGGTGCTGGCGCTCGACGCCGACTCGGCCGGGCAGGAGGCGATGCTGCGGGCCCAGCGAGTCGCCGCCGGGCGGCGGATGCGGCTGCGGGTGGCGGCAATGCCGGCCGGCGAGGACCCGGCCGAGATGATGGCCGCACCCGAGGGGCCGGAGCGCTTCGGGACTCTCCTGCAGAGCGCCGAGGAGCTGACCGCGTTCCAGGTGGGGCTGGTCCTTGGCCGCACCGACGTCGGCTCGCCGGTCGAGCGCGACCGGGCGCTGGCCGAGGTGGCGCCGGTGCTGGCGGGGATGGGAGAGACGGCGGGTCGCGAAGACCTGGTGCGCCGCGTCGCCGAACAGCTCGACCTCGACCCGGCGATGGTGATGGGGAGGGTGGTCGCCGCGACCCCGGTCAGCGGTGGGCGCGAGCAGTCTTCGCCAGCTCCGCAACAGGCGGCGGGGCAGGCGCCGGTGCGGCAGCAGGGGGAGCTGACCTCGCGTGAACGCCGCGAGCGGGCGTTGCTGGCGATGTGCATCGCGATGCCGAGCGAGGGGAAGGAGTTCCTCGCGAGGTTGGACGATGCGCACCTCTCGCCGATGGGCCGGCGGGCCGCCGCCTGGCTGCGCGAGAACCCCGAGGACCCGGCTTCGAACCTTCCCCACGACGACGGCGAGCTCGCCGGCCTGATCGCCGAACTGGTGATCATGTCCCGCGAGGAGCCCTCCTCCCACGAAGCGATGGAGCTGAACTTCCTCCTCCTCGACCAGCGCCGCCTGGAGACCGAGATCGCCGCCGCCGGCGAGCGCGGCGACTACGAGCGCCGCGCCGCCCTCAGTCGCGAACGCGCCGCCCTGGTCGAACGTATCGCCCACGCGGAGCGCCCGGCGGGCACTATCTAGGCGTTCTGTCTGCGCATTTTTCTGTCTGCACCACCTGAGAAGATGCGGCCATGCAAAAGCAGTTCCTCGAAGAGTGCCTGGCGGAGGGAATGTCCCTCGAAGCGATCGGCAAGCGCGCCGGCAAACACGAATCGACGGTCAGCCACTGGCTGAAGAAGTACGGCCTGGAAGCGGCGCGGGCAGACAAGCATGCGGCGAAGGGGGCACCGTCCAAAGAGGAGCTTGAAAGGCTCTTGGCCGCCGGTTTGTCGTTTCGCGAGATCGCCAAGGAGCTGGATCGAAGTCTGGGAACGATCCGCCACTGGATGAACAGGTATGGGCTGAAGCCTGTGCCTCGACGCAAAAAGGCTTCTGAACACGGGCCGCGGGAAATGCCATCGCTGTGTAAGCAGCACGGCTCTACGGTGTTCGTCCGCGAGGGCAGCGGCTACTACCGGTGCAAACGTTGCCGTATGGAGCGGGTGGCGCAGCGACGGCGGACGGTCAAGCGAAAGTTGGTGGAAGAGGCTGGAGGGCGTTGCGTGCTCTGCGGTTATGACCGTTGCCAGCAAGTTTTGGAGTTCCATCATCTGGATCCCGGCTTGAAGGAGTTTCAGCTCAGTCATAACGGGGCGACCCGTTCTCTAGCGAAATCCAGAGCGGAGGCTCGGAAGTGCGTCCTGCTCTGCGCCAACTGTCATCGAGAGGTCGAGGCAGGAGTTAGGGTTCTGCCGCTAAATTCTGTGCCGGACGCTATTCCGGGGTAGCTCATCTGGCATAGCACGATCCGGGGTAGCTCAAGGGCAGAGCGAACGACTGTTAATCGTTAGGTTGTGGGTTCGAATCCCACCCCCGGAGCTTTATTAGGTGGCTGCGACCTTTCGCAGCGCCAGCCTCTCGACCAACTCGGCGCCTCTCCCGGCCCCGTCGTTCTCCCGGCCCCAGCTAGCGATTTCTTCGGCTTTTCTCGCGAACTTGGGCTCGTGCAGCAGTCGCCGCACCGCCCATCGCAGCGGCGTCGGCCGGCACAGGCGCCACGGCAGTGAAAGTCCGGCGCCGGCGGATGCGACGCGCATCGCGGTCTCGCTCATGTCGCCGATGATCGGGCAGACGAGGACGGGGGTGCCGGCGCCGAGGGCGCGGGCGATGGTGCCGTGGCCGCCGTGGGAGATGACGAGGGAGGCGGCGGGCATCAGTTGGCTGTAGCTGAGCCATTCCACCAGCTTGGCGTTTGCGGGAACCTCGATCGGGCGCTGGGGGGCGACGCGGTTGGTCGTCGCGACCACCCGCACCGGCTCGTCGGCCAGCGCCGCCAGCGCCGTCCGCACCAGGTGGTTGTCGGAGTCGTGGGCGGTGCTGGGAGCGACGAGGACGAGCGGGTCGTCGCCGGGCGGCAGCTCGATGTCGGGATGGGGCAGCTCGAAGGTCATCGGGCCGGTGATCTCCACCCCCGCGGGCCAGGAGCGCGGGTACTCCAGCTGCGGATAGGTGGCGACCAGCGCCAGGTCGGGGCTGATGCCTCCGTGGAAGCGGTCGATCGGCGGCAGGTCGAGACGGTCGCGCTGGATGTTGAGGTCCCGCCGGCCCTGCTCGAGCCCGACCCGCAGCGCCCGGTCGTGGCCGTAGCGCCAGACGGCGCGACCGAG
Source organism: uncultured Actinomycetes bacterium (assembly GCA_946479725.1). The sequence goes on along the minus strand of CAMLHB010000095.1, from coordinate 2,206 downwards.
CCGCGTCCGCGGCGGTCGCAACCCGATCGCGAAGAACGGGAGTCCGGGCTCAACGACCGGATAGATGTGCGGGATCAGGGTTGCAAGCGGGATCCCCGCCCGCTCGGCAGCCAGGGTGGGGGCGAGGGTGAGGATGTCGCTAACGACGACGTGGGGTCGGAACTCCTCGAGTAGCGGCATCAGCGCCTGTGCCGCCTCGGCCGCGTGCTGCCCCTCCTCGGAGTCCGGATCCGGCGGCGGGAACATCCGGTATTCCTCCGCCGCGGCAAACCCGAGCCCCTCGCCCTCGACCGCCGCCCGCCGCTCCTCCCAGGTCTCGATCACCACTTCGGGCCCGCGGGCGGCAAGTGCCTTCCCCAGCGCGATCGCCGGAAAGACATGGCCCGCGTCGCCGAAAGCAGCGACGAGGATCCTCAGGCGTTCGTTCATCGGCCCACCGTCTCCGAGATTTGGGCCTCTATAGGGGCCCAAAGTGCGTAAGCGACCTCAGGGGGTGTCCAGACCCTCGCCCGGCCGAGTGAATACGACCTCCGGCACGTGGCAGTTGCGCGAGGTCCGCAGCAGGAACCTCACTGCCTCGCCGAGGTCCTCGGGGCGGATCATCTCCTCGGGCGGGATCTGGCCCTGGACGAACTCGGTCATCGGCGTCTCGACGAAGCCGGGGGCCAGCGCCGTGCACTGGATTCCGTCGTTGCCCGCCTCGCGGTGGGTCGACTGGGTGAAGTTGATCACCGCCGCCTTCGTCGCCGCGTAGATCGAGAGCCAGGCCTGGCCGCCCTTGCCGGCGATCGAGGCGGTGTTGACGATCAGCGCCTTGCCGTGCTCGCTGCCGGCCTGGCGCAGCATCGGCAGGCCCTCACGGGTGCCGAGGATCAGCGCCCGCAGGTTGACGGCGAGCTGCATATCGAGGTGCTTGGTCTGGATCTGCTCCATCGGCGCCCCGATACCGACGCCGGCGTTGTTGACGAGGACGTCGAGGCGGCCGAACTTCTGGCGGTGGGCGGCGAAGATGGCGACCACGTGGTCCTCCTCGGCCATGTTGGCCGGAATCGGCTCGACCTCGAAGCCTTCGCCGCGCAGCCCTTCGGCGGCTTGCTCGAGCTTCTCCGGCCGGCGGGCGGAGACGGTGAGGGCGTACCCCTCTTCGCCGAGCGTCTTCGCGATCGCGAGGCCGATCCCGCTCGATGCTCCGGTCACCAGTGCCGCTCGCTCAGCCATCTCCATCTCCTCTTCGTCGAGAACCCCGGGCACCCTATCTCTCCATAACATGCCGCCGATGCGCGCCCCCCGCATGCTCCCATCGCTGCTCTGCCTGCTCGCCGGCGGCGCCCTGATCAACGGCTGCGGCGGCGATTCGGAAGCGGGCAGTTCGACCGACGGCGCCTCGACCAGCGCCGAAAGCCGCCCGGCTCCACCCAAGTCCGAGTTCCCAACGGCCAGGAAAAGGACGCTGCGGCAGGTGCTGAAGGTCGCCGACGGCCCGGCTGAATGGAACGTCGAGCCTGCCGCAGAAGTTTTCTACCCGGGGAAGAACCGCTACCCCTTCGGTGTCTACGACCGCGACCAGGGTCAGGTGACCGACGCCGAAGTCGCCCTCTATCTCGCCAAGGTGCCGGAACCGAATAGCGGGGCGAAGTCGCAAGCCGGCAAACCCGGCCTAGAGGCGAAAGCCGAAAAACAGGCGCTCGACCAGCCGGCGGTCGGCCCTTTTCCCGCCTCGATCGAAAGCCTGGCCACGAAGCCGGCCTTTCAGGCGGACTCGACCGCGGAAGACCCCAACGCGGCCCATGTCGTCTACTCGACCCAGCTCGACTTCCCGCGAGAGGGGGAGTGGCGGGTCGCGGCGATCCTCAAGGAAGGCGGTGAACTGAAAGGAGCCCCCCTGCCGGGGGTCGTGGTCGGCGAGTTCCGTCGCGTCCCGCAAGTTGGGCAAGAAGCGCCCGTTATCCATACGCCCACGGCGCAGGACGTCGGCGGTGATCTGTCGAAGATCACGACGCGCGTCCCCCCGGACAGCCAGAACAAGGTGGATTACGCGGAGGCGTTGGGCAAGGAACCGGTCGTGCTCTTGTTTGCGACCCCGCAGTTCTGCCAGAGTCGGGTCTGCGGGCCCGTCGTCGACGTGGCGGAGCAGGCAAAGCAGGAATACGGAGACAAGGCGGCGTTCATCCACATGGAGATTTACAAAGACAACGACCCCGGGCAG
>CAMLHB010000094.1 GCA_946479725.1 uncultured Actinomycetes bacterium | reverse complement strand
CGCGCCGGGCTGCGCCTCCAGCTCGACGCCGGCCTGCTCTCCCACCGCCGCCGCTTCGGCTGGGACGGGGGCTTCTGGCTGCCGGAGTGCGCCTACGTCCCCGGGTTGGAGGGCGAGCTGGCCGAGCAGGGGGTCGGCTGGTTCTGCGTCGACCAGAGCGAGCACGCCGAGCCGCTGGAGGCGCTGGCGCCGGTGCGCACCGGCGCCGGCCCGGTGGCGCTGCCGATCGACTGGGAGGCGATCTCCTGGCTCTGGTCGCTCGACGGCTATCCCGCCGACCCCGCCCACGCCCAGTTCGCCGGCAAATCCCTGCGGGGGATCCGGATCTGGCGGGTGGGGGGAGGTGCCTACGACCCTGACGCCGCGAAGGCGGCGGCGCGGCGGCAGGCCGACGAGTTCCTCGCGGCGGCGGCGGCGCGCCTTCGGACCTACGCCGAGAGCCGCGGCCGCCGCGGCCTGCTCGTCTTCGCGATCGACACCGAGCTGCTCGGCCACTGGTGGTCGGAGGGGCCGGTCTGGCTGCGCGGCGTGCTCGAGGGGGCCGAGGAGGCCGGCGTCCGGCTGCTGACCGTTCCCGAGGCGCTGGCCGAGCACGAGCCGGTCGAGCGGGCGCTGCACGCCTCGACCTGGGGTGAGCACAAGGACCTGACCACCTGGGACTCGCCGCCGGTCGCCGACCTCGCCTGGGGCGCCCGGAAGATGGAGCTGCGCCTGCTGCGGGCGGTCTCGGGTGGGCTGCGGGGGGACTGCCTCGAGCGCGCGGCACGCGAGCTGCTCGCCCTGCAGTCGAGTGACTGGGCCTTCCTCGATCAGCGCAAGCAGGCCGGCGACTACGCCTACCAGCGGGCGACCGATCACTCACGGGCGATGTTGGAGGCCATAGACTGCGACCGTCCCACCGATCCGCGTATGCGTTCCCTCGCCCCGGACCTCAGCCTCGCTCCGCTCCTGGAGCCCGAAAGCGCCACCCGGAACAGCCACCGAACTTGACCCGCGTCCTGATCCTCTCCTGGGAGTACCCGCCGCTGATCGAGGGCGGCCTCGCCCGCCACGTCCGCAAGCTCTCCGAGGCGCTGGTCGAGCGCGGCGTCGAGGTGCACGTGCTGACCCGCGGCGGCGAGGAGTCGCCGGCGACCGAGCGCCGCGACGGAGTGATCATCCACCGCATCCGCGAGCCGAAGCGCCCGACCGACCTCGGCGAGTTCGTCGCCTGGATCGAACGGATGAATTCCGACATGCTCGCCGCCGGCGTCGAGCTCGGCGACCGCTACAGCTACGACCTCGTCCACGGCCACGACTGGCTGGTCGCCAACGCCTGCGACCACCTCGCCAAGCGCTTCGACGCGCCGCTGGTCACCACCATCCACGCGACCGAGTACGGGCGCCACCAGGGCTGGGTCGACAAGCACCCGCAGACCTACATCCACGGGGTCGAGCGCTGGATCACCAACCGCTCCGACCGCGTCATCGCCTGCTCCCACTACATGCGCGAACAGGTCGCCGACATCTTCGGCGTCGAGGAGGGGCGGATCAGCGTGATCCCGAACGGGATCGACCCCGATGACCTGCCGGCGCAGCCGGCCGAGGAGCTGGCGCGTCTGCGCTCGGAGTTCGCGGCGCCGGAGCAGAAGCTGGTCCTGCTGATCGGCCGCCTCGTCTACGAGAAGGGGTTCCAGCTGGCCCTGGAGGCGATGCCGCGGGTGCTCGAAGAGGCGCCGGGAACGCGCTTCCTCGTCGCCGGCTCCGGCACTCACGAGGCCGAACTGAAGCGCCAGGCGCAGGAGCTGGGGCTGATGGAGCACGGCACCTTCCTCGGCTGGATCGGCGACGACGTCCTCCACTCGCTCTACCGGATCGCCGACCTCACCGTGGTCCCCTCGATCTACGAGCCCTTCGGCCTCGTCGCCCTGGAGGCGATGGCCTCCGGCTGCCCCTGCATCGTCGCCGACACCGGCGGCCTGCGCGAGGTCGTCCCGCACGAGGAGGCGGGGCTGCGCTTCCGTGCCCACGATCCCGAAGCGTTGGCCGAGGTGGCGATCCGCGTCCTCTCCGACGACGAGCTCGGCCGCCGCCTGGTCGCCGAAGCCTACGAGCACCTGCGCCGCTTCGACTGGGGCGACGTCGCCGAGCAGACCGCTGCCGTCTACGCCGACCTGGCCGGCGCCAAGACCGCGTAGCTGGCTTCGCTGGCGCTCAACAGCCGTCGCGGCGCCGCCGGGCGAGGCTGCGGTCGCTGATCGTGAAGCTGCCCTCGGCGCTCGACGCCGGCGTCCAGTGGATGCCGTCGAGCAGCTCCAGCGGCGAGATCGAGAGAGCACCGGCGAGCTTCATCAGCGTGTCGACCCGGGCCAGCCGCGTCCCCTGCTCGAGCATCCCGATCTCGGTCCGGTGCAGCGAGGCGAGCGTCCCCAATTCTTCCTGGGACATCGCCGCCCGGCGACGGCAGCGGAAGAGGTTGCGCCCGAACTTCACCGCAACCTCCTCCGACCGGATCCTTCCGTCTCTCGCCACGCAGGCACTGTTCCTCACTCGACTCATTGTCAGCCAGACAATACATCTCAGTCCTGACGGACTTCTTGCAGGAACTACTCGCCCTGGCCCGCGAGCTCCGGCGGCTGCATCGTCGTCCAGGCCGTCGGGTCCGGTTCGACCGGGCGCTGCCAGCGCAGCTCCTGCGGTGCCTCGCGCATGCGGATGATCCGGGCCGGGACGCCGCCGACGATCGCGTTGGCGGGGACGTCCTTGGTGACGACGGCGTTGGTGCCGATCACCGAGTTGTCGCCGACGCTGACGCCGCGGAGGATGCAGGCGCCGTAGCCGATCCAGACGTTGTTGCCGACCTCGACGTCGCGCTTGTAGATGCCCTGGAGGCGGATCGGGCGCTCGACCTCGACGACGCCGTGGTCGAAGTCGATGAACATCGCCCGGTCGGCGATTACGCACTGCTCGCCGATCCGCACCCGCTGGTAGGCGGAGATCGTGCACTCCTGCCCCATCACCGTCTTGGCGCCGATCTCGACCGTGCCCTCGTGACAGCGGATCTTGGTTCCGTCGCCGATCCAGACGAAGCGGCCGAAGCGGACCTCGCCGCGCGGCTCGATCTTCAGTTCCAAGCTCCTTCCGAGGAAGAACGGTCCTTCGGAGCGCCAGCGCCAGCCGGCCGGCGTCAGCAGGCGCCGCCAGAGGTAGCGCCAGAGGAGCCGCGCGTAGCGCAGGGTCAGCATCCGGTTGCGGGCCAGGAAGCGGAGCACGGCGGGGCAACTTTAGAGGTCGCTCCTTAGACTGAGCCGCCCTTGGCTGACGTCGCCAAAACCGCCCCGCTGGCCGAGCGCCTCCTCGCCGGCGAAAAGCGGGCGCTGGCGCGGGCGATCACGCTGATCGAGTCCGACGACCCCGCCGGCTGGGAGCTCGTCCGCGAGGTTTACCCCCGCACCGGTAACGCCCGCATCGTCGGCTTCACCGGACCGCCGGGAGTGGGGAAGAGCACCCTGATCGGCGCCCTCACCGGGGAGCTGCGCAAAGCCGAGCGCGAGGTCGCGGTGCTCTCGATCGATCCTTCCAGCCCGTTCACCCGCGGCGCCCTGCTCGGTGACCGGATCCGGCTCACCGACCACTTCCTCGACCCCGGCGTCTTCATCCGCTCGATGGCCTCGCGCGGCGCCCTCGGCGGCCTCTCGGAGGCGGCGCTGCAGGTTGCCCTGATCATGGACGCCGCCGGCAAAGACGACGTCCTGATTGAGACCGTCGGCGTCGGCCAGGCGGAGATCGACATCGTCGACCACGCCGACACGATCGTCCTCGCCCTGATGCCCGGCTCCGGCGACTCGATCCAGGCGCTGAAGGCGGGGGTGATGGAGATCCCCGACGTGATCGTCGTCAACAAGGCCGACCACCCGATGACCGACACGATGGTCCGCGAGGTCCGCGGCGTCCTCGCCCTCTCGCAGGACCCTGAGGGCTGGAAGGTGCCGATCCTCCGCACCGAGGCTGCGCGCGGCGAGGGCGTCGACGAGTTGGCCGCGCAAATCGACGCGCACCGGAAATACATCGAGCAGGCGGGAACCCTGGCCGAGCGCCGCGCGCGCAACCTGCGCAGCGAGGTCCTCGGCATCGCCACCTCGCGGATGCGACGACGCCTCGAGCAGACGGTCTCCGAGGACCCGGCGACGGCGGAGTTGCTCGACCGGGTCGTCCGCCGCGAGCTCGACCCGGCGACGGCGGCCAGCGAACTGCTGGAGAAGCACGTCGATGATTGACGGGCAGCCGATCTCGGCCGCCGAGGCGGGGGGCTGGCTCGACACCGAGATCACCGAGCTGAACGGCAGCTCGGTCGGTCAGGTGCAGGGCTTTTACCTCGACGCAGAGAGCGGTGACCCGGTTTGGTTGATCGCCCGTCTCGGCCGTCGGCGTCGCGCCCGTGTCGTCGCCGTCCCCTTCTCCAACTGCGCGGGGGCGCCGTTCGGGGTCTGGGTCGCTCAGGAGGGCGACGCGATCCGCAGTGCTCCCGTCGTCGACCCCACCCGCCCGCTGCGCCGTGAGCACGAGCTGACCATCTGCGCTCACTTCGGGATCGGCGAGAAGGTCGGTCGTGCGGCAGCGGTCGTCGGCCGGGCGGCGGGTGAGATCAGCGCTAAACCGCAGGCGCCTTAAGGTTGGTCACATAATCTCTTAGTGGTGAGCGTTGTTCGTCTTATGGCTTGCCTCGGTTGCGTCGCCGCGCTCCTCACTGGGTGCGGAGGGAGCAAGGGAGAAGAGTCCGCTCAGGCCGAGGCTGGGCGACAGGGAGCAGCTGCGGGGAAAACGCCGCCCGAACGACCCCGGGCGGTGATGGTGACGGGGCAGGGCTGGGAGAGCCCTGCCGACCTCGGCATCCTGCTCGCCGAGCGGGAAGGGTTCTTCCGCGAAGCCGGTCTGGAAGTTTGGTTCGGGGCGCCAGCCGGGCCAACGCGGCCGGTGAGATATGTCAGTGGCGGAACCGATCTCCTCGGTGTGACCCAGCAACCACAGCTCGCGATGGCCAAGCAGAAGGGTGCCCCGGTCATAAGCGTCGGGAGCCTGATCGCGCAGCCCACCGCAGCCATGATTTGGCTCGGCAAATCGAAGATCGAATCGATTGGCGAATTGAAGGGGAAGACGATCGCCACCTCCGGACTTCCCTTCCAAGAAGAATTCCTTCGAGCCGTGCTTGCCCGGGCCGGCCTGAGGCCAGAGGACGTGAAGATCGAGCCGGTGGGCTACGACTTGGTTCCGGCGCTGCTCGACGGGCGCGCCGACGCGATTTTCGGCGGCTCGGCGAACCAGGAGGGGATCGAGCTTCGATCGCAGGGGGCGGCGCCCCGGATCACCCCGGTCCGACAGCTTGGGATCCCGGCCTACGAAGAACTGGTGGTGATCGCGCGGGAAGACCTGGTGGAAGAAGACCCGAAGCTGATCCACGACTTCATGGCGGCGACCGCCCGCGGCACCGAAGTGGCGGTCAAGAACCCCGGGCTAGCGGTCAAGGTCCTGAAAGAAGGAGGGGAAGCCAATCCCGAAGTGAGCTGGGCCGCCATGGCAGCCGAGGTCAAGGCCACGCTCCCGCTGCTGTCTCGCCACGGCCGCATGGATCCCGACCAAGCAGACCGCCTGCTGGCATGGATGAGCGGCAAGGGAATCATCGCGGGGAACCTGGACGCTGCGGACCTTCTTACCAACGAATATCTAGCGGGACCTTGACGAACAGTGATTTATTGCGCGAGATTTGAGTAATGAGGAGCAGGGATCTGTTGGCGGGGGTGACGGTGGCGCGGATCGGCCAGCTCCTGGCCGCCCTGATGGTGGCCGCCTTCCTCCTGACCGGGTGTGGGGGAGGGAGCGATGCCGCGGACACCGTCACCGCGCCCCAGACGACGACGGCTTCGAAGAAGAAGTCCGAAGTCCCGGAAATCTTCAGGATCCAAGGCCCCCTCAAGTGTCCGTCTCATTCGGACGACATCGCCGTGTCGCTGGATACCGATCCAAGTGCCGCGAACGCGGGCATCATGATGGCCGCCCAACGCGGTTACTTCAGCGACGTCGGTCTTCAGGTGTCGGTCGGAGGCCCGAAAAATCCGGCGCGGACGGTGAAATACGTCGCGGCAGGCATCGACGCCTTTGGGATCGCCCAGCTGCCGCAGGTCGTGATGGCGAAAGAAGAAGGAGGAGCGCCTCTCGTCGCCGTCGGCAGTGTGATCCCACAGGCGAACGTGGCGATGATGTGGTTGCCGGGTTCAGGGATCGAAGGCCTTGCTGACCTCAAGGGAAAGACGATCGCCATCCCGGGGGTGCCGTTCCAGGAAAAGTTTCTCGAAGAGGTGCTCGCCCAGGCCGAACTCTCGCTCGACGACGTGGTGGTCAAGCGGGCGAACTACGATTCTGGCGCCGCCCTGCTCGAAGGCAGGGCTGATGCCATTTTCGGGGGGACGTGGAACATCGAGGGCGCGATGCTCGAAGCCCGGGGGGCTGAACCTGTGATCGAGCGCGCGAAGCAACTGGGTCTTCCGAGCTACGAAGAACTGGTCGTGATCTTGCCCGCCAAATGCGCGACGAAGTATCCGCGGGTGGTAAGCGACTTCCTCTCGGCGGTCTCGCGGGGTACGGAAGCCGCGCAAGAGCATCCTGCCCAGGCGGCAAAGCTGATCGCCCAGAACTATGGATTCGACCCCCGCTTCCGCATGAGTGACCTGCGGGCGCAGCTCAAGGCGACGCTCCCCCTTCTCTCGGTCGAACCCGAAATGAACTTGGACCAGGCGACCGCGCTGACTGTGTGGATGCACGAAAAAGGGATGATCAAGCGACTGCCGCCGGTCGGGGACATGTTCACCAACGGCTATAACGAAGCCCGGTGAAAGGGGTCTTGGTAGGCGCGCTGGTCTTGGCGGCATTGCTGTCGGCCGGCTGTGGCGGAGGGGAAGGAAGCGAACCGAAGCCCATCCCACGCAGCGTCGCTGCCGCGCTGAAGAAGGACACGTTCGAAGAACCGCGACTGGTGCGGGTCGCGACGGATGCCTGGGACGCGGTCGAAGCCGTCTCCCTGCCGATGGCCAAGAAGCGCGGGTATTTCGCGAAGTTCGGGATCCCCAAGCTCGAACTCACTCCGGTGAATCCGAAAAAGACGGTCTCCGAAGTGGTGAACGGCACCTATGCCGCCGGCGTGATGAACGGCCCGGAAGCGGTCGCGGCCCGGTACAACGGCGCGCCGATCGTGATCGTCGGCAACCTCCTGCATCTGGCCACGGCGGCATTCATCTGGACGAAGGAGTCAGGCATCCTCGGGATCGCCGATCTCAAGGGGAAGACGGTCGCCGTTCCCGGACTGACCTCTCAGCACAGCTTCTTCATCAACGTCCTCTCCGAGGGAGGTGGCCTGGAACCGGCGGAAGTCAAAGTGATCGACGTGGGCAACGAATTGGTGCCCGCTCTGCTCGACGGCCGTGCCGATGCCATCTTCGCGGGGTCCGGCACCGTGGAGGGCGTCGATCTCTTGTCGAGGGGCCTCGAACCCGTGGTTACGCCGGTCACCGAAGTGGGGTCGCCGGACTACGACGAAATGGTGTTGATAGCCCGGCGCGGCGTGGCAGAAGCGAACCCAAGGCTGATGAGCCACCTCGTCTCGGCTATCGCCCTTGGGGCGTATGGGGCAATCGATCAGCCGAAAGAAGCGACGGAAGCCCTCGAAGAATCAGGCGAAGCGGATCCCGAAGTCGATCCGACGACGCTCTACGAAGAGGTGGGTGCGACGGTCGGCGAACTGTCAGACAGCGGCTACATCGACCCCGCCCGTGTCCAGCACCTGATCAACTGGATGTTCGAGAACGAGATGATCGGTGAAGCGTTCCCGGTGCAGGAGATCCTGCCGGGACCCGAACCTTAGAGCTGCAGGCTCTTGACCTGCAGCAGCTCCTCGATCCCGTAACGCCCGTTCTCGCGGCCGTGGCCGGACTGACCGTAGCCGCCGAAGGGCGCGAGCGGGTTGAAGGCGCCACCGTTGATCTCGATCTGGCCGGTGCGGATGCGGCGGGCGACGGCGATCGCCCGCTCGCTGTCGGCCGACCAGACGCCGCCGGCGAGGCCGTACTCGGTCGAGTTGGCGATCCGGATCGCGTCGTCCTCGCCCTCGTAGGGCTGGATCGACAGCACCGGTCCGAAGATCTCCTCCTGGCCGATCGTCATCTCGGCCTCGACCTCGGAGAAAACGGTGGGGCGGACGAAGAAGCCGCGCTCGAGACCCTCGGGCGGCTCGGCGCCGCCGGTGATCAGGCGGGCGCCCTCCTCGACGCCTTTCTTGATGTAACCGCGGACGCGCTCGCGCTGGACCTCGGAGACAAGCGGGCCGAGGCGGGTCGAGGACTCGAAGGGATCGCCGGGCGTGAAGGACTCGGCGGCGGTCTTCGCCAGCTCCTCGGCCTCGGCCAGACGCTGGCGCGGGACCAGCATCCGGGTCAGGGCGCTGCAGGTCTGACCGCTGTTGAGGAAGCACTTGGCGACGCCGTCGGGCACCGCCTTCTCGAAGTCGGCGTCGTCGAGGATCAGGTTCGGCGACTTGCCGCCGAGCTCCATCGCCACGGGCTTCACGGTCGCCGCGGCGAGCTCGGAGACGCGGCGGCCGGCGCGGGTCGAGCCGGTGAAGGAGACCATG
>CAMLHB010000093.1 GCA_946479725.1 uncultured Actinomycetes bacterium | reverse complement strand
GCGCCACCAAAGGCTTCGCCCTGCGTCCTTGCTCTGCTCGGTCACGTGCACCCCCGGTCGCACGCGAACCGGCGGCCCACGATCTGAGATGGGCCTGCGGGACTGGATCCCCCGCAGGTGGCGACCGGCTCCGGGGCCGGGGCAGACGCCGGTCCACGTCGACGACCCCAGCTTCGACAGCTGGGAGGTGGTGCGGGACTTCGGCGACCTGCGGACCGCCCGGGCCTGGCACCAGGCCCTGGTCGAGGCCGGCATCGAGGCCGTGCTCACCTCCGACTGGCCTATCGACCGCTTCGGCCGCGGCGACATCGCCCTCCGCGTCCCCGGCGACCGCTGGAGCGAAGCCGAGTGGCACCTCTCAAACCTGGACGAGGACGAAGGGTTCGTTTAGGGAGGTCGTCCCGGTGGTAGTTTTGGGACCAGGCTCGAACCCGTACGAGAGCCGTCTCACCGTTTGACCCAACACAAACGGCGCGGGAGCTGACAAGTCTCCGGGTCCCTTGGGATTCGGGGCAGGCACCCACCTTCACATGAAGGGATCAAAGCCAGAGGCGGCAACGGCGGGTTGGGGCCTTTTTCGCGCCTTCAGCCGGTAAATCGGCACAATCTGCGCACCACGCGTGCGTCCTGATCCCTCACGCTCGTCGGTATGGGATCTCAGAGCGGAATACGGCACCCCACAGGTGCTCAACTCCGCACTCATTCTCTTGACCGGCAGGTTGCGGAGCTGGCTGAACGGCAGCACGCGGTGGTGAGCCGGAGGCAGTTGCTGGCGCTTGGGATGGGGAGGAGGGCGATCGTTGGACGCCTGCAGCGCGGGCAGCTCCACGAAGTCTTCCGCGGCGTCTACGTCGTCGGGGTGCGACGGATCTCGAGACGCGGGCGTTGGGCGGCAGCCGTTCTCGCCTGTGGCGATGGAGCTGTCTTGAGCCATCGCTCAGCCGCGCGGTTTTGGCGGATCCTTCCGTCTGCTGCCGAACGGATTGACGTCACGTGCGCTCGCGCCGAAGTCGAGCGAGAAGGGATAGCCGGCCACAGGTCTCTGCTGAAGGACGACGAGTGGTTGGTGCGGGACGCGATTCCGGTGACCTCGCCGTTTCGGACGATCTTCGACCTGGCGGCGGTGGCTCCGGCGCGGGAGGTTGAGAGGGCGTTTCATGAGGCGGAAGTTCGAGGGCTGACCGATCGGGTGTCGCTTCCCGTGTTGCTGGGGCGGTACCCGGGGAGGCGGGGGACGCGGAACCTTCGGGCGTTGCTGGAGTCTCCGGAGCCCATTGGGTTCACGCGCAACGACTTCGAGGAGGCGTTCCTGGTGCTCGTTGACGCCTATGGCCTCCATCGGCCCCGAATGAACGCGGATCTCTGCGTGCGCGGGCGCTTCTTCCAGGTCGACGCGCTCTGGGAGGCAGAGAAGGTCGTCGTCGAGCTCGACAGCCGCTCGGTCCACGGGACCGGGAAGCGGTTCGAGTCCGACCGCCTCCGCGACCGCATCCTCGTCGCCGAGGGCTATCGGATCGTGCACATCACTTGGCGCCATCTCCGGAAGGAACCCGGGGCGATCGTGGCGGACATCAAGGGGGCGCTTGGGCAGGGCCATCACCCACACCCACCCGGCAAGTAGGTGTGGGTGATGGCCCTGCGAGTGCGGGATGGGGTGGAGGGACGGGTGAGCGCTTACCCTTCGTGGGATGGATCGAGAGATCTTCGAGGCCTATCTGCGTGACGAAAGCCGGCTCGGACCGCCGGCCGACGATGCCTTCACGGGCGCTGCGGGCGGCGCTGCCTGCGGCGACCTCTCGCGCCTCTCGTTCCTGGTCGAGGACGGCCGGATTACCTCGGTCACCTTCGATGCCGAGGGCTGCGGGGCCACTCGCGCCGCCACTGCCGCGGTTGCCGAGATGGTCGACGGCGCCCCCGTCCTCGACGCCGCCCTGATCGACATCGACATTGTCGATCAAGCAATAGGTGGCCTGACGCCCGCCAAGCGCCACGCGGCTCAGCTCGCAACCGATGCGCTCCACCGGGCGCTACAGGGCGTCGCGTCCTCGCCGTTGAACCTGACCGCCTCGAACTCTCCGAAGCGTGTAGCCGTAGCCATGTCCGGCGGCGTCGACAGCGCCGTCGGCGCCCTCCTCGCCCGCGAGGAAGGCGCCGAGGTCGTCGCCATCACCGTCAAGCTCTGGACCGACCCGGAGACCGACGGCGCCAAGGCCTGCTGCTCGCCCGAGGCCGTGCTCGGCGCCCGAGCCCTAGCGCACCAGCTCGAGATCCCGCACTTCACGCTCGACCTCGAGGGGGACTTCCGCCGCCGCGTGGTCGACCGCTTCATCGGCGGCTACGCCGCGGGCAACACCCCCAACCCCTGCATCCTCTGCAACGGCGAGGTGCGGCTGGCGGCGAGGGTCGACCTCGCCGAGCGGCTCGGCGCCGAGCGGCTGCTTACCGGCCACTACGCCCGCATCGTCGAGGACGACCAGGGACCCCTCCTCGCCACCGCCGCCGACAGCGCCAAGGACCAGAGCTACATGCTCGCCGCGCTGCCGACCGAGCTGCTCTCGCGCCTCGGCTTCCCGCTGACCGAGCTGACCAAGCCGGAGGTGCGGGAGATCGCCGCCCGTCACGGCCTCGCCGTCGCCCGCAAGGCCGAGAGCCAGGACCTCTGCTTCCTCGCCGGCCAGGGCAAGCGCGGCTTCCTCCGCCGCCACGGCGGCCTGCGCGAGCGCGACGGCGCGATCGTCGATTCGGCCGGCCGCACCCTCGGCCGCCACCGCGGCCACCACGACTTCACCGTCGGCCAGCGTCGCGGCATCCGCGTCTCCGCTCCGGAGGCGCTCTACGTGCTGGCCACCGACGCCGAGACCAACACCGTCACCGTCGGCACCCGGGCCGAGCTGGAGAAGCGCAGCGTCAGCGTCCGCGACGCCGTCCTCCACCGCGATGGTGGCGAGGTCGACGCGGTCAAGCTCCGCTACCGCTCCCGCGCCCTCCCCGCCACGCTCGGCGCAGCGGAGAAGGGGCGGCACCCCACCCTGGAGGTGGAGCTGGGCGAGGCCTTCCCTGGCGTGGCCCCGGGCCAGACGGCGGTGCTCATGGCCGGCGATCGGATCGTCGGCCACGGCACCATCGCGTAGTTACGCGACCGAGCTGGCGCTCACCGTCGCGGCATCTTCGCGCCGCATCTGGTTGACGCCCTGCACGCATTTGGTGAACGGCGTCCCTTTGACGCCTTTGACGTGCTTCTTGCTGAGGGCCTTGCAGGCCTTCTTGGCGTTGAGCTTTTCGTTCTTGTCAGCCTGCGCCATCGCTCTGACGCAGCGGCTGAAAGCGGTCCCCTGCTCGCCTTTCACGTGTTTCTTGCTCTCGCCCCGGCAGTAGTAGCCGTAGGCGTGGCCCTTCGGCGCCGACTTCGGCCCCTGCGGCTGGTGTTCCGGGTTTTCGTAGTGCGGGCCTTCCGGCGGCTGGTAGTTCGGGTCATCGGCCAGGCCGATCGCGGGCAGCGCCCCCAGCGAGAGCACCGCGAGCCCCATCGCGAGCATCGTGCGCAGCTTCATCTGTGTTGCCTCCTTCGACAGAGTCGAACGGTCAAGTGCCTCCTGAAACGTCTCTATCGGTGGCCCGTAAGGGCGAACTTGGCCGGCACCGCCCCGAATCGAACAAATATTTAGGCTTCCTAACATGAGGGCGCAGGAGATCCGGGACGTCTACTTGGCGTTTTTCGCCGAGCGTGAGCACAGGATCGTGCCCTCGGCCTCGCTTGTGCCCTCGGTCCACGACCCCTCGGTTCTGCTGACCACGGCGGGGATGCAGCCGTTCAAGCCCTACTTCCTGGGGCGGGAAAAGCCGCCGGCGCCGCGCCTCGCCGACGTGCAGAAATGCTTCCGCACCACCGACATCGAAGAGGTCGGCAACACCGCCCGCCACATGACCTTCTTCGAGATGCTCGGCAACTGGAGCTTCGGCGACTATTTCAAGGCCGAGTCGATCCCCTGGGGCTGGGAGCTCTCGACCGAGGGCTTCGGGATGGACCCGGAGCGGATCTGGGTCACGGTCTTCGGCGGCGACGAGGAGCTGGGGCTTGGCCCCGACCAGGAGGCGATCGAGATCTGGCGCGCGACCGGCGTCCCGGAGGAGCGGATCGTCCGGCTCGGCCGCGAGGACAACTTCTGGCAGGCCGGCCCGACCGGCCCCTGCGGACCCTGCTCGGAGCTCTACCTCGACCGCGGCCCCGAATTCGGCGCCGAGGGAGAGCGCCCCGGCGACGACAGCGACCGCTTCCTCGAGTTCTGGAACCACGTCTTCATGAGCTACGACCTCGCCGAGGACGGTTCCCTGACCGAGCTGCCGATGAGGAACATCGACACCGGCATGGGCCTCGACCGGATGGCGGCGATCCTCCAGGATGTCCCCTCGGTCTTCGAGACCGACCACGTACGGCCGCTGATCGACCTCGCCGAAGAGCTCTCCGGCCGCCGCTACGACGAGGGCGGCGCGGTCACCCGGGCGATGCGGATCGTCGCCGACCACAGCCGCGGCGCCGCCTTTCTGATCGCCGACGGCGTCGTCCCCTCCAACGAGGACCGCGGCTACATCCTGCGCCGAATCATGCGGCGGGCGATCCAGCAGGGCCGCACCCTCGGCCTCGAGCCCCCCTGGCTCGGCCACTTCGCGGAGCGGACCATCGAGCTGATGGGGGACGCCTACCCCGAGCTGGTGGCCGAGAAGGCGGGGATCGAACGCTGGGTCGGCGACGAGGAGGAGAGCTTCGGGCGCACCCTGGAGCGCGGCAGCGAGCTGCTCGAGCGGCTGATCGTCGAGGCGAAGGAGGGGGGGACGTCCTGGGTCGACGCGGCCGCGGCGTTCAAGCTGCACGACACCTACGGGTTCCCTTATGACCTGACCAAGGAACTGCTGGCAGAAGCCGGCCTCGCGGTCGACGACCAGGGCTTCGAGGAGCTGATGGAGGAACAGAAGGCGCGCGCCCGGATGGCGAGCGCCACCGCCCACGGCTCCGAGAACACCCACGAGCGCGTCGCCGCCTTCGCCGCCGCCGCGCCGCCGACCAGCTTCGTCGGTTACGAGACGCTGCGCGCCACGACCGGCCTCGCGGCCGTCGAGGCGGCCGAGGGCAAGGCCCTGGTCAAGCTCGAGGAGAGCCCGTTCTACGCCGAGGGCGGGGGACAGGTGGCCGACTCCGGCGTCCTGCGCTGGAACGGCAATGAGGCGCGGGTGGTCGACGTCTATCGGCTCGGCGAAGACCAGGCGCTGGAGGTCGAGCCCGGGGCGGGGATCGAGCCCGGTGTCGCCGTCGAGGCCGAAGTCGACGCCGAGACCCGCCACGCGACGATGCGCAACCACACCGCCACCCACCTCCTGCACGCGGCGCTGCGCGAGCGCCTCGGCACCCACGTCCGCCAGGCCGGCTCCGCCGTGCGCCCGGACAAGCTCCGCTTCGACTTCACCCACGGCCAGGCGCTCAGCCGCGAGGAGCTGCGCGACGTCGAGGAGCGGGTCAACGAGTGGATCAAGGCGAGCCGCGCCGTCCGCTGGATGAACATGAACCGCGAGGAGGCCGAACGGCTCGGAGCGATGGCCCTGTTCGGCGAGAAATATGGGGAGTGGGTGAGGGTGGTCGAGGTCGACCGCGTCTCCCGCGAGCTCTGCGGCGGCACCCACGTCGCCAACACCGCCGAGGTCGGGATCTTCAAGATCAGGAGCGAGGGATCGAGCGCCGCCAACGTGCGCCGGGTCGAGGCGATCACCGGTCCGGCGGCAATCGACTGGTTCCGCGAGCGCGAGGCGCAATTGCAGGAGGCCGGTGAGCTGCTCGGCAACCCGCAGGACCCGGTCGCCGCCGCCCGTCGTGCCGCCGAGCAGCTGAAGGAGGCGAGCGCCGGCGCCGAGAAAGCGCAGCGCGAGCAGCTCGGGGGCGAAGCCGACGCACTTGTCGGACAGGCGAAGGACCTGGCCGGCGGTGGGCGCCTCGTCGCCGCCGTCGTCCAGCCGAGCCTGCAGGCGAACCCGAAGCAGCTGCTCGAGCTCGCCAACCGCGTCCAGTCGAAGGTCGAGCAGCCCTCGGCGGTCGTCCTCGGCGGCGAGTTCGGCGGCAAGGCGGGCCTCGTCGCCCTCGTCTCCAAGGACGCGGTCGAGCGCGGGCTCGCCGCCGGTTCGATCATCCGCGAGATCGCGCCGATCGTCGGCGGCGGCGGTGGTGGCCGCGACGACATGGCCCAGGCCGGGGGCAAGGACCCCTCGAAGCTCGACGAGGCGCTGGACGCCGCCCGCGCCGCGGTCGAGCGGGAGCTGAGCTGAGTGCGGGTGCTCGCCCTCGACCACGGCACGGTCCGGATCGGCTGCGCCCTTTCCGATCCGAGCGGCACCCTGGCGACGCCGCTGCCGGTGATCGAACCGCCGGAGGCGCGCGCCGTCGCCGAGCTGGTCGACGAGCACGACGTCGAGCAGGTGGTCGTCGGCCTGCCGGTGCACCTGAGCGGCGAGGAGGGGAGCCAGGCAGGTTTGGCCCGCAGCTTCTGCCGGGAACTTGAGGCGATGCTCTCGGTTCCGGTCGACACCTACGACGAGCGGCTGACTTCGCGGATGGCCGACGCCAGCCGCCGCGGCGGCGCCAGCGCCGCCCGCGACTCGATCGCCGCCGCCCACCTGCTCGAGTCCTACCTGGCGAGCAAACCGTGAGCGAGGACTGGCTCCAGGGCGACCCCTTCGCCGATTCCAACGACCCGGCCGCCCACGAGCGCGAGCAGCGCCGCCGCGAACGCGAGGAAAAGAGGAACAAGCGCGCCGCCAAGCGGGCCGCGACCGAGCAGAAGGCTGCGTCTCCGCCGCCTCCATCGGTCGAGCCGCCCGCGCCGGAACCGGTCGAGCCGCCTCCGCCTCCGCCAGTCGCCGCTGCCAACGGCGGGACCCCGCGGCCGCCCCGCCGGCGACCCGCGATCCTCAGCCGGCTCGGCCGTCATCCCTTTCTGATCTTCGCGGTGGTCGCGGCCCTCTTCGCCCTCTGGTTTCTCAACGCGCTCTTCCAGCCCTTCCACGGCGACGGCAGCGGCAAGGTCCAGGTGACGGTTCCCAAGGGCTCGAGCGTCAGCGAAGTCGGCGACCTGCTGAGCGAAAAGGACGTGATCGACAACTCGACCCTGTTCCAGGTCCGGGTCACCCTCGCCGGCAAGCGTTCGGAGATCTACTCCGGCCACTTCACCCTCGCCCACAACATGAGCTACGGCGCCGCGATCGACGCCCTCTCGACGCCGCCGGTCAAGCGCGCGGTCTCGGTGACGATTCCCGAGGGCTACACGCGCTCGCAAACGGCGCAGCTGGTCGAAGAAGCCGGCGTCCCCGGCGACTACACGAAAGCGACCGTGAAGTCGAAGTACCTCGACCCGGCCGAATACGGCGGCAAGCACGCCAAGGACCTCGAAGGCTTCCTCTTCCCCGACACCTTCGAACTGAAGCCGAAGGCGCCGGTCGAGGACCTCGTCCAGCTGCAGCTGCAGGACTTCGAGCGGCGGATCAAGGGGGTCGACATGAGCTACGCGAAGTCGAAGAACCTGACCGTCTTCGACGTGGTCACGATCGCCTCGATGGTCGAGGACGAGGCCGGGGTCGACAGCCAGCGCGGCCTCGTCGCCTCGGTGATCTACAACCGCCTGCACGAAGGGATGCCGCTGGGGATCGACGCGACGATCCGCTTCGCGACCGGCAACTACACCGAGCCGTTGACCGAATCCGAACTGGCGATCGACTCCCCGTACAACAGCCGCACCAACGCCGGTCTGCCGCCGGGGCCGATCAGCAACCCCGGCCTGGCCTCGATCGAAGCCGCCGCCCACCCGCCGCAGACCGAATACCTCTTCTACGTGACCACGCCGGGCGCCTGCGGCAAGCTCACCTTCGCCAAGACGGAAGCCGAATTCGAAGCCGCGGTCGCCAGGTACAACTCGGCCCGGGAAGCGGCCGGCGGCAACTCGCCGGACAGCTGCGGGGAATAAGTGCCCTGATGCCCAAGCTCGCGGTGCTCGGCCATCCCGTCTCGCACTCGCGCTCGCCGGCGATGCAGAATGCGGCGCTGGCGGCGCTGGGGCTGGAGGACTGGAGCTACAGGGCGATCGACGCCGCCCCCGAGGCTTTCGAGATGACGGTGAAGGAGCTGGCCGAAGTCGGCTACGCCGGCGTCAACGTCACCGTCCCCCACAAGCAGGCGGCGCTGGCGCTGGCCGACGAGGCGAGCGAAGCCTCGCAGCAGATCGGCGCCGCCAACACGCTGGTCTTCGACGGCGGGCGGATCGAGGCGCACAACACCGACGCCGACGGCCTGCTCGCCTCGCTGCCGGACCTGCCCCGCGGCCAGCGTGCGCTGGTCATGGGGGCCGGCGGCGCCGCCCGGGCCGTCCTCTGGGCGCTGCTCTGGGAAGGGGCGCGGGTGGCGGTCTGGAACCGCACGCCGGAGCGGGCGGAGGCGATCTGCGCCGAGCTCGGCGGCGAGCCCGTATTGGCGCCGCGCCAGGAGGAGTTCGACCTGATCGTCAACACCAGCGCCGCCGGCCTCGCGGGCGAGGACCCCTTCGACCACCTGCCGTTGCGCCGCGACGGCTTCACCCAGCACCAGACCGTCGTCGACATGGTCTACGGCGAGCACCGCAGCAAACTGCTGAAAGCCGCCGAAGGCGCTCGCGCAGCGGTCGTCGACGGCCTCGACGCGTTCG
>CAMLHB010000092.1 GCA_946479725.1 uncultured Actinomycetes bacterium | reverse complement strand
CTTCGCGATCTCGTTCTCGATCATCTCGATCCTCGCCGGCTGCTTCACCACGTACGGGCAGGCCTGGAACAACGGCGGCCCGATCGCGATCTCCTGGGGCTGGCCCCTGATCTCGATCCCGATCCTGATCATCGGCTTCTGCATGTCGGAGCTGGTCTCCGCCTACCCGACCGCGGGCGGCATCTACTGGTGGGCGGGACGCCTGGGCGGGCCGGTCTGGGCCTGGTTCACCGGCTGGTTCAACCTGATCGGCCTGGCGGCGGTGGTCGCCTCGGTCGACTACGCCTGCGCGACCTTCCTCAACGTCGTCCTCGGCCTCTACGAAGTGGACATCCTCGGGGTCAACTTCGGCGACGAAGCGCACATCCTCGCCGAGGTCTTCCTCCTCTTCGCGCTGATCCTGACTGTTCACACCGCGGTCAACATCCGGCGCACGCACATGCTCTCGCTGGTCAACAGCGTCTCGGTCTGGTGGCACGTGATCGGCGTCGCCGCGATCGTCCTCGTCCTGATCATCGTCCCCGACACCCACCAGAGCGTCAGCTTCGTCTTCGGCCACCGGATCAACCAGAGCGGGTTCAGCGACGGGATGTACTGGTTCTACGTGCTGCCGCTCGGGTTCCTGCTCACCCAGTACACGATCACCGGCTTCGACGCCTCCGCCCACATCTCCGAGGAGACCCACGGCGCCGCGGAGACCGCGGCGAAGGGCGTCTGGCGCTCGATCTTCTACTCGGCGGTGATCGGCTGGATCGTCCTCCTGGCGATCACCTTCGCGGTCACCAACGTCGACGGCGCCAACGAAGCGCTCGGCTTCGCGCCGACCCTGCTGACCGAAGCGCTGGGGACCGGCTGGGGCAAGTTCGTCCTCATCATCTCCGTCGTCGGCCAGCTGTTCTGCGGCGCCGCCTGCCTGACCAGCGCCTCGCGCATGTGTTACGCCTTCTCCCGCGACAAAGGGTTCGGCCACCGCGCCTCCGGCAAAATCTCCCAGGTCAATGCGGAGCGGGTGCCGATCTACGCCGTGTTGGCGATGGCGGCCGCGGCGCTGATCATCACCCTGCCGGCGCTGAAGGGGAACGGCGAAAACGTACCGTTCGCGTTCTTCGCGGTCGTCTCGATCACCGTCATCGGCCTCTACATCGCCTACGTGATCCCGATCTTCCTGCGCTGGCGGATGGGCGACGACTTTGAGCCCGGACCCTGGACCAACGGCCGCAAGTACAAGTGGATGAACATCTTCGCGACCTTCTGGGTCGGCCTGATCACGGTCATCTTCTGCCTCCCCTTCACCCCGGCGGCGGTGCCGTGGAACGACGAATTCACCTGGGAGGCGTTCAACTACGCGCCGCTGACGGTGGGCGTCGTAATCCTCTTCGCCTGGCTCACCTGGATGCTCAGCGCCCGCAAGCACTTCACCGGGCAGGTGCGCGAGATCGAGATCGAGGAAGCGATCGGGCCCGAACCCGAAGTCGGCCCGGCCCGGCCGTGACCCCGGCGGCGTAACGTTCCGCGGGTGACCGTCGAGGAGCTGAAGAAGGCGGTCGCGGACGGCACGGTCGACACCGTGCTGCTCGCGATCGCTGACATGGAGGGTCGCTTGCAGGGAAAGCGGCTGACGGCGTCGCACTTCCTCGGCGACGTGCTCGAGCACGGGGCGGAGGGCTGCAACGACCTGCTCGCGGTCGACGTCGACATGGAAACCGTCGGTGGCTATGCGATGGCCTCCTGGGACACCGGCTACGGCGACTTCGAGATGGTTCCCGACCTGGAGACGCTGCGGCTGGTGCCGTGGCTGCCGGGGACGGCGATGGTGATGGCCGACGTGCAGTGGGCCGACGGGCGCGAAGTAGCCGCCTCGCCGCGGCAGATCCTGCGCCGGCAGCTGGCGCGGCTGGCGGAGCGCGGCTTCTCCGCCAAGGCCGCGACCGAGCTCGAGTTCATCGTCTTCCGCAACACCTACGAGGAGGCCTGGAAGAAGGGCTTCCACGACCTCGAGCCGGCCAACCTCTACAACATCGACTACTCCTTGCTGGGGACGGCGCGGGTGGAGCCGCTGATCCGGCGGATCCGCAACGAGATGGCCGGGGCGGGGATGGAGGTCGAGAACTCCAAGGGCGAGTGCAACCTCGGCCAGCACGAGATCAACTTCCGCTACGACGGGGCGCTGCGGAGCGCCGACAACCACGCGATCTACAAGAACGGCGCCAAGGAGATCGCCGCCCAGGAGGGGCACTCGATCACCTTCATGGCCAAGTTCAACGAGCGCGAGGGCAACTCGTGCCACATCCACTGCTCGCTGGCCGGGGAGGACGGGGCGAACGCCTTCGCCGCCGACCAGCAGCTGTTCGAGCGCTTCGTCGCCGGCCAGCTCGCCTGCATGCGGGAGCTGACCCTGCTCTACGCGCCGCACGTCAACAGCTACAAGCGCTTCGCCAAGGGTTCGTTCGCGCCGACCGCGATCGCCTGGGGCCGGGACAACCGCACCTGCTCGCTGCGGGTGGTCGGGCACGGCGAGGAACTGCGGGTCGAGAACCGGCTGCCGGGGGCGGACGTGAATCCCTACCTGGCGCTGAGCGCGATGATCGCCGCCGGGCTGCACGGGGTCGACGCCGGGCTGGAGCTGGAGGAGGCCTTCGAGGGCAACGTGTACGAGTCCGACAAGCCGCGGGTGCCGTCGAACATCTACCTGGCGCGGGACGCCTTCGCCGCCAGCGAGGTGGCGCGCGAGGCCTTCGGCGGCGAGGTCGTCGACCATTACCTGAACCGCGCCGGAGTCGAGATCGAGGCCTTCGAGGCGGCCGTCACCGACTGGGAGCGCTACCGGGGCTTCGAGCGGCTATGAGCGGGGCGGCGGGCAATGGCGCGCCGGTTATCGGGATCTGCGCGGCGGTCGAGCGGGTTAGCTGGGGAGTCTGGGACGGCTACGAGGTGACCCTGGCGCCACGCGGATACGTGAACGCGGTGCAGCGGGCGGGGGGGATCGCGATCGTGCTGCCGCCCGACGAGGCGGCCGTCGATGATCCCGACCTGCTGCTCGACCGGGTCGACGCGCTGATGCTGGCCGGCGGCGCCGACATCGACCCGGCGAGCTACGGTGCCGAGCCGCACCCGGAGACGCGCGGCACCTGGCCCGACCGCGACGCCTGCGAGCTGGCGCTGGCGCGGCGGGCGCTGGAGCGCGACCTGCCGGTGCTGGGGATCTGCCGCGGCATGCAGCTGCTGAACGTGGCGCTGGGCGGGACCCTCGTTCAGCACCTGCCGGAGACGCTGGGCAACGAGGCGCACCGGACCATCGCCGGCACCTTCAGCAAGCACCACATCCGGCTGGAGCCGGAGTCGCTCGCCTGCACCGCGGCCGGGGTCGAGGGCTTCGTCGTCTGGTCCCACCATCACCAGGGCGTCGACCGGGTCGGCGAAGGGCTGAAGGTGACGGGATGGTCGGCCGCGGACGACCTCCCCGAGGCGATCGAGCTTCCCGGCAAGCGCTTCGCCCTCGGCGTCATCTGGCACCCCGAGGAGGACGAGGACTCCCAACTGATCGCCGCCTTGGTCCAGGCGGCACGGACCGAACCGACCACGCCCAGCGGCCGACGGGACGAAAACGGTCCGTATAGGACCGGAATCGGCCCGTCGGCGGGGAAGGGGTCGGCGGCGTGAGCGCGATCGAGGTGGTCGAGCCGGCGACGGAGCGGGTGATGGCCGAGGTGCCGCGGGCCGGGGTGGAGGAGGTCGACGCGGCGGTGGCGCGGGCGAAGGCGGCGTTCCCCGGCTGGCGGGCGGTGGCGCCGGCGGACCGGGCGAACCTGCTGCGCGACCTCGCCGATGCGATCGAGGCGCGGCTGAAGGAGCTGGCGACGCTGGAGGCGCGGAACGCCGGCAAGCCGATCGGCGACGCGTTGGGCGAGATGGGGATGGTGGTCGAGACCTTCCGCTACTACGCCGGGGCGCCGGAGCGGCTGCTGGGACAGACGATCCCGGTCGCCGGCGGCGTCGACATGACCTTCCGCGAGCCGCTCGGCGTCGTCGGGCTGATCGTCCCCTGGAACTTCCCGCTGACGATCGCCTCCTGGAAGGTGGCGCCGGCGCTCGCCGCCGGCAACTGCGTCGTCCTCAAGCCCGCGGAGCAGACGCCGTTGACCGCGCTCGAGCTGGAGGTCCTCGCCCTGGACGCCGGGCTGCCGGAGGGTGTGCTGAACGTCGTCGCCGGTCCCGGCAGCGTCTGTGGGCGGCGGCTGGTCGAGCACTCCGACGTCGCCAAGATCGCCTTCACCGGCTCGACCGAGGTCGGCCGCGGGATCGCCGCCGGCGCCGCGCAGACGATCAAGCGGGTGACCCTGGAGCTGGGCGGCAAGTCGGCCAACGTCGTCTTCGCCGATGCCGACCTCGAGGCAGCCGCGGCTGCGGCGCCGATGGCCGTCTTCGGCAACGCCGGCCAGGACTGCTGCGCCCGCTCGCGGATCCTCGTCGAGCGCAGCGCGGTCGACGACTTCCTCGTGGCGCTGCAGCCGGCGGTCGAGGGGATCGCTGTGGGCGACCCGCTCGACGAGGGGACCCAGATGGGCCCGCTGATCTCCGCTGGTCAGCGCGAGACCGTCGCCTCCTACGTCCCCGACGACGCCCCGGTGGCGATCCGCGGCAGCGCCCCCGGCGGCCCCGGCTACTGGTTCCCGCCGATCGTGCTGGCGCCGGTCGCCAACGACGACCGCGCCGCCGCCGAGGAGATCTTCGGCCCGGTCGCCTGCGTCATCCCCTTCGATGGCGAGGAGGACGCGATCCGCCTCGCCAATGAGACCATCTACGGCCTCTCCGGCTCGATCTGGACCGGCGACGGGGCGCGGGCGCTGCGGGTGGCGAGGGCGATCGAGACCGGGGTGATCTCGATCAACTCCAACACCTCGGTCCGCGTCTCCACCCCCTTCGGCGGCTTCAAGCAGTCCGGCGTCGGCCGCGAGCTCGGCCCCGACGCGCTCGAGCACTACACCGAGGTCAAGAACGTCTACTACGCGACCGAGGGGGGTTGAGATGGCGAGGCTTGCGGGGAAGGTCTGTGTTGTAACGGGGACGGCAAGCGGGATCGGCGCCGAGTCGGCGCGGCTGTTCGCCGCGGAGGGCGCGACCGTCGTCGGCATCGACCTCGACGCCGAGCAGGCGGTCGGGGCGCTGACGATCGCCGCCGACGTCGCCGACGAGGGGCAGGTGCGGAACGCCCTCGCCGAGACCGCCGACCAGTTCGGCCGCATCGACGTGCTGATGAACAACGCCGGCATCAACCCGACTGACGACGGCTCGGTGTTGGAGACCAGCCTCGAGTCCTGGCAGCGCGTGCAGGACGTCAACCTGCGCAGCGTCTTCCTCTGCTGCAAGCACGGGATCCCGCACCTGCTGGCGGCCGGCGGCGGCTCGGTGATCAACGTCGCCTCCTTCGTCGCCACCATGGGCGCCGCCGTCTCCCAGATCTCCTACACCGCCTCCAAGGGCGGCGTCCTCGCCCTCTCGCGGGAGCTCGGCGTCGAGTTCGCCGACCGCGGCGTCCGCGTCAACGCCCTCTGCCCGGGGCCGGTCAACACCCCTCTCCTCAAGGAGCTCTTCGCCAAGGACCCCGAGCGCGCCGCCAAGCGCCTCGTCCACATCCCGATGGGCCGCTTCGGCGAGCCCGAGGAGATCGCCAAAGCCGCCCTCTTCCTCGCCAGCGACGACTCGACCTTCGTCACCGCCAGCACCTTCCTGGTCGACGGCGGCCTCTCCGCCGCCTACCTGACCCCGATCCAGGTCGACTAGATCAGCCCCAGCCAGCGCCGGCAGAGATCCCGTCCCAGCTCGTTGAAGGCGTCGATCTTCGCTTCGGTCTCCGGGCCCAGCAGGCTGGGGTCGACTCCGATTCGCACTGCGTCGGGGTCGGCCTCGTAGTCGTCGACCCAGTGGAGAGCGTCGGTGCGGCTGACCTCGGGGTGGAACTGCAGCGCCCAGGCGCGGTCGCCGAGGCGGGCGGCCTGGAGGCAGACCTCGCTGCGGGCGAGGGGAACGGCGCCGGCGGGCGGGGGGAACTCGTAGCTGTGCCACTGGAAGGCTTCGAAGCTCGGGGCGAGCGGGCCGAGGAGGGGGTCGTCCTCTCCCTCCGGCGTTACCTGCACCCGGTGCCAGCCGATCTCGGGGCGCGAGGCGCGGCGCGCCTCGGCGCCGGCCGCGCCGGCCAGCAACTGCCCTCCGAGGCAGAGGCCGAGCAGCGGCGTGCCGCGCTCGAGCAGCTCCCGCAGCAGCGCCTCCTCTTTGGCGATCCAGCCGTGTCGCTCGTCTTCGTCGACATTCATCGTCCCGCCGAGGACGAGGACGGCGTCGTAGCCGAACGGGTCGGCGGGCGGCTCCGGGCGCTCGGCCAGCGTCCACTCGTGCAGCTCGCCCCCGGCCTCCCGGATCGCCTCGGCGAAGACGCCCGGGCCGGCGTCGCGCTGGTGGACGATCGCGAGCACTCGCACCGGCCCAGTCTCCCACCAGCGGCGAACAAAGAACTGCAGTGTCACGTTGACATTCGAGTAATCCGCCATATGGTGGCCGGCGGGAGGTAGTCATGAACAAACTGTGGGGAAGGTCCGCGTGGTTCACCGCTGCGGTGGTCGCGACCGTGGCGATCAGCGTCGCGACCGCGACCGCCGGCGCCATCGATCTCGGGACGCCGCTCTACGAAACCCCGAGGTTCGCGATCAGCCCGTCGCGGCTTCCGGGCACGCAGCCGGCACAGGTGCGAATGTCCGCCTCGGAGAGCTACCGCATCAGTGACGGCTCCCACGTTCCGGCGCTCGAGGAACTGGAAATCAAAGGAGACAGGCACCTGGCCCTCGAGCTGGATGGCGCGTCGGTGTGCTCGCTCCGCGGCTACGACCCGCGGGGAAGCATCGAAGAACAGTGCCGCGATGCCCTGGTCGGACGCGGCAAGCTGACCGTCGAGGTCGCCTTCCCGGAAGAGCCGCTGCTCTGGGTCCGCGGGCGCCTTTCCCTCTACAACGGCGGTCGCACCGAACACGGCCGGCGGCTTGTGGCCGCGGCGTTTTTGTCGGCGCCGGTGACCGCTGAGCTGACGATCCCGTTCCTCGTCGAGAAGCTCGACAAGGGACGCTTCGGCTGGCGCGCCAAGGCGAAAGTGCCGAAGATCGCCGGCAACTCTGGCTCGATCTTCGGCTACTCAATGCGCATCGGAAAGCGGTTCCTTCGCGCGACCTGCGCCGACGGGAGATTCGAGTTCGGAACCGTCTCCACCTTCGCCGACGGGTCCCAGCTCTTCGGCAGGGTCACCCGACCCTGCTCCGTGGCCGAACCGCACGTCGGGCAGTAGGCGGTCGAGCCAGCCGGGGAGCCACCAGGCGGCGGGGCCGGTCAGGCGCAGCAGGACCGGCAGCAGTAGGAGTCGGACGAGGAAGGCGTCGAGGAGGACGGCGACGCCGAGGATCGCGCCCATTTCCTTCGGCGGCAGCGGGCCGGAGAGGGCGAAGGTGAAGAAGACGGCGACCATGACGCCGCCGGCGGCGAGGATGACGCGGCCGGAGTGGGCGAGGCCGCCGACCATCGCGGCGCGGGCGTCGCCACTCTGCTCCCAGTGCTCGCGGGCCGAGGAGAGGAGGAAGACGGTGTAGTCCATCGCGATCGCGAAGACCATCGCGAAGAAGAAGACCGGGGCCCAGGCGTCGAGGAAGCCCTGGGATTCGAAGCCGAGGAGGCCGGCGAGGTTGCCGTCCTGAAAGACCAGGGTGGCGACGCCGAAGGCGGCGGCGGTCGAGAGCAGGTTGGTGAGGACGCCGAGGGCGGCGATCAGCGGCGCCTGGAAAGCGACCAGGAGGAGCAGGAAGCCGAGGCCGAGGACGACGCCGATCACCAGCGGCGTCTTCGCCGCCAGCGCCGCCTCGAGGTCGCGGTTTTCGGCGGCCGGGCCGCCGACCTGGGCGCTGGCGGGCAGCTCGGCCCGCACCCGGTCGACGGTGTCATCGAAGGCGACGGTCGCGGGGGCGGCGACCGGCATCGCTTCGATCAGGGCGAGGCCGCCGCGGCCGCTCTGGGGCGGCAGCGCCATCGCGATCCCGCGGTCGGCCTGCAGCCGCGCGGCGACCAGCTGCGCTTCGTCCCGCGGCGCCGTCACCTGCAGCAGCCCGGGGGCGCCGGGGCCGAAGGCGTCGCTCAGCTGTTCGTAGCCGACCCGCGAGTGGTCGCCCTGCGGCACCACCTTGATCGACGGCATCCCGGTGCGGGCGCCGAGGACCGGCAGCGCGAGGAGGACGAGGATCGCCAGGCCGGCGCCGCCGAAGAGCAGCGGCCGCCGCCACAGCAGCTCGCCCCAGCGGGCGAAGCGGGGCGACCGGTGCTCCCCGGAGTGCGCCCAGGGGAGGGCGAGCCGGTCGATCCGCGGGCCCAGCTTCGCCAGCACCGCCGGCAGCAGGGTCAGGGTCGCGGCGAGGACGAAGAGGACCGAGATCATGATCCCGAGGGAGACCGAGCGGAAGGCGGGGCTGGGGACCAGCATCACCGCGGCGAGGGAGACGATCACCGTCAGGCCGGAGAAGAGGACCGCCTTGCCGGCGGTGTCCATCGTCTCGGCGACCGCGTCCTCGGGCGCCAGCCGCTGGCCGAAGAGGGCGTTGCGGAAGCGCATGACGACGAAGAGCGCGTAGTCGATCCCGAGCGCCAGCGCGAACATCAGCGCGAAGTTCATCGCCCAGATCGAGATCTCGAAGCCGTGGG